>CAJJDH010000066.1 GCA_905182905.1 marine gamma proteobacterium HTCC2089 | reverse complement strand
GCGATATTCATTAAATTTGAGATTGTATGTTCCATGCGATTTTCGATAGCACCAAGGTCAGAGCGCATCTGAGCAACTTTGTCCAAGGCGGCATCGATTATCGAAATTGCGTCACTAGCGCCTGCTTCTGTGCTTATCTTGACCTGAGTTAGGTCAACCAAGGCGGCTGTCTGTGAGCCTGCAGCGAAATACGCAGTGTTACCTGCCGGGTTTGCAGCCTGCTCGACAGAAAAAGAGTTAGCAGAAACAAATTTTAGAGTGCCTGAGACACGCGTAGCGTCCATTGCAACGCCGGCAACTCCAGCTGTTGCAACAATAGCTTCATCTGTAATAGCGGCATCTGCTACTAGCTTCGGCTCTTCTGCAGTTTGGATCACCCCGGGTTCACGGGCGGTAAACGTGACTGTTGTTCCTGAAATGGCGATATCGTATTTGAAGTTAGCGTATCCCTCAGCCGCTCTAAAGCCTGCCTGGAGGGTGGCGTCCGTAGCACTGGCTCCTTGATCAAAGCTCAAGGTAGTAGTTCCATCTGTCATTGTGTGCGTTAAGCTTGAGTAATTCGCTACAACACCGGTATCTTGGGTAAATGTCGCGAGTGTATTCGTGCTTGTCGCACCTTCACCGAGTCTTATCGGCTGTCCGACGACATTACTAACTAAACCGTCCTCACCCAGTTTCTCAACAACTAGGTCGACAAATTCGGCGCCAGTCTTGGTATTTTCAATAGTGATGTCATCACCGTCCGCATCAAAGAGAACTACTTTATTGTTCTCAACTTTAGCGGTGACCCCAGAGGAGCCGGAGACGCGATTTACTGCGTCTACAGCATCGCCAACGTCAGTATTAGAAATAATAAAGTTGCCTGTTTGATAACCATTAATCTTGATGTTGTATGTGCGGGCTGTGGTGTCCCCTGACGACAACGCTGCATAAGTCTTGGCATAAGCTTTTACACCTGTTTCAGCGGTCAGTAGGTTCACTTTTTCTGCCACTTCTTTTGAGGTGTCTTCGGTAGAGGACTCTACGACCTTAGATCCAAGGTAACCAAAAATTTCAATATCTTCGGCAATGGTCAAAGGATTATTCGGGGGAGTGGCTCCCGGGGTTTCTGGATTCACACCGTTACCAACAAGCGTATGCGCGCCAATTTGTTTTGCAGCGATTGAGTCAACGGAGAACGTAATATGCTCTCCTTCCTCAATACCAACTTGAAGTTGCTTGTTAATAAACGTGCCATCTAAAATAAGAGATCCGTTGTAGCGAGTGTTCGCAGAGATTCTTGTAACTTCCTGAATCAGTAAGTTCACTTCGTCCTGCAGATATGTTCTGTCCGATGCGCTATTGGTTCCGTTTGCAGCTTGAATGGATAGTTCACGCATTCTTTGCAGCATGTCCGACACCTCAGCAATGGCACCCTCGATAGATTTGGTCATTGCTATACCATCGCTGGAGTTCTTGATAGCCATATTCAGGCCTTGGATCTGAGCTGTCATACGCTGAGACATCGCCAAGCCCGCTGCATCGTCAGATGCGCTATTGATCTTTGATCCAGTAGAAAGTCGTTCCATTGCAGTGGTCAACTCATTTTGAGAACCTGCGATGGCGCGTTGAGCCGTTAATGACGGTACATTCGTGTTAATTAGTAATGACATTTTCCTAACCTACTTGTTTAAATATTTTTTATTCGCCGCGAAGCGCTCGTTTAATTCCGCCAATTCTGTTTTCCAGAAATTGCAATGTTGCTGTATATCGCGCTGATTCCTTACCAAACTGTGCTTGCTGATAGTTCAATTCAACAGTGTTGCCATCTGCAGCAGGGTTGTTTGGTACGCGATAGACCAAACCGTTTCTAGATCCACCCATGTGATCTATATGCGACTCGTGAGTGCGCCGCGTCGACATCGCACGTTCGTTATCCATCAATGCTTTAAAATCAACATCCTTTGCTTTGTAGTTAGGAGTGTCTGCATTAGCAATGTTTTCGCCCAAAAGGCTAAGGCGCCGTTGACGCACCCCAATTGCTGTTTCATGCACACCAAAAACGTTATCTAAAATATTCATCTAACTTTTTCGTCCCATCTAAAAAGAAAATTCAATCTTTCCTAAAGTTTTACAACTTACGTTCGACTTATAAGATGAGGGTTAACTCCGCCATCTTTCGTCACACTTCTGACAAAGCAATTGCTGTGCCAACTTTTTGATTTCCTTCATACACGCCTTTTTTCGCCTGTTTTGCTGGGTTTGCCGTTAAAGCGGCTATTTTTCACCGGTCACAGCTGTCCGCATTCGGACGAAATTTGCCGACTGTCAGAAACTCGTCACGCCATAGCCGTAGAGAAATTGACTACTACAGTCTCTTTAAGTGAGAGCCGTTATAAGGAAACGGATTTTTTGAGGTAAAATTTTTGCAAAGAGAACTCCACTGGGACTGGGTCAGCTGGGGGAAACTGCATGTATCCCTGCGCTATTTCATAATTAGTTGGCCAACAATTACTGGTTCAAAAAAGGCTGGCACCTTCATTGCATAGCTTCATTGCATGTAGAAAGAAAAAGCCGAAAACGGAATTGGTAGCAATGATCATCGCAAAACAGACAGTCGTTAAAACTTACAAGCACGGACCCCGGGCAAAATTAACAATGCGGTCCTTAACCAGTGTTGCTCTTGCTCTGGCCGGTATCACTCTATCGTCGAATAATTTCGCAACGCCAACAGATAACTCAGGTGCAATAGCGAACCTTGGTGAGCAAATTGATAGCTGGTCAAAAGATCAGTTCGGCGCGCCAGATGTTTACTCTTTTTCCATACAAGACCGGCGCCTGAAAGTACCCCAGTGCGCAAAGTTCACTTTCTCTACGAGCACTTCGTTGACCAAGCCCAGATCTGCATTCATGGTGAAAGCCAGCTGTTTAGATAATGACTGGTCACGGTTTATCCGGGCCAAAGCCACCGCAAAATTGTCAACAGAAGTAGCTCTTGTCAGCGTTCTGACACCGAACAAGATTATTGAGGCAGGTAAAAGGGTAACCGCTCAAGATATTGAGGTTACGCAACTTCCCCCTAACCGCACCCCACAGGGATCGATAAATTCCCTTAAGCCGTCTGCGCAATGGTTCTCTCTGCGGACAATGCGCCCCGGCCACATTATTACTAGAAACGACCTAGCAGAGCCAAGAGAGGTTTTAGTGGTGACAAGAGCATTGCCAGCTGGAACGTTGCTCACAGCAAAAGCCGTTAGGATTGAACAGCGGGCCGCGAACGTTCCTAGGGACGCGCTTACCTCTACAGCCAACCTTGCGAACTTGGCAGCCAGCAAATTACTTCACCCAGGCGATATTTTGCGCAAACGAGATTTGACCAAAGGCAAATTGATTAGACGAGGCGAAAAGGTTGCCCTTCTTTCACAGGGCTTAAGTTATGCAATTTCTTCCGAAGTCGTGGCTTTAGAAGACGGTTTTTTGGGCGAACAAGTGCGTTTACTGAACACCGAGAGTCAACGCAGAGTTTCGGCAATTGTTACAGGCCCAAGCAGGGCCAAAACTTTGGCGACAAAATGGTAGGTAAATTCTCTAAACAATTGATTAAACAGGGTAAAATGGCTAAAGTTTTGCGACTTTGTGTCGATTGCCTTCTTATATAGATTTAATACGCTTATTCAGGAGCGAAACATGGTTGATAGTATAAATTCATCAAATAGTGCTGGGGTTGCTGCAAACAGAGCAGCGAAAACCACCGCACAACCGACTGCTGACACAAATGCAAGTGTTGCCAATGCCAGTGAACCTTCCGCCAGCGTAGAGGTTACTTTGAGTAGCGAGATTCGTGCCGGAGAAGGAACTGCTAGTTTCGATGAGGCTAAAGTACAAGAAATGCGCCAAGCCATTGAGTCCGGCAATTTCCCCCTCGACGCTCGCCGAATTGCTGAGAACTTTGCAGAACTAGAACGGTTAATCTAGAAAACTGATTAAATGTCTAATGTAGAGGCCATAACCGACGTCATTGCTGTCGGCACCCTTCTAAAAAACACTTTAGAAGAGGAATTTATTGCGCTATCAGAAAAAAATCTCGAGCACCTGGAAAGCGTGCAGATCAAAAAAGTAGAACTACTCCAGCAGTTGGAGGGTACTTGGCCGAGTGGCGACGCTGAAGCATTCGCTGCCGATGAACCCTTATGGAACGAGGCCAGAACCTTAATCAGCGAATGTAAAGAAGCGCATATTCGCAACGACCTTTTACTTAAGCGCCAGCTTGAAGTGGTAAGGACTGTGCTAGCGTCCCTAACCAAGAGAAGTACTGACAACTCAAGCAACCTCTACGACAAAATGGGCAAAATGAAGCGCAAGCGACAGCCCCTGTACTAGTTCTTTATCACTCTTGAGTTTCGGGCACCTTGCCTTTCAACCAATAAGCCCACGACAGTACTGTAGCCACCGATTGATACACCTCTTCAGGCACTTCTTGCTCCAATTTCAAATAAGATAAAGTTTCGGCCAGCACTGGGTCTTCAGCCACGTGAATATCATGGCGCTTAGCGATTTCAATAATTTGCCATGCTAAAGCACCCTTACCTTTGGCTTTTACAATTGGCGCTCGCACTTGGTCATACATTAGGGCCACTGCTTTCTTTTCGCTGTGGTTACCGTCTATAAACACACTGTCGCCCTGTCTAGGGTTGTTCCAGCCGTTTTTATCATTAGATTTATGCATCAATGTTGAGCCCCACACGTTGCTCTGGCACATCATCGGTAATCGGAATTCTCGATGTTGGAAAAATGCTCAAAGTCACCAGCGTCACACCATGTTCGCGCAGCCGCGCAACGAGTTCTTCTCGATTAGCTTGAGCAATAGTAAACAGCTCTGCGGAAGGCAGCCAAATGCGCACCTCTATCTGCTTGGAAGCGTCCACCCTAATATTCGCTGACATTGAAGTTTGAGCATCAATACCGGCCTCCAAATCCACCGACCAGGTCTTTTGCATTGAGCTTTCAGCAATCCCATTTGCACCGTCTTGGCTTAGGCGAATATACACGGGCCATTGATCAGCAAAGGGAATTACCCAAGACAAAGACGTTTTGCCCGCCACTTGCTGAGCCAAACTTTCAATTTGACGAGCTTCTAGCTCGTCTATGGCTCCGGACAATAGAGTGGTATCTAGTTGACGGCCCTGAAAGAGTGCACGCAAACCGATAAGCGCAGATTTAATACCTTGGTTTGCCGGTGCCATACCGGTGTGTCTGATTTCACTTTCGGTGAATAGACCAAAATTCTCCATTGACCGGCGAATAATCGGTGCCGTAATTTCACGCGAATTTAGCAAAAGGTTTTGCAGCGACTGTCCGACAACACTAGTCGTTGTAGAACCTAAAATCTGAGTCAGTGAACCAGGCGAAAACAACCGGCCTAAATGTAACCCACCAGCATGGCCCAATAGTCGTCCAAATCGGGCATCTGCATCGCCTCTAGGGTTAAGTTTATTCCCACTACTTGGGTCAACTAAACTCAAGAGCACACTGCCATTCACTACACTAACCAAAAAAGCCGCTGGCCCCTGAGGTAGATTCAACCGCGCGGGTATTTGTAGTTGCTGGTTACCAACTAGCAATAGGTTACCTTCTGGGCGCTGGGCAACCACAGCATTGATTACCTGGCCTTCTCTGAGCCCTAATACGCGAGCTTGCTCCGGATTGATGCGCATGCCGGCAGCTGCGCCTTCAACATATACAATATTTGGTCGCATCGAGAGGTTCATGGGTTCTGCGGTCAACATTTTCCTGTCTCCACTGTGATTATTTGCAACAAAGCCCGGGGCAGGCGCGGGCTGCAAAAAGTAGTTACTGCCCCGTCGCTCAACTACCAGGGCAACGGGGGGCTGAGATAACACAACGCCTTTGGGCAGCCTAAATTGGTTGGTACCTACTTCAATCCGCGTACTCGTTCCCGCGTTGATGACTTTGGCGTGAATATTGGAGCCCTGCTGGTTGAGTAGCTGTTTAGCTTGGTTAGGACTTATCGGAATACCCGGCTGACTTATTGGACTCGGCCGTATTGGTTCTAAACTCAGCTTTGGGTTACTTGGGGCCGAGTCATATGCTGGCACTAAGAAGTATTTACTTCCTCCCATTTGGCTCACTAGTTTTAACGGCACCGGCGGTTGCGCGCTCACTAATGGCGGCGCTAGTGGCAAGGACCCCGCGGGTAGTTTTAGCTCGCTTCCTTCTGCACGGTGTATGACTACGCCGGAGATCAACAAGCCCGAGCGCAAACCCAGTTGAGTGACCTGACTTTGACTCAAGCGCATAAACGATTTGTCCCTTTGCTGACCCAATTGTTCTTGAGGCAAAGTTGTATTCACGCCTAATAGCGTGGGACTTGGCAGAGGTGGTTTAGGTACTTGGGTTGCTAACGTAAACTGTCCGCGATTAAACGTAACGGCTAACTCAATAGATTGCGCAGGAATTCCACTGCGCTCAGCCAAGGCAACAACATTTGCGCCAATGCGCAATGTAGCGCCGTCGGCAGTTTGCCGAATGGTTGCTTGCACGACTTGTCCCGCAACTAAGTTCAATTGCCGACCTTGTTGCAAGGTCAGTTGAATAACTTGTTGGGCAGGTTTACTCACCCCTTGGGTCGACGTTGTCACCGGCACCTGTGTTTTCTGCTGGGCTTTGGGTTCAACTAGTGTAAGTACTTGCTGACCGTCTACTGACTTAACTTGTAGTGTCAATGGCTGAGCAGGCAAGCTAACTCGTGCAGGAAGCGGCAACTGTTGGTCGCGGACAAGTAGTACACGGGCATTGTCTTTGATAACAACTTCGCCTGGCACAATTTGCCCGGGCTGAAGGTTTAGCAGTCGGGCTTGAGGCTGAGGAATACGCACCTGTGTACTGGCTAGATCAGTAGGAAGCCCAGCCGTTATTGGTGATGTGGATAAAGGTGCGTGATTAAGCAAAGAAATCTCTCAAGGATATTGAATCCAACCTTCGTATGGATCTATACCCGCGGCTTTAGCTTTGTTGGGATCTATATCTTTGAAAATCACCTTCTTGATGTCGTCAACATCTGGCACCTTAAGCCGTTTGTTGGCTAACATCCAATTAGGGTTGGAGCGTTTAAACGCACTCGGGTTAGCTCGAACAAAGGCGCGGCGTAAAATGGAAGGGCGGATGCTGGAGTTGCCGGATGTCTGCTTAATGATCTTATCTAAATAGTCCCCAGGCTTTACAAGGTAGGTGCCATCCTCAGCGAGAATTGCTTGCTTGGTGTTTTTATCGGCAGCTCTAGTTGCTTCTATTGCTGCTTCTAAGTCTTTAATGAGCCGCGCTAATGCAGCATCAAGTTCCGCAACATCAATTTCTTCAACAGGTTCGTCAGGACTCGCTAAAACAAGCTCGACCTCTGGCTCCACTGCAACACAACCTGAAAACAGCACCAATACTGTAAACACAGCAAGAGTGTTGCGTATGGACATAGATAAAGCCGTCATAGAATTTCCTAATGTTCTTCTGCGCACATTCAAGGTGCTAATGCCGCCAATGGAATAGCGATCATATTGTCATATGTACGCGGTTTTGGCCCGGCATACAGATCAATACTCGCAGTATGTTTGTTTAACGCTGTGATTTGGGCTAAACCAATTGCGCCCAACGCACGCTCTAACCCCTGTCGTTGAGCCAGTGCACTACTAGGCATAATTAAAAATTTCTGCCCTTCAAAAAGCCCCACATCTTCACCTGCCATAAGTAGGCCGCCGTCAGGTCTATGCACTAAAACAATTGCGGCCCCCGTATCACAACGAATACTGGCGCCCAATGCTACTATGGCCTGAGACGACCATTCAGTTAGTTCAGCCACCGCTGACTTTGGTAACTCAAGCCAAGCCTTTTGCGCTCGCTTATCTTCCGCGCCAGACCTTACGAGCATAGACCCCGAACGGCTGAATTGGACACCGAGGGTCGATTGCGCAATAACTTCAACATCAAGCCGGATAGGACCGCGGGATGATTTAGTAACCCAAAATCGATCTAGTACTTTGCTTTCAGATCGCCCGGAAATCCGGATTGTTACTTCTAGGTCGGGCGTTACCTGCTCGCCCAACACCATATATTGTAAGTAGTCGGTACCAGCAGAGGTGCCAAGTGGAGCTGATTCTATCAATGTTGTATCTTGCAGTGCTCCAAAACGCGTTGCCTGAATTATTTCTTCGCGGATTAACCTGGCACTGTCAGCAGCTAAATTAGCAATACTAGGACCCGTTGAATTCACCGGTTGCATAGTTACCTTGAGCCGCTGTCGTCGAACTCCGGGACGCGAGCAACTTTGTTCCAGATTAGCGTTTGAAGCGGCCGCAGTATCACTTTCTACAAGCCGCGTTCCCTTTAAACCAAAACGATTGATATACGGTTGGGGTCGTAGCTTCTCCAACTGCAGATTGCTAAACAGCAACACATCTTCGTTTAGCGCACCTACATCGTCGGTCCAACTGGTTGCGGCTACTCTGGCATTACGCTCCAAGGCATAGTCCAGAACAGATTGCTTGAGAATACTTAACTGCTCATCGCTATCGATTTGATTGAGCGATGGTGCGCCAGCATATCGATCCGCGGCGTGAGCTAGGTTGGTACCTTCGGCGCTAGCTGGAAGAGTCACCAACATTAGCCCTAAACCCATAGCCTGCAATATCATCGCTTTAGCTTTTGCACTAGATATGGGATGGGTAGCCTGCGCTTTCTTTTGCATCCCAAGCATCTTTATCTACCTGGACTAGTAGAACTTTTATTGGCGTTTGAGACCTGCAGGTAGTTACGCACTAATTCGTTGATTGTTTCCTGACCTAAGGAAAGTTTTGTTTCATAGGTTTCGCCACCGATAGGCGTAATGCTGACCAACTTAGCACCATAGATGACCCCCTCAACTCTGCTACGCATTTGATCTTGGGTAATAGACATATCCACCATAGTGCCCGTAGCGTTGATGTACTGACCATAAACTTGTTCGGTCAACGAGCGGTAAGCGTCTAGTTTGGAGGCTTTAATCGCCATCAACCTCTTTTGTGCTGGCGTATCTCCATGTTGAGACGAGATAACTGCGTAACCGGTGGCAACGATGCCTTCACCTTGTGTCATGCCATAGGTGTCCTGATTGCGCTCTTGGCTAGCACAACCCACAAAGACGAATACCAGACCGGTAATCCACAGCCATTGGCGGAGTTGCCTGGGCAATGAACTAGGATTTACTTTGCCTAAACCTTGTGAATACATCTTGAACTCTATGTTGTTTTTCTTACCTAACATCAGTCGGTCAAATATCAGTTTTCTTGAATAATTCGCGGAAAGTTGACGAAACCAACGTAGTAGGCACGGTTCCTGCATTTCTAGCATGTGGATGCGGTACATCCGCTTAGATTTACGATAAATCACTATTTTTCGTCAATATTTTTAGCATAGAGCAAGGTTTTTTAACGAAATGGCATCTAGTTCTCTTACATTGTCAGATCTCCGACAGCTGTCTATGGACATTCCGTGGCAGTCACTGGCTATGCCTGTGGTAATTGTGTGGATTTTGACCATGCTGATTTTGCCACTTCCGCCGTTCATGCTAGACATTTTCTTTACTTTGAATATCCTCTTGGCGCTGCTCATCATTATGGTGGCGCTCAATACATCATCAACACTGGAATTCTCTTCTTTTCCAACCATCATTCTGTTCGCAACCATGCTGCGCTTGGGTCTAAACGTTGCTTCTACCCGAGTAGTTCTCTTAGAGGGACACCAAGGTGGCGACGCAGCGGGACAGGTTATTGCTGCATTTGGCGAATTTGTCATCGGCGGTAACTACGTAGTTGGTTTCATCGTTTTCGCAATTCTTATGATTATCAATTTTATTGTAATCACCAAGGGTGCTGGCCGGGTCTCAGAAGTAATCGCTCGTTTCACATTAGACGCACTGCCGGGTAAGCAAATGGCTATTGATGCGGATTTGAACGCTGGTGTTATAGACCAAGATGAAGCCAGACAGCGCCGCTCGGAAGTTTCTCAAGAATCCGACTTTTTTGGTTCAATGGACGGAGCTTCCAAGTTCGTTCGTGGTGATGCTATTGCTGGTTTACTTATTCTTATTATCAACTTGGTTGGCGGCTTGGGTATTGGCTTGTTGCAATACGATTTGTCCTTAGCAGACGCTGCCAAAAATTACGTTCTGCTGACCATTGGTGACGGCTTGGTTGCACAGCTTCCGGCGATTATTCTTTCGTTAGCAACAGCGATTATCGTCACCCGGGTTGCCACTTCTGAATCTTCTCCTGAGCAAGCTGGTAAACAGCTAGCCAACCCTTTAGCATTTTTTATAGCCGGTGGCATTTTGACCTTTATGGGCATTATTCCAGGGATGCCGAACTTGGTCTTTTTGTCCTTGGGTATTGGCTCGCTAGGCCTGGGCTTCTATATCACCCGGCAAGAAAAGTTGGCACTAGAGTTTCCAGAGACATTCACAGAGGGTGAAGACCCCAACGCCCCACCAACCGACCCGAATCTGCTCGAACTTGATTGGGATGATGCCGGTCAGGTTGACGTTATTAGCTTAGAGTTGGGTTATGGTCTGATTCCCATGGTGGATTCAGATACGGGTGGCCGACTGCTCAATCGCCTGAAGGGTATTCGTAAGAAACTGTCTGCGGAAATGGGTTTTCTATTGCCGTCGATCAGAATTCGCGACAACTTAGACAACGCCCCAGACTCTTACCACATTGTATTAAATGGCTCCGTGCGCGGCATTGGTACGATTGCTGTCGGCAAAGAAATGGCTATTAACCCTGGCAACGTTTTGAGCGAAATCCAAGGGCAAGCAGGCAAAGACCCAGCCTTTGGGTTGGATGCTGTATGGATTGAATCCTCCGAGAGAGAGTATGCCCAAGCAGTAGGTTATACAGTAGTCGACTCTAGTACGGTCATAGCAACTCACCTGAACGCGGTGATTAAGAACAATGCCGATGAACTTATGACCTACGATGTGAGCCAGCAGCTTATAGATAAGATTGCCGAGACATCTCCCAAGCTCATTGAAGACTTTATTCCAGAGAAGTTATCTTTGGGCACCGTTGTGCGAGTACTACAAAACCTTCTACGCGAACGCGTGCCACTACGCGACATGCGCACAATTCTAGAAACATTGGCCGAAGAAAGTGGTCGCACCCAAGACGCGGGACAACTTGCCGCGCTGGTTCGGCCAAAACTAGGACGCCTGATTGTTCAAGAAATTATTGAGTCTGACGAAGAGTTGGCGGTAATGACACTTGACCCTGAACTAGAGCAGTTGATGAGCGATTTGGTCAGCCGCGCCAACAGCTATGACGAAATTGCCCTAGAGCCTTCTTTAGCAGAGACTTTTTTCAAGTCTGTACGCGACACCATTGAAGAACTGGAACAACAAGAACTACCCGCAGTATTAGTGGTTTCACCACTGCTTAGACCTTGGCTAGCGCGACTCTTACGCAGGTCTTCTAAAGATCTGACAGTACTTTGCTATACAGAAATCCCTGATGATCAGCCCATTCGCGTGGTCTCATCTATTGAAGTTAACCGACGAGAAATTGAGCAAGAGTAATTCTTGCGAGAGTAAATTATGGAACTAAAACGATTTGTAGCCGCCGATACCAAATCTGCCATGGAGCAGGTTAGGGCCAGTTGCGGCGAGGAAGCCTTAATCATTAGCACAAACCGTATCGGTAATAAGACCGAGATGATTTGCGCCGTTGAAATCGCTGAAGAAGAAATTCCTGAGCCCAGTTCGGCTGCAGCAGTGGTTAACATGCTGTCAAAGGCTGCGGCAAAATCAGAGCCACAAAAAGAAAGTGAGTTTGATACAAACGCGGCAGCGCCTGCTAACAAATTTACCAAACTTAGTAAGGATAGCTTTTCCAGCCAACTGGGTAGCGCGCTACGCTCTCCAGCCGCTGGTGCCGAGAATAGCCAGGCTGCAAGCAAATCCGAGCCCCTACAACCAACTCGCGAAGCAGAAACATCGATGACGGAAATGCGCGTGCTAATGCAAACCATTCAATCAGAGTTTTCAGATTTACGCGAAACCCTACAGCACCAATCAAATGCCAGTGTTCCTATTGATAGAGCGCGGGCAGCAATATCGTCATTTAACAGATTGATTCAAAAGCGTGGGGAAGATCAATTCCAGAATGTTTTGGAGCAAATTCAGGGCCTTAACAAACTATGCCCTGGGCAACAGCAAGACTGGCAGGGTGCGCACCTGATGCTTGGTCTACCTGGCAGTGGTAAAACTCAATGCATAATGCAAATCGCCGACAATTTGGCGCAAAATATCGCCAGTGATGAGGCAACTCAAAGTAGGCCCATCGCCCTTATCACGCTAGCGTCACCCAACGCGACGAATAGCCAAAGCGAGCACTGGCCTACACTAAGCAGGCATGCGCAAAAGCTTAATATTGCCTACTTTCATGCACCCGACGAACGGGGCCTAGTAAAGTTGCTAGAAACCTATCAAGCCACGCATACTATCTTCATTGATAGCCATGCGGACCACCTCAATAACGAGGAAGAATTACAGAGTTTAGTAAGCCAAAACGCGCTTTCACCGCATGTTTGTTTTCCCGCAGATAACTCGTTGCTTGTGCTCGAAAATTTGAGACAGCGTGCGCCATGGCTAGTATCCTCTATGGTTCTGACTCGACTAGATTTGGTACCAGACTTCGAATCGCTGATCAGCGCATTAGAAGTTGTAGGTGCCCAAGTAGACTGTGTTACTGGGTGTGCGCCCAGCGAGTGGAAACAAGAACATAGCGATTGAGAAGAAAAAGAATATGCATATCGCAGCTAATAAAATTCTGAGCTTTTACAGCAAATATGTCTGAATCATTAAATAAAACATCGGTGATAGGTATCGCTAGCGGTAAAGGTGGTGTTGGCAAAACTACGATTGCTGTCAACCTAGCCCTAGCCCTATGCAAAGAAGGTCGCAAAGTTGCATTGCTTGATGCCGACCTTGGCCTGGCTAATTCGCAAATCATTTTGGGTATCAATGCCCCATTTAACGTCAGCCATGTCTTTAGTGGCGATAAAAGTGTTGAAGAAGTGAGCGTTGCTAATGACGATGGCCTAATACTGATACCAGGCGCGTCGGGCAATGAGTCACTGGCTAATATAACCGCTATGCAGGCTAAATCTTTAGTTGAACAAGTACTCGCCACTTACACGGATTTAGATATTCTGATCATCGATTCCGCAGCCGGCTTGTCTAGCTCGAATATGAGCTTTTTAGATGCTTGTGATGGGCGACTGGTTATTTTACAAGACGAACCTGCATCTATTGCAGACGCATATGGGCTAATCAAACTAGAAAGCCGCAAAGACCGGTTAGAAACACTCTTTTTGATTCCAAATAAAGTTGGCTCTCAGGATGCCGGCCAGAACCTTTTCAATAAAATGAACCGTGTCTGTATGCAGTTTCTTGAAGAGCCGGTGAACTATTTACACTCTGTTATTAAAGACGATTTATTGTCCCAAGTTATTCGACGCAGAGAGAGCCTCCTTAACGACCACCCAAGTAGTCGAGCAGCGACAAATTTCACCGCATTCGCCAAATCTCTCTTGGCCTTACTAGAATCTACAAAATTCACCGAAAACCCTGCGGAAAAGGTTAACTAGGCGGCGGCTCCCTATGTCTGATATTGACGCGTATGCAGAGCAACAAGAAGATACTACTGTCGCTATAGGCCAGCATTACACGTTGGTAAAGCGAATTGCCTATCATCTGCGTACTCGCCTGCCTTCTAGTATCGCAACAGATGACCTTATTCAAGCGGGAATGGAAGGGCTAATACACGCGCAAAAATCCTTTGATGCTTCACGAGGCATAGAATTTGAGCTTTTTGCAAAAACTAGAATTAGGGGCGCAATGCTGGACGAAGTAAGGCGCATATCCTACTCGACCCGTTCTGCTATCACTATTAAGCGTGAACAAGATCACGCCATTAACTCTCTCAGCCGAGAACTAGGCAGACCGCCAAGGAGTGGTGAAGTCGCCAAATTTCTCGATAAAGACGTGGCAACCTATGAAAAAGAACGCATCATCGCCGAAGGTGTAGATATAGTAAGTAGTGATGCCACGCCAAATCAATTCGAGGAGTTCAATCAGGTAGAAGAAGGGCCGGACGAAAGCCTAGAAAAAGAGCAGATGATCAGAACTCTGGCGAGCTCAGTAGAGCAACTTCCAGAGAGGGCAAAATTGGTTTTGGCACTTTACTATCAAGAAGAAATGAATTTGAAGGAAATTGGCGCCATTCTTAACGTCAGTGAATCAAGAGTTAGTCAGATAATATCCGAAACCGCAAAAAAACTACGCGGTTTAATGACTTAGGCGCAATACGTGCTTTACAAAATTTACCTTGGATTTGGTAAATTGTAGGCTAGTTATTGTTACAATGTTTCAGAAGAAAAAAACCAGAGCATCGAAACATGGGTTTATTCAAAGGCATGAAAGACTCGCGCGAACGCCAAAAGGCCAAGGCCTTTTATGATACCGCGACCAGCGAGCCAAGTAACGCGAGGGATGCTAGAAAAACAAAATCTATTCTCGGTAATAGGTGCAATGCCTTCATTGACCTGACGTTTATAGAAGGTGCAAAAAAAACCACTGCATATATTGAAGCCGCGACAAAGGCAAGAAGCGAAGGCAAACCAGCGCCGCCACAACCTTCCACCAGTGCCTATAAAGAAGTAAGAACAATGGGCGGCAAAGTTTGGGTCTATTTACCGCAGAATTATGCCAATGAAATTTTTGTTCTGGGCTCAAAGTATCAGCAAGACCTGATCGCTAAAGATAGAGTAATAGAGCTAGCTACATCAATTGCTGATGAGCTGACAGAAGCCTTGGAACTAGATCATCCGCTAAGTCCGCTAGGGTTTCTAGTCAATGAAGCCGAAGAGGAAGAGGAAGAACCCGAGGCGGATTTAGATTTGGACGACGACGAGCCGGAAGAGATCGTCGACTAGCCTATATAGAATATGAACAGGTAGAAGCTAAACTACTTACTAATTAGCCAAACACTGGCATTACAGATCTTTGCTCGGCGCACGGCAGAAAGCTTTTTGCTAAAGCGACTAACGCCAAAAGATAACAGCTACATCGATCTAATCGATCACTGACCTATCAAAATTGTTCCATCTCGCTCTGCAACACTTGCATTAACTCGCTTACAGGCATTGATCGGCTTTTAGCGTAGCCGCGGCCCGCCCATAAGCTTTGGTACTCCGGATCATTATCTACATTAGCCTGCTTGCGAATTGGACCTGTTAGAGTGTTTTGTATGGGAAACGCAAGAGTTGGTTTATTTTCCATAAGACGGATAAATTGGTTCTCAATACCTTGCGCACGGCGGCCGGAAAAACCGCTCGTATAAACAGTATTTCTGCCTTCCTTACTTAACAACATCTGGCGATAAGTCGCGGATGTACCTGCCTCTTCACAACACAAAAATGCGGTGCCCATTTGTACTGCTGCAGCGCCCAGATCAATGGCTCCACCTATTTCTTGTCCAGTCATTAATCCACCAGCAGCCACAATAGGTAGGGTAGTAGCATCTACTAATTGCTTAACTAGATCAGCCATAGGTAACTCGCTATCACACGCTAATGGATCAAATATTCCTCTATGACCGCCTGCCTCAATACCTTGAGCGACGATAAAGTCAGCCCCTGATTTTTCAATTGCGGTTCCTTCTTCCTTATTCGTCGCACTCACTCCTACGCATATTCCTTTGCTGTGGGCGCTGTGTATTAATGCCGAGGAAGGGAGCCCAAAGTGAAATGTGAGGATTTCTGGAGGATGCGCCCAAACAGCATCGAGTTGCTGTTCGAGATCTGGGAAGAAGGGTGATGTTGGTATGACTAATTCTCCACTAACTTCCAGTGGTAGCTCGGATAGGGCCTGCAATGCGCTTGCGAGAACTTTTTTACTAGGCGACTCGACCGGCTGAAAAACGAAAAAGTTGGCGTTGATGGGACCCTGCGTCAATGCCCTAGTCTTTGCTAGGTCCGCAGCAATTTTATCCGCCCTTGTATAGGCAAAACCAAAACTGCCTACGCCCCCAGCGTTAGCGACAGCGGCTGCAAGTTGAGGCGTATTTAGACCGCCGGCCATAGGCGCTTGAACGATGGGTACTGCAAGTTGAGAAAATTCAAACATTTTGTTCTCTATCGCGAGGCGTAGACTCTAACAAGGTGTGTTATGCGATTCTTCTTCTTGAGTTCTCGCCAAATTTAACGAGTTGACGCTTAACTTATACCCAGCCAAGCAAGTAACGCCGTGCCGCCCATCAAATAGGCACCCGGCATTTTTAATAAGACCCTATGTTGTCCTAAGCCAAGATATAAAAATAAAAGAGCGCCCAAAAAGTTTACACCGATTACTGGATAAGCGGCTCGAGCGAATTTTGGGTCATAGGCTATATAAGCCAGGGTTATAGCACTTACAAAAAGAAAGATGGTGAATATATGCCACGACACAAAACTTAGAGATTTTGTTAGCGCCGGTATGGCACTATTGTTTATATTCTTCATATAAACTTTCCCACCGACGAATCCATGGAAAATCATTCCAACTAAAGAAATAGTTGCGCCTGCAATCAAAAACCAATAATTCACTCGCCCTCCTTTTACATGCAAACCGTAAGATACGCTACGATAACCGACTAAGGCCTAGTAACAAATTATTCTTTATCGTAGCTCTCTCCGAATATTCCTTTTTCTTTTAGGGCCATTATTAGTTTTTGAATTTTTGTTAAGCGAACAAGTCAGAATACAAAACCTATTATCCCAAATGACATTCCCACAATCGCAAATATTTGCATAATTTGGCCTCTCGAAGATTATGTAGAAACATATGCAAACATAAAGGTTTAGAAATTGCGGGTGCATTCTTTTTCAGAGTGTCCGGTAATTCCTATTCTACTGTTACGGATTTTGCCAAGTTTCTAGGTTGATCAACATCAGTGCCCTTAATTAGTGCCACGTGATAGGCGAGCAATTGCAGTACTACGGTATATGCTATTGGAGCTAGGAATGTATCAACTTTGGGCAATGCAACAATTCTTACTCCCGGCTCAGACTTAAACGAGCTACCCACTTCAGCAAATACCAACAGCTCTCCGCCCCTGGCACGAACCTCATGCAGATTAGATTCCAATTTTTCTAACAGTTCATCATTAGGGGCAACTGCAACAACGGGCATTTTTTCATCTACCAGAGCAAGCGGCCCATGCTTGAGCTCGCCCGCCGCATAACCTTCCGCATGAATATAAGAGATCTCTTTAAGTTTTAGTGCACCTTCCATAGCAATTGGGAAAAGACTTCCTCGACCTAAAAATAGCGAGTGGTCCTTATCAATGAACCTTTCTGCCTCTAACGCAATGCTCTCATCGAGAGCCAATATGTTTTCAATCAAATTGGGGAGATTGTGTAGGGCTTGAACGATTTTTTCCTCAGTAGCTGCATTAATGACATTTTCAGTATTACGGCGGCCGAGTAAAACCGAGAGCAAAAGAAGATCAACTAACTGGGCTGTGAAAGCTTTCGTGGATGCTACGCCCACTTCGGTACCGGCGTTCAACATAAAGGAAAAGTCACTTTCACGGACCATGGACGAGGTTGCAACATTACAGAATGTTAGCGTGGCCAAGAACCCTGATTGCTTAGCTTTTCGCAATGCGGCAAGAGTATCTGCGGTTTCCCCAGACTGGGAGAGTGTAATAAATAGCGAGTTTGTAGGGTGTGCCACTGTGCGATAGCGAAATTCACTGGCAATTTCTACATGACACGGAATATTTGCTAGCTCTTCTATCCAGTAGCGAGCAACACTAGCAGCGTAGAAGCTTGTCCCGCACGCAACTATTGTTACCGCTTCAACCTCATCTAACACCGCGGTTATTCCTAAACCCAATGCCTCCTCGAGCACTGCGGTTTTGCTAATTCGACCTTCTAAAGTATCTAGGACGACTTGGGGTTGTTGGAAAATTTCCTTCTGCATAAAGTGGCGATAGTTACCGCGCTCAATATCGCCAACGCCCACTTGTACTTCAACACTTGCTCTGACAACCGACTCATCGTCAATATTCCAAAAGTCCATGCCGTCAGGTCGAACATCGACTAGGTCACCTTCTTCCAAAAAGATGAACCGGTCTGTAACAGAATTTAGTGCCAAGACATCGGATGCGACATAGTTTTCGTCAATTCCTTCGCCGACGACTAAAGGGCAGCCTAGCCGCGCAGCGACAATTTGGTCGGGATACAGGGGACTAATTACAGCAATTGCAAAAGCGCCCTCCAGGCGGAGAATAGCTACTCTTACCGCTTCTAACAAATTGTATCCTTGTTCGAGATAGCTATCGACAAGGTGAACTATGACTTCTGAATCAGTATCTGAGGCAAATATATAGCCGGCTGCTTTTAGGTCGTCGCGGATAGCGTTATGGTTTTCAATAATGCCGTTATGGACGAGACTGACGCGCTTGCCGGACGAGTGAGGGTGAGAATTCGCCTCGTTGACAATACCGTGGGTTGCCCAGCGCGTGTGTGCGATACCTGTTTGTCCTCTTATAGGCTGCTCTTCCATAGCCTGTAAAAGGTTTTGCACCTTGCCGGGTTTGCGGCAAACTTTGAGCTCGCCGACTTCATCAATTACTGCCACTCCAGAGGAGTCATAACCTCTATATTCCAGACGCTGCAAACCTTGCAGTAAAATTGATGGAATATTTCTTCCCGCTACTACACCGACAATGCCGCACATATCTAATACTTCCTATTCTTCTCTTATGTACTTAGAAGCAACAACTATAACGTTGTTAGGCTCCGCATATACACACTGGTAGTCGACTAAACCAAACAGACATCACAAAAGTGCAGGCTAGTCTTTGCGTTTTATCGGGCTCTTCCAACCAGAAACATTGCGCTGCTTCCCGCGGCCTACTGCAAGATCTTTATCTGCCACAGATTTCGTGATCGTTGAACCAGCAGCAATAAATGCATTTTCACCAATATCCAGTGGCGCTACTAAGGTTGAATTAGTGCCGACGAATACATTTTTACCTATTGTGGTCGCATGCTTGTCTACACCATCGTAATTACAGGTTACTGTTCCCGCCCCGATATTAGTGTCTTCGCCTATAGTCGCATCGCCCAAATAGGCAAGATGACCCGCTTTTACGCCGTCTAACAATTTAGATTTTTTGATTTCAACGAAATTACCAACTTTTACCCCAGATCCCAGCTCTGTACCTGGCCGAATCCTGGCGTAAGGACCAAGGTGGCACCCGTCCGCTATACTCGCACCTTCTATTACAGTATTTGGCTTTACGTTGACATTATCACCGAGGGCGCTATCAGTAATAACCGAGTTAGGGCCGATATAGACTTTATCGCCAAAGATAACGTTGCCTTCGATTAATACGTTACTGTCGATAAAACAATCAATCCCAGTGGTAAGGGTGCCGCGGATATCAACTCTGTTGGGATCCGCAAAGGAAACCCCACTGACCATTAGCGCATTAACCTGCTGTTGCTGGTATACCCTTTCAAGTTCAGCCAATTGAACGCGATCGTTTACGCCTTTCACTTCATCTGGAGTAGAGGAGAAAATACCTTCAACAGTAATGCCATCTGCCACTGCCATAGCGATAATATCTGTTAGGTAATACTCACCTTGTTGGTTATTAGGCTGGACTTTTTGCAACCATCCTTTTAGCAACTGCGTAGGCGCTGCAAGAATGCCTGAGTTTATTTCACAGATTTGGCGCTCTTCCGTATTAGCATCTTTAAACTCGACAATGCGTTGAATATCGCCGCTGCCGTTGCGAACAATACGTCCAAGCTGGGCCGGGTCCTGAAAAATGGAGGTTACTAAACCGACACAGCCGCGCGAAGCCGAGGTAACGGCTGCTTCTAAGGTTTGCTGCTGAATTAACGGCACATCACCGTAAACAACCAATGTGACTTGGCTGTCGGGCAGTGCAGCGACACCTAATTGAACGGCATGGCCAGTACCTTTTTGCTCATGCTGGTCGACTCGCAGAATACTTGGATCCCGGGCGTTGATGACGCTTTCTATTGCGTCAGCTTGGTGACCTAGAATCACACCAATAGAATTGGGCCGCAAATTAAGGGAGGCGTTGATTACGTGGGTAATCATGGGGAGTCCTCCGATATTATGAAGAACTTTCGCGCGGTTTGAGCGCATTCTTGTGCCCTTACCGGCGGCGAGGACAATAACATTGATCAGCATTTGCTACCTCATGATCTATACGCAACGTCAGGAGTATAGCTGTAAAACTCGGCAGCAGACATCTACGCTAGATGCCCGTTCTAGCGCTTACGCCGACGCAACTCCTCTAGTGTCCTAAGCTGAGCTAAGGACTCTGACATCATGGCAGCTGCGGAAACAAAATCTGCTTCGGAGTTTTTGTCGTCCATTGTTCTTTCGGCAGCGGCGCGAGCTTCTTGGGCTTGAGCTTCATCAAGATCTTCAGCACGAACGGCCGTATCAGCCAAAAGCGTGACGAATCCAGGCTGTACTTCTAGAAAACCACCAGAAGCATAGAAAATATGCTCGGTGCCATCTTCCAAATGCAAAGTTACAGCACCAGGATGAATACCCGTTAGCAAAGGTGTATGACCTGGTGTAATACCCAGCTCACCAATTGTGCCTCTTGCAGAAAGTGATTGAATGCTGCCGGAGAAAAGTGATTTCTCTGCGCTAACAATTTCACATTGCATGTTTGCCACTATACTAATTCCCTGTTCTTACAGCGATTGGAATACAGCAAAGCCCTAAAGGGTCTTTGCTTTCTCTATTGCGTCTTCGATTCCGCCAACCATATAGAAAGCGTCTTCCGGCAAATCATCATATTCGCCGTCTAGAATAGCTTTGAAGCTACGAACCGTGTCTTCGCGACTTACGAACTTACCGGAGTTACCAGTAAACTGCTCGGCAACGAAAAATGGCTGGGAGAAGAACTTCTGAACCTTACGAGCCCGGTAAACCAGCTGCTTGTCTTCTTCTGACAATTCATCCATTCCCAGAATAGCGATAATGTCGCGAAGCTCTTGGTAACGCTGCAGTACCTGTTGCACGTCCTGTGCAACTTTGTAATGCTCTTCACCAACCACTAATGGATCAAGCTGACGGCTAGTTGAGTCAAGTGGGTCAACTGCTGGGTAAATACCAAGGTCCGTAATAGCCCTTGATAAGGTAACGGTTGAATCCAAGTGCGCAAATGTTGTTGCTGGAGATGGGTCAGTCAAGTCATCGGCCGGTACGTAGACTGCTTGTACTGATGTAATAGATCCTGACTTAGTCGTTGTAATACGCTCTTGTAGTACACCCATTTCCTCCGCAAGAGTCGGCTGATAGCCAACCGCCGAAGGCATACGACCCAATAGTGCAGATACTTCCGTTCCCGCAAGGGTGTAACGGTAAATGTTGTCTACAAACAACAGTACATCGCGACCTTCGTCACGGAACTGCTCAGCCATAGTCAAACCAGTCAGCGCAACACGCAGACGGTTTCCAGGAGGCTCATTCATCTGACCGAAAACCAAAGAAATCTTGTCTAGTACGCCCGCTTCTTCCATTTCATAGTAGAAGTCGTTGCCTTCCCGAGTACGCTCACCTACGCCAGCAAATACCGAAAGTCCCGAGTGCTCGATAGCAATGTTTCGGATCAACTCAAGCATGGTTACCGTCTTACCTACACCGGCACCACCGAACAGGCCTACTTTACCGCCTCTAGCAAATGGGCAGATAAGGTCGATTACCTTAATACCCGTTTCGAGAACCTCGTTACCACCAATTTGGTCTTCGTACGCAGGTGCTTTACGGTGAATTGGCATATGCGTTTTGGCATTTACCGGTCCTTTTTCGTCGATCGGCGTACCTAGTACGTCCACAATACGACCTAGCGTTTCTTCACCAACGGGTACACTAATTGGTGCACCAGTATTAGTGACTTCTAGACCTCTAGACAGGCCGTCTGAAACACCCATGGCAATTGTGCGCACGATACCGTCGCCCAACTGCTGTTGTACTTCAAGTGTTAGACCATTTCCGGTAACGGAAAGAGCATCATAAACTTTCGGGACATTATCCCGATCAAATTCCACATCGATAACAGCGCCGATGATTTGTACGATTTGACCACTACTCATTTCTAGCCTCTTTATATCTCGATTATCTTTTCGAAAGTCCGTGGTGGGGCTTATACAGCCGCTGCGCCACTGACGATTTCAGCAATTTCTTGAGTAATTGCTGCTTGTCTTGCGTTGTTATAGATCAGTTGTAGCTCATCTATCAGTTTCGCCGCATTCTCGGTCGCGTTTTTCATTGCGATCATTTTTGCAGCCTGCTCACATGCACCGTTCTCTACTACCGCCTGGAAAACTTGGGACTCTACGAAACGCAGAATGAGTCCTTCAATTAACTGGCGAGCATCAGGTTCATAGATGTAGTCCCAGCGATGTTGATAGCTATCATCATCAGATGGATCTAGAGGTAATATCTGTCGCACAACCGGCTTTTGGGTCATGGTGTTTTCGAATTCATTGCTCGCCAGATATAGGCGGTCAATTTTGCCTTCGGAGTATGCGTCGAGCATTACTCTGATGCCGCCAATGAGGTCTGCCAATGCAGGCGCTTCACCGACATCGTTCATTACAGATACTATATTGCCACCGATTGAACGAAAAAACGGTGCCGCCTTATTACCTATGACACCTAAATCAACCTCTATGCCTTTAGCATCAAGCTCCGCCATTTGCTTAACAACAGAGCGAAACAAGTTGACGTTCAAACCACCACACAAACCGCGATCTGATGAAACGACGATAAACCCTACCCGTTTCACATCCCGCTCCTGCATGAAGGGGTGCTTATACTCAGCACTTGAACGCGCCAAATGACTAATCACACCACGAATATGTTCACTGTAGGGCTTGCCCTGACGCATATTGTCTTGGGTGCGGCGCATCTTGCTTGCCGCAACCATTTGCATAGCACTGGTGATTTTCTGTGTGTTTTGCACACTTCCAATCTTATTTTTAATTTCTTTACCAACGGCCATTATCTATCCTCGTGGGCTTAATAGGCCTGTGTTGCCTTGAACTTCTCGATGATCTCGCGAAGTGTTGCAACAACATCATCGTTGTACGCACCTGTAGTATTTGTGCTTTCTACAAACTCTGCGTACTCGGCATTCATGTAGCTCAGCAATGCTTCTTCAAAATTCAGCACTTTGTCCACTGGAACATCTTCTAAGTAGCCTTCGTTGGCAGCGAAGAGTACGGTGCCCATTTCGGCAACAGACATTGGGGCAAACTGCTTTTGCTTCATTAATTCAGTTACTCGTTGTCCATGCTCGAGCTGGCGACGAGTTGCATCATCAAGATCAGAGGCAAACTGAGAGAAAGCAGCCAATTCACGGTACTGGGCCAAGGCCATTTTGATACCGCCCGAGATCTTCTTCATAAAGGGTACCTGAGCAGATCCGCCTACTCGTGATACTGAGATACCAGGACTCATCGCCGGACGTAATCCAGAGTTAAAGTTTTCGGTCTCAAGGAAGATCTGACCATCTGTAATCGAAATGACGTTGGTTGGTACGAAAGCAGATACATCGCCCGCCTGAGTTTCAATAATCGGTAGCGCGGTTAGTGAACCGGTCTTACCTTTTACTGCACCGTTTGTATGCTTTTCAACATAATCGGCGTTAACTCGAGCAGCTCGCTCAAGCAAGCGAGAGTGTAAGTAAAATACGTCGCCAGGATATGCTTCACGACCCGGTGGGCGTTTAAGTAACAATGAAATCTGGCGATAAGCCCAAGCTTGCTTAGTTAAATCATCATAAATGATCAATGCATCTTCGCCATGGTCACGGAAGTATTCGCCAATGGCGCAACCTGAGTATGGAGAAATGAACTGCATAGCCGCAGGGTCAGCTGCACCCGCTGCTACAACTGTTGTGTATTCCATAGCGCCATGTTCTTCCAACGTACGAACGATGTTCGCAATAGTCGACATTTTCTGACCAATAGCTACGTAAACACACTTAATACCGCTACGCTTTTGGTTAATGATCGCGTCAATTGCTATGGCAGTCTTACCAATTTGGCGGTCACCAATAATCAATTCGCGCTGACCTCGGCCCACGGGAACCATTGCGTCGATACACTTAAAACCAATTTGCACTGGCTGGTCTACTGATTGGCGCTCAATTACGCCCGGTGCAACTTTTTCGATGGGCGATGACTGCTTAGCACCCAACGGGCCTTTGCCATCAATTGGGTTGCCAAGTGAATCAACTACACGGCCCAAAAGCTCAGGGCCGACTGGCACTTCTAGAATACGACCAGTACAACGTGCTGTCATACCTTCGGTCAATGCCCCATATTCGCCCAGCACAACAACACCAACGGAGTCACGCTCTAGGTTCAATGCCATGCCGTAAAGGCCACCATCAAACTCGATCATTTCACCGTACTGTGCGTCGGCTAAACCATGAATTCGTACAATACCGTCTGAAACGCCAACGATTGTTCCTTCGTTTTTCGCTTCTGCTTTAACATCAAGGCCCTGAATTCTGCTCTTGATGATTTCACTGATTTCCGATGGATTCAGTTGCTGCATTTTAGCTTCCTTTTAAATCTTATTTCGTTTCGCGGTGCGTTACGCTTGCACCAACGTATCAACCAACTTAGCCAGACGACCCCTAACAGACCCGTCAATTACAATATCTCCAGCCCGAATAATCGCGCCGCCAACCAAACTGGCGTCGACTGAGGCTTCAATCGTGATCTCTTTATTGAATTTCGCGAGCAGTGCTGCGCGCAAAGTTTCACTTTGGCTAGCCGAGAGTTCATAGGCAGAAGTGACTTTAACTTCTATGCTGCGCTCTTCTTCGGCGCGCAATTCCTCGAACTGCCCACGAACGTCGCCGATTAATTCTAGGCGGTCGTGCTCTGCTAACGATTGCAAAAATGCCTTACCTTGATCGG
The DNA here is from genome assembly GCA_905182905.1 of marine gamma proteobacterium HTCC2089. GTDB lineage: Bacteria > Pseudomonadota > Gammaproteobacteria > Pseudomonadales > Azotimanducaceae > UBA4421. The sequence goes on along the minus strand of CAJJDH010000066.1, from coordinate 1,127 downwards.
TAATTTCTTCCGCACAAATTTCCGCTAACTTTGAGGCTTTATCCGCCGCGGCTAGGTCTGGGCTACGCAATAGATCTTTGACTGAACCTTGTTGAGAGGTCGTGTCTAAGAGCGCGAGTACGCCAGACCATTGGGCAAGAGTGCCTTCGCTTTTGGCCAAGCCAAAAACTGCATTCGCGTAGGGTCTAGAAATGGTTGCTAGTTCTGCCATCTTCTATAGCTCTGCTGCTAACTTATCAAGCATTTCACCATGCTTGGCAGCATCGATATTGTCTTGAAGAACTTTCTCGGCACCGGTAATCACTAAGCCAGCAACTTGGCTACGCAAAGCTTCCTTGGCGCGGTTAATCTCTTGATCAATTTCCGCTTTAGCAGAATCGATAAGACGCTGGCCTTCAGTACGAGCTTCTGCCTTAGCTTCTTCTACAATCTGGCTTGCTCGACCGCGAGCCTGCTCAATAATTGCAGATGCTTCTTGCTTAGCTGCACCCATTTCCTGCTCGGCATTAGATGCTGCCTGGGCTAGCTTTCTGTCCGCTTCTTCCGAAGCTTGAAGTCCAGCGGCAATCGCGTCTTGGCGCTCGCGCATAGCGACTCCAATCATCGGCCAGATGTACTTCATACAAAATAGGACAAAAATGACAAACGTTATCGTTTGTCCTAATAGAGTTGCGTTTAGATTCATCGCTCTTCTCTTTTAAAATTATTTATTTTTTGCTGCCGTGTAACCATCGCTGTATTGAACTCTTGGGCTCGCAACTTAGATTTACCTCAACCTTGAAGGTAGGAGGTCAATATTGCTACGGCCCGGGCTCTCAACTCGTTAGCTACGCAAACGAGCAAAAACAATCTGCCTTAAGCGGCTACAGCAAAAATAACGTACAAGCCAATACCCACAGCAATCATGGGAACCGCGTCAACCAAGCCCAAAACGATGAATAGCTGTGTACGAAGCATTGGCAAAAGTTCAGGTTGGCGAGCAATACCTTCTAGGAATTTGCCACCCAACACGCCTACACCAACGGCAGCCCCTACAGCGCCTAGTCCCATCATTAGACCACCAGCGATAAACAATAGTCCTGTAAGTTCCATTTCTACTCCAATTTACAATTTAAATTTAGCGGCTT
>CAJJDH010000065.1 GCA_905182905.1 marine gamma proteobacterium HTCC2089 | reverse complement strand
CCTGATTATAAAATTAAGCGTAAATGGCTATCGGATAATGGCAGTGCATTGACGATGTGAGCTTGCCCGCCGGGGTTGGGTGCAAATCTAGGCTAAAAAACTTTGGCAGAATTGGAAAATTTGCAGCCGTAAAGAAGTAAACTTATTCCAGTACGACCAAAAACTAATCAACAAGGCTTTTAGAAATGACCGATAACTTGCCAGTGGTGACTGTGGTTGCCCCAAGTCAACGTAACGTAGCACTGAATACGATAGTCGCCGCTTTCACTGCGGACCCTTTACTTCGTTGGATCTTTCCGCAAGCGGATGTCTACATGAATTACGCATCACAAGTCTTCGATAACGTGGGTGGCGCGGCTTTTTCGGCTGGTGCAGCTTTCGAGATAGACAATTACGCTGGAGTAGCACTTTGGATTCCACCAGCAGGTAATGATCACGAGGCAGATGACTCTGTAATGTCCGAGTTACTAGCAGGCACAGTAGCCGCTGAGCGAATGGAGGAAGTAGGTAGTGTTTTGGGGCAAATGGAAGACTTTCATCCAAGTGAGCCCCACTGGTACTTGCCACTGATCGGCGTAGACACGTGTCATCAGGGCCGTGGTCTTGGTGCTCAGCTCATGAAATATGCCCTGGCCAAGTGTGATGAAGCCGGATTACCCGCTTACTTAGAGTCTTCAAACCCAGCGAATATTTCTCTTTATGAACGCCATGGTTTTGAAGTAACCGGCAAAATTCAATCGGAATCTTCGCCGCCAGTGCACCCGATGTACCGGGCTGCTCGCTAAGGCGAGGAGCTCTTCGTAAATGCATACTCTGCGCCCTAACGGGGCAGAGTATTGTCTAAATCTGAGCAGAATATTAAAGCGATAAAGGGGCTGATGATCAGCCCCGAAATCAAACTGTCCTTACTGCCTATTTTGGCTGCAAACTTAAGCGCCGATACGCATCTGTCCCAAAAAGTTCATTTTGCCCAGCGGCGCACCCTGCATACGCAAAATGTCGTAGGCAGTGGTTGCGTGGAAGTAAAGGTTGGGCAGTGCAAAGGACTGTATGAAATTCTCGCAGGTAAATGGAATTTCAGTTGTGCCTATTTTAAACACGACTGTGCCACCGCTGAGATCGTTAATGCTCTCAGGGTCTAAGGCTTTTAGTGCTGTGACAGTTTGCTCTGTTAACCCAAGCAAACCAGCGTAGTCCATTTGCTCGTAGCCATTGGGTGGCCCAAACTCGCCGCTCTGTAGTCCCTTAATAGCTCCCCAAGATTGGTGTGTGACACAGACAACCTGAAAGTGAAAGCCGTTCATATCTGGGTGCAGTGACTTCGCAACAATGTCATCTGGGTTGCTGTTGTTGTCGGCACAATATTGTTGACCAACCTGCATAATTCCCACAGTCGCTTCTGCCATTTGCAAAAAAGACCCAACACTCAAATCATATAAAGACGTAGACATAGCAAGCTCCTGTTATTTTCTCGAGCTTAGCAATATATTGATCATACAAGGGAGATACCAGCTAAGGTTTTAGGCATCCTGCCTAGCGAGTGTTCTGTGTCATGATATCGAGCAATACTGTCTAGTAGTACTATCTAGTAATACTATCTAGTAGTACAAGGAGGATGTATGAACAAGTTGGGTTTGTTGATTGTTGGCGTGGTGATTTCTATCTCACCAGCCTATTTAATGGCTGAAGATGGTTCTCAGCCTGATCTAATGGATGCCGCAGCAGATATCGCTTTTCATGGCGATAATATTCTTACTTTTGCTGATCAAGATGCACCTGCTAATTTTGTCGTTATTAGGGGTAAGAGCATTGTCTTTGTTGGTCAGCGTAAAGATTGGCAGGGCAGCGTTGCAAATATTGTGGCTCTTGAAGAGCGTGCGCTTTTGCCAGGTTTTATCGACGCCCACGGGCATATTTCTTTTCATGCCCGAGTTGCTAGTTTAGCTAATGTTGCTTCTCCCCCGGTTGGCCCGGCTAAAGATATTGCCGGACTCGTTCAAGAATTAAAAAACTACGCCGACAGCAAGAAATTGTTAGAAGGTCAGTGGATTACGGGTATGGGATACGACGATTCATTGCTGGCGGAGCAACGGCACCCCACTAGAGACGACCTTGATGCAGTGTCTGACACACACCCAATTATGTTAATGCATGTTTCAGGACACTTAGCGGCGGTTAATTCCAAGGCGCTGGAAATAGCAAAAATTAGTGCGGCTTCTGAAGATCCTGCTGGAGGTGTGATTAGACGTTATCCCGATTCAACTGAACCCAACGGCGTACTAGAAGAGTCGGCGACCTACGCGGTAAGAAAATATATGACTGCCAGCGACGAGCCTTTTGAGGAGATTCATCGTGGCGTTCTGGATTATGCCCGTTATGGTATTACCACTGCACAAGATGGCGCTGCGTCTGCTCAAGTTGTGCAGTTGTTGCAGGCCTCGGCGGAGTATCGCGAATTCCCAATTGACGTGGTTGCATATCAACGAGCCGATGAACGCTTTCTACAAGACCCAGACCTAGCAATGCCAGAAATTGAGGCTTACGCAAATGGCTTTCGTGTAGGCGGCGTAAAAATGGTGTTAGATGGTTCGCCGCAGGGTAAAACTGCATATCTGACGAAACCCTACGAGGTGCAACCACACGGGCAGCATGCAGATTATCGTGGCTACCCCATTATGCCCCCAGCCTCTGTAGATGCACTGTTTGCCAAATTTATTGGCGCCGGTATACCTATACTCGCACATGCTAATGGCGATGCGGCGGCGGACCTTTTTCTTGATGCGTTGGCTAAGAGCTTAACAACTGATGCAGGGGCAAGCGCAGTGGCCAAAAAGTCAGTGGATCACCGTAGTGTCATGATTCATGCCCAGACCGTGCGTGATGATCAGTTGGATCGAATAGCTGGGATGAGTGTTATTCCCTCCTATTTTTCCGCACACACATTTTATTGGGGTGATTGGCATAGAGACTCAGTATTGGGGCTTGAACGAGGTAGCAGAATCAGTCCTACGGCGAGCAGTTTAACCAAAGGTATTACCTTTACTGTGCATAACGATGCGCCCATTGTGCCGCCAGATATGCTGCGACTGGTGTGGGCTACCAGTAACAGACTGACACGTAGTGGGCAGATACTCGGTGCAGATGAGCGTGTTTCGGTAGAAGAGGCGCTAAAGGCCGTGACAGTGAACGCGGCATATCAGTATTTTGAGGAAGACCGTAAAGGCACTATTGAGGTGGGTAAGCAGGCAGACTTTGTGCTGCTGTCCGCCAATCCTTTGAGCGTTGCGAAGGAAGATTTGCTGAATATCAAAGTGCTGCAAACAGTTGCTCGAGGGGTAACAGTATTCTCTGCTGAAAGTGCAACAGCCGACTAATCTAGCGGTAAAGCCCAAGATAAGAATTGATCAAAATGAATGTACGCACGAAATTAGGTGAGCACGCTGTATGCTAAATTTTCTTGAGACTACCATGGCTGCATTAGCCGCAGGTCTTACTTCCGTAGTGTTTTTTAAGGTTGAATTTCTAGGAGTAGGGGTGCCACTGATAGTACTTTGGCTGGTTATGGGCGCTGTATTTTGTACGGTCTATTTCAATTTTATCAACATACGCGGCTTTGCTACGGCAGTAAAACTGCTCACGCATAAACCTAAGTATAAAGATGGCGTGGCCGGCGAGATCACACATTTTCAAGCGTTAACGACTGCGGTGTCGGGAACCGTCGGCATTGGTAATATTGCTGGCGTGGCTGTTGCAATATCGTTAGGTGGTGCAGGAGCTGCATTTTGGTTAGCCGTTGCTGGCTTTTTGGGCATGTCTACCAAGTTTTGTGAATGCACTTTGAGTACTTTGTATAGACAAAATCATGATGACGCCACCGTAGCCGGAGGGCCCATGTTTTACCTTCAGGAAGGGTTGGCAAAAATAGGGCGCCCGAAATTGGGCAATGCCATGGCCAAATTTTATGCGCTGTGCATGGTCATTGGCTGCTTTGGAATAGGCAACATGTTCCAGTCTAATCAGGCTGCGGTTATTCTCACCTCGCAGTTGGGTGAATCTAATTTTGCGTATTCAAATATTTTGGTTGGCCTTGTACTGGCTGTGACCATTGGCTTAGTTATTATCGGCGGACTGAAAAGTATTGCATCAGTGACTTCTCGATTAGTACCTGTGATGTTGGTGATCTATTTGGTTTTGGTCGTTATTGTATTAGGTCTAAATTACTCGCTTGTAGACGATGCTTTTGCGCTGATATTCAGCGAAGCCTTCACCGCTAACGGTGTCAGCGGCGGTGTTATCGGTGCCATGATTATTGGCTTTCAGCGCGCAGTTTTTTCTAATGAAGCCGGTTTGGGTTCTGCGGGTATTGCCCACGCGGCAGCAAAAACTGACGAACCGGTGACGCAAGGCATGGTGGCACTACTAGAGCCTTTTATAGATTCTGTAGTGGTTTGCACAATGACAGCCCTAGTTATTGTGATCTTGGTGATTCTTCCTGGCGAGGCCACCAGCGGTATAAGTGGTATAGAAATGTCCATTCGTGCATTTGATACCGCTATACCCGGCTCCTCTCCATTGCTGGCAATTATCGCCACGCTATTCGCATTCTCCACTATGTTGGCTTGGTCCTACTACGGGTTGATTGCCTTAGAATATTTGGTCGGCCGATCAGAGCGGTCCAGTATGATCTTTCGGCTAACATTCTTGTTTTTTATCGTAGTGGGTAGCGCCATTAACCTGCAGTCGGTTATCGACATATCTGATGCGTTAGTATTTTTAATATCGATTCCTAACTTAATAGGTTTGTATTTGCTCGCTCCAGAAGTGAAGCGCGAATTAGCCTTGTTTCAACAACGCTACGCAAATAGTTGAAACAAGCTTAAGTTTGGAAAAAGTTAAGTAGAGGGGAGTGGGGTATGGTTGACGCTGTGAGTGGTATTGCAGGTAAAGTAATTGTCGTTACAGGCGCAGCTTCTGGCCTTGGGTTAGCTGATGCTCGGCTGCTTACTGAGCAGGGTGCTCAGGTTGTGATGACTGATATTGATGTAGAGCGCGGTCAAATGTTGGCTGAAGAAATAGGTGCAATGTTTCTTGCACACGATGTTTCTGATGAGGCGCGCTGGGGCCAAGTGATGGGTGAGGTAGAGGCCAAGTATGGTGGTTTAGATGGCCTAGTGAACAATGCAGGTGTCGCGCATATTGCCAACATAGAAACGACATCATTACAGGTTTGGCGTAACACTATGGCAATTCATTTAGATGGTACGTTCTTTGGCTGCCAAGCGGCTATCAAGCTAATGAAAGCAACAGGCGGCGGTTCCATTGTGAATATGTCGTCCACCGCCGCGCTTATCGGTATACCGTCTTATCTAGCTTATTCTGCGGCGAAAGGCGGTATTCGCTCTATGACAAAGGCTATTGCCATTCACTGTCGTCGGGAAACTCTGAATATTCGTTGTAACTCTGTGCATCCTGGCAGCATCAACACGCCCATGGTCCATCATGCGTTGAAGGAGCTGGTAGATGTAGACCTCGGTGCTATGGAAGATCAAGAAAAAGCTCGAGTCTCAATGGGCATTGGCGAGCCAGATGATGTTGCGCATATGGTCGCCTACTTGCTCTCGGATGTGTCCAAGCATGTGACTGGCGCAGAGATGGTGGTAGATAACGGCGATACCGTGGTGTAACTGTGTTTCTCAGCACATACAGGGCTGAGTGATTCAATACTTAGAAGTTTATATTGCTGAGGGGCGAGAAATGAATGTTAGCGGTTTAGTACATATCAATATTAACTGCACCGACTTTGAGCGTTCAAAAGCGTTTTATGAAATGCTTGGATTCGAGCACGTATGGCAGGTGCCAGAGACGAATAGCCCAGAGGTGAATCAAGCGGTGGCGATGACTGACTATTGTGTGAACGGTGCCATCATGAAATTGCGCGGAGTGGAGCCTGCGGTGTTGATTGATCTCTTGGAATGGCAGAAGCCTCGAGACACCAGTGCGCCCTATGCCAATTTGTATCGACCAGGTTTGGCACGGTTGGCTCTGCGCACAACGAACTTACAGGAGGACTATGATTTCCTCATGGCCCAGGGCGTTGAGATACTCTCGCCACCAGCTACCGTGTATATGAGTGATACCAGTGGCAGCAGTTTCTTTTGCTTTAAAGATCCTGACGGTACTTTTTTGGAACTAGTCGAAAGCTTTTAAATGATCTAGCTGGCGCTAACCATCTGCTCGGTGACAGCGCTGAATACAGACACTTCAGCATTTGGCTGGTCTATAGCATCGCTCCTGGTAAGCCAGGTTGCTTGCCTTAAATTCTCCAATGTCTGTGCAACGTTTTTGCTGTCTATTTCATAGATGGCGAGATAGCCATGAGATTGCGCATCCAGCATCTGTGCTGCATCTAGCGCAAAACGTTGAGCAGATAGAAAGCCATCTATCTTCAGTATCTCTGGCAAATGTATATTGTTGTACCAGCTATTGTATTCATCTTCGCGTCCCGCTTGGGCGTTACTTTTGACGACAAATAAAGTCTTCATTTTGATTTCTCTCCAGTCATACAAATATTCTTAAAGTCGAAGCATAGGTCATAGCTCCCATAAAACACCAGAAGAAGGGTGGTTGTAGGCACTCAGCAGTCAAAACGCCGTTGTCAGAAGATGGGGTGTTGTCCAATAGTATTCGCGCAGACAAATAATTATGCTGGCGCAAAGCATTCAAAGGAGAGGGAGTATGAATATTAGCGATTATAAAACTATCGAGGTTGAGCAGCAGGGCGCTCTAGACATTTTGTGGCTGAATCGCCCTGAGCACCTTAATTCAATTAACACCCCAATGGTTACCGAGCTGAGGCACTATTTTGATCAATTGGCTGAAAATGAAAGCACCCGGGTGGTCATTATGGGTGGTCGCGGGAAAGCGTTTTGTGCAGGGCTAGACATTAAGTCCGCCAGTGACCCTGATCAGCCTCGCCCTTTTGGTAGCGGCATGGGTTTTCAGGGTTATCTCGCCGATGTTTATGTGAAGATGCGCCGCTGTCCGCAACCCATTATTAGTATGGTCCAAGGTGCCGCATGCGGTGGTGGTTTTGCATTTGCTCTAGCAGCTGATGTTCGTATTGCGGCTGATACAGCCAAGATGAATGCCGCGTTTATTAAGCTAGGTTTATCTGCTTGTGACATGGGTACCAGCTACTTCCTACCTCGACTCGTGGGCACCTCTATTGCCTCGGAGCTTATGTTGACCGGCAAGTTTATCGACGCAGAAAGATGTCTGAGCACAAACTTGGTGTCGGAAGTTGTCTCTGAGCAAGACTTGTTGGCAACCGCTAATGACTACGCACAGCAAATGTTGCTGGCATCTCCAATGGGTTTACGCCTGACTAAGGACGGCCTAAATGTGGCTATTGATGCGGCAGGTTTAGAAGCGGCTATCGCTGTGGAGAATCGTAACCAAGTCTTATGCAGTCGCACTAAGGATGCCAAAGAAGGCATGTTGGCGTTTATAGAAAAGCGCACGCCGCAATATACGGGGCGTTAGTTTTGGCGGCTCTAGATCAACTAGGCTGGTGCCTAGCTGATCTGCTTGGATCTCAACTCACTAGGCTAGTGAATACCGCTTGCGAAATTGCTATCCCCCGCTCGTCGCCCATCAGTCCTGGGTGCATTTTGTTCATCACGTAGGAGATAGAAAAATTCTGTTCCTGATCTATGATTGCAGTGGAACCACCCCAGCCGCCCCAGTAGCATAATTTGCGCTTGCTGCCTGGTGGCATACCAAAGCCAAGGCTGTAGCTTAAGGGCATGCCTAATGCCAGATCATTGCCACTGATGCGCGGCTGCACAACTGAGCGTGCTGTTTCTTCAGAAAGTAAGCGTACGCCTTGAGACTCGCCAAGATTTGCTAATACCGCATGAATTTTTGCAACAGATCTAGCATTACCATGACCATTGGCGGCTGGAATTTCAGCTTGTTTCCAACCTAGTGTCCAGCTGTCGCGGGCATCTCCCGCAGGGTTTGCGAAGGTTCGAGCGGCGATACTGTTGTTTGGACTGTTGGCTCCCAAGGTGCTGACGGGAGGCGGAAGCAAATGTCCGATTCTAGGCAGCGCCTCGTCAGGTACGCCAATATGAAAATCGACACCTAATTTGTCAGCGACTTCCTGTTTGAAGAATGTGCCCATGGTTTGGCCGGTGATCCGGCGCAGCACTTCACCTAGTAGATAACCTTGGGTCAGCGCGTGATAGCCAGTGGCGCTGCCTGGCTCCCACCAAGGGGCTTGGGCGGCGAGAAGGGTTGTGATTTTCTCCCAGTCGTACATATCTTCTGAGCTAACCGGGGTGTCCATGCCAGAGAGTCCTGCAGCATGGTTCATCAGATGCCACACTTTAACGGTCTCTTTGCCGTTAGCCGCAAACTCTGGCCAATAGGTGGCCACGTTTTCGTCAAAGTCTAGGGCCCTACGATCCGCAAGAATAAGCATGCACAAAAACGCCATAGTCTTAGTGGTTGAATAGACATTTACTATGGTGTCTGCTTGCCAAGGTTGGGTTTTGTCTTCATCTAAGTGACCTCCATAAAGGTCTACTACCAACTCGTCTTTATAGGTAACTGCAACTGAAGCGCCGAGGTCAGCGCCGCTGTCCAAGCTGGCTTGTAACGTTGCTTGTACTTTTTCGAACCGAGGGTCGCAATGCCCTTGTACTAATACGCCCATCATCTCTCCTCAAGGTATCTTTAGCTGAATAGAACTCCGCACTTTGTGATGCGCAAAACTTTGCATCACGCGCATACGTTAATCAGATTTGGGCTTTGATGCTAGAGGGTGCAAATTCCCAAGCCAGTCAAGTTCAGGGTCTAATCTCTAAAAGATCAGGTTTTTTCCAGCTAATAGGAAGTTATCGGTAAAAGGTAGTAATTGACGTAGAAGCAGCATGTCCGCTAACTTCTAGGTATGACAAAGGTTCTCGAAACAATTCCTCAAGAGTTACAAATGGAAGTGGCCGCAGCATTGGCTTGGTTCAATACTCAAGAAAGCGCCTCGTTCGAAGTGACCGGTATTATTGACCCACCAGTGAACGCTGCTAGTGGTCAGGAACTTCGGTTAATCCTGTGTGGTGAAGGCCTGTGCCTGCAGAGGACTTTTACGGTCTCGGGTTCAGGTGATAATCCATTAGTTCAGAGTGTGGATATAAACCTAGAGGAAAATACTACGCCTATCGCCGAACTTGACCCGCCTCCCGGGGCGCTAAAGCAGTGGTTGACGGAAGTTACTGATAAACACTCCTTTGCCGTATTGCTGTTTTACCGCGGTTTTTGGTGACCTCCTTGCCGCCTCGAGTTACGAGGCTACGAAAAAGGTGGTGTGGTTGAGGCTATTCGCGCTGCTGGCGGCGAAGTGTATGGCATCACTAGTGAACCACAGGCGCTGGCATCTAGAGCCCAGGAAGATTGGCAGTTGTCCTTTCAGTGTGTGGGTGATCCACACCAAGAGATTGCTAACCTTGCCCGTGAAAATGGCATGTTAGATTTAGGTGTCGCTGAATCTAACGAGTTTATCTCTCGTGACACAGCCTTTGAGATTTCTCATCCCAAGGGCTTCTATCAGCCTGGCGTATTAGCACTAAGTGCGGAACGTATACTCTATCGATGGCAATCTATTCCTACGCGGGAAAACATAGGCGGCGCTGCCGGGCGGCCATCGGAATCTTATGTTTGGGAGAAAATACAAGGGGCTCTTGGTGATGATTCATCTGTGAATATAGACCTTGATGAATCAACATTTACAAATGATAAAGGCCCGCCTTTTCTACTCTTTGTCATTCTTTTGATGGCTCATGGCTGGTTCTTGCGTCCTCGAGCATTTACTTATCAGGGTGATGGCATTGACCCAATGCGCCGTATTCCTAAAATGATGGGCAGGGTAGGTATATTTGTAGCCTGCTGGATCACAGCTTTTGCTCTATTACCTTTGCCTTGGGTTATGAGTACGTTGGCCTTATATTTGATGATTGCAGTTCTCGGCATTCGCAAGGTCTATACAACGTTTGCTAATGAAGTTCGGGGATAGTACTCCGCTAAAAGCGCCATTTAGCTGGCATAAATTATGGCCAGTAGGTCCGCAACAAATGTGAGGAAGGCCGAATGCTTAACCTAATCATATATATTCCCTTACAGATTGTTCTTTTACCTCTAACAATTATTGGCGTTGTACTAGTCGGTTATCGACAATTAGTTGTCAGTAAAAAGCTTGGTATTTCTCAGACAGCTGTGGAGATAATAAACGGACGCATAACAATGGATGCTTTCGGTATTCGTGATGACCAACCTGCGTTGGGGCTTGCTAAACAGCAGGCAAATAACTCGGTGTTTGGTTTATTTCTAGCAATGCTTCCACTGTGGCTGGCAACCAAAATCACTGGCCGGCTTTCTTTTTACCCGCGCGTACCTGATGCAGGCAAGGAAACAATCGTAGACCTAGTTCCTGCTCGAACTCTATATTTTGATGATGTTATAAACCGAGTTATTCCTGAGGTTGAACAGTTTGTTGTTATGGGTGCGGGGTATGATACGCGGGCGTACGGGGCGCTAAAAAAACTTGATTTAGTTATCTTTGAGATAGATCAACCTCGCGTTCAAGAACATAAAATCCAATGTTTAACAAAGGCAGCGATCGCATTTGACCATGTTCGATATGTGCCTATAGATTTTAGCGAAGATAACTTACTCGATACGCTGAGCGAAGCAGGAGTTGATTGGAGTAAAAAGACCTTGTTTTTGTGGGAGGGCGTTACGCTTTATTTGTCAGAAGCAGACGTGCGCAAAACTATCAGCGATTTACGTAGCAAAGTGGTTGCAGGCAGCGTTTTGCTAGCTGACATTTACGCAGACTCTTTTTTGAAGTTAGGCAAGGGTGCGTTTAAGAAAACCCTAGAGTATACGAATGAAGGCTTCGGCTTTGGCCTGCCGTTTGCAAATGCCCACGAATATGCATTGTCTGAATTTGTAGAAAGCACAGGGCTTACAGTTGGGCAGACCCATTTCCTTGGCAGCTTAAGTGAGAGCGGGCCGTTTTCTGTCGTAGTTGAAATGCGCTACTGACAGCCTTCAGTTATTAGTTGGATAAAAAACTCCGTCGAGGAACTCCAGCATCACATCAAGTGCCGGTGGCGCATTATCAGCAAAACTAACTCCGAGTAACTTATTGTGACCGGAATCTAGGTAGGCGTGTCTCTGCCCCAGATACTCCCAGTATTGTGCGTTGTGACCTGCGCCTCTTAGCTTCGCTAGATATTCCTTTACAAGAGCTGGGGTGGTCAGGGTATCTTCGCTGCCAACAGTCAATAGCTGCGGCGGCAAGCTGCGTTGAGTACTTGAGGGAATGGTGTGCATTGGCGACACGCCCTTATACATTTCAGGGTGAGACATAGGGCTAAATTCGTCGCCAAAAATACCGCGGGGCAGTGCTCCGCCAAGAGCCCAAAATGGATTTTTCCAAGTTTCGAATCCGTCTTCGCCGCGTTTGTAAGTATCAAAAGCACCATAGCTTAAAAGGGCCGCTTGGACATCAAGGCTGTTATTTTCGGCAACGGTTTCAGCACTACTGTTCGACGGTAGGTAGGTTGGCCTAAATGACAAGGTTTGTGCGTTGTACCCTTCAGAGCTTAAGCGGTGGCCTCGGTTGACCACCATGGCGGCTAAATGCGCGCCAGCACTATCGCCGGTAACCGCCAGCCGTTCTGGATCGCCCCGATAGCGTTGAATGTTATCTTTTACCCAGAGTACCGAACCAAAAGTATCCGCAACGATTTGGTCCATGGTCACCGTATTGTCCTGATCTGCAAGCAAGCGGTAATCAACATTGCAGATAACATATTCGCCTTTTGTTACAAAGTACTTTGCTGCTTGATCCATTTTGGATTTGTCATTGATCAGCCAGCCGCCACCGTGAAAAATCATTAACACGGGATAACTAGGCTTGCCGGATGTTGGCGTATAAATGTCCATTGTCAGATCAAAGCCATCTGGTGATGCCCACAACACATTGGACGCTAGAGAGTACCTACTTGGATCGTTATGACCGGGTCTTTCGGGTGGTGTAACACAGCCAACAAGCATCGCGCCAAGTAAAACGACAACAAAGTAACGAGCAAGGTACTTCATAAACTATCCCTTAAAATACGGTCATTTAGGCTTGTGCAGTTCTAGCATGTCAAACCCCGATGTCTCGCTCAGAATCTATCCGCCTTTGTAAATTGATTAGTATCAAATGGATAATGCAAATTCAACTCGCCTACTTTGCTCACGTGTTTTTGTTGACCTGACAGTACGTGCATAAGTAGTTGTCCTTAGATATGGGGGTAGGGCATGCTCGGGTCCTACTTTAATTGAGGAGAGTGAAATGGACGCAACTGCAATTTTACAACCGGTAATAGCACTTGGTCTTTGGAGTGGGGTGATGATGCTGTGGATGTACGCCACGCGTATTCCGGCCATTGGCAACGCTAAAATTCCTGAAGATGAAATGGGTCATCCGGTTGGAATGAGTTATCTACCTTCTAGTGTGAGGCGGATCGCTGACAACTATAATCATTTGTTCGAACAACCTACGCTCTTCTATGCAACTTGCATTGCTATTGCTGTTGCGGGCCATGTTGATTCTGTTGCTGTTAACACAGCATGGGCCTTTGTTGCTATTCGAGTTGTGCATTCTTTGATTCAAGCCACAGCCAATGTCGTATTAGTTCGCTTCGGTGTCTTTATGCTTTCTTGGGTGGCATTACTGGTTTTACTTATTCGTGAGGCGCTAACTATATTTTAGCGGACGTTGCAGTAATGCCGAAATATAGGTCTCTTTGACGCTAGCTTTGCGCTGCAGTGTGCATTAGCTCCAAGTATTACTGCCAAAATTTGCCCAATACCTAGAACACTGCGCTTTGCAGGATAGGTACTGGGCAAAATTTTGTGTGGCTAGATTCCGTAGAGTTCTTTTAGGTGCGCCATAAAGAGCGGTCTATCGGCAGTAGCATCTGCGCGGATAGTTTTCACGTGCGGGCGTTCCTCCATGCGAGCGCAGTAAGCATCAAGTCCCGGTACATCTGACAGAGGGTCTTTGCCTAAGAACTGTTTTCCCACATTGCGCACTACCGGAAGATTTAGAATTGCTGCGATATCGGCTAATGTAAATTTATCGCCGTAAGCAAAATGTTTGAAATCTGAAAGCTTGGCTAATGCCGCGGAGGCTTTAGTTAAGCCAGTTTTTACTTCATTCAGCACGGTAGGTTCCGGCTGTGTTCCAGATAATAGGTTAGGTATAACCCGGCGTGCGACCAACTCAAAATAAAGTTCAATGAACTGAGAAAGCTCTTGGACTTTACCAACAGCAAAAGCTGATTCTGGGAGTAACGGGTGCTCAGGGTGAGCGCGTTCGATGTATTCTAAAATTGCGCGTGATTCACTAATAAATCCTTCATCTGTCTCTAACGCGGGTACTTTACCCAATGGGCTTTTGTCCAGATACTCAGGTCTATATTTTGGCCCCACACCTGTGTAAGAGACGACCTCTTCGAAAGATACACCTTTTTCCAATAGGGCGAGTTTAGGTACGTTGTAGTAATTACTAGACGAAAAGCCATGAAGTCGGAGCATTTAAATTTCCTTGTTTTTGTTACCGCGAGAAGCGCAAGAGTCTTACATTGGTGTCGAGTCTTTGCAAGATAAGTGGTCATTTTGAGCGTGCGGATGGCCGCAATTTTAGGCGGCGCTAAATCTCTTTATGACTTAAGTGGTCGGCGACAAATAAGTAGACCATGTGGGGTACTGTTAACGCTGCAAGCGCAACGAAAGTGTAACGCACCACTGTCGCATCAATAGCGTTGGCCAGATCTTTTGTCTGAGTGTGCTCACCATTCACCGTGAATACTCCGAGCAAGAGTATCGTCGCTAGTACACCAAAGCTAACCAAATATATTTGCAAATTGCCTTTGTTGGGTAATTTTAAGCGCCAACGCTGAAGGTGGTGGGGCCCATGTAAAAAAGCGAAGTAGCAGGTGAATGCCACAATAGCGCCGGCAAAAAAACACACGGTTGAGTAAAACGACAAAAGGATGAGTGTGCAGGTATTGATTTTGCGTGATGCAAATTCAATACAGCTTGAGAGGGTTGCGAGAATTGCTATAAAGCCTAATACGTCGGTAATTAGCGGCATACTTGGCGTATTGAGAACAATGGTGAAAAGAGCGGTGACCTGGTCGGGTGCTAGCAAGCATGGCAGTGTGACTATTGCGCTACCCCACCCAAGCCTATTTACCACGGAGTCTGCAGGCCAGTCCGAATCCCCAAAATGAAAGGCGGAATAGCTTAAAAAGCCAATGAGAAATAGTTGTGGAGCCAACCACCAAAGCAATACGGTTAAGATGATTAGTGCAAGATAACCCACTATTGCCCAGAAGAAGCTCCTGCCTTTGAATAAATCCGCAAGGATGTAAAGATCGAATGCACCGTGAGGTAAACCTGCCACAAGAATGACTAGGCAGCACCCAGCAACAAGCCAGTTATATTCCGTGCCGAAGGACACCCCTAGGGCGGCAGCTACCGCGCAACAGACTAAAAACGTGGTGTACGGTTTAAGGGTTGCTAACACTGCGCACTGCTTCACGGACAAATGGTATTTTGGGCATAGCCATAATGACTTTAAGGTAGTCGAATGGCTTGGCGTTGTCGCCCAAAAATCTAATCAACACTTGTGTTGGTACTTGCTCAAACAAAGTGAAAAAAGTGCTGGCCGCTTGTTCTGGGTGGTGCTCCAAAAAACTGATAAATATCTGGTCTAGCCAACGAACAAAGAAGTTGCGTGCTGCTTTAGGTGGCTTGTTGGCAAAGAGGTTTAGTACGTGCTCTAAGGCTTGGCTTTGGGCATGTGGATAGCAATAACCTGTCGACGGTCTTGGTGTATCGCTATGCAGACCAAATGGAACCACGTTGAAGTGTTCTCGCCTCGTTAGCGAAGCGGACTTTTGCGGCATTGGAATAACACCCTGCTCTTGGTTTTGGATGTGCCAACTGGCAAGTCCCAGTGAGCCGCTCAGATAGTCACTGAGTTCTTCAGCGTAGGCGTCTTCAGTTAATAAGGTTTTGGAAAAATGCGTGGTTTCGACTAACGCATGCCTTTTATCGAAAGGCAAAATATAGAAGAAGTGAATATCATTGGCTTGGGTGACTTGAAAATCCATTAACGTGACAATGTTGGGGTCGAAGGCATCGTAGTCAGTGGTAATTTCCCATCCAACAAAATGCTGTAACAAGGTGTTGCCGGGGATATTCTTGGGTCGAGTGTCGTAGGCAAACTCTGCTGTTATTTTCAGCGCCTCGCACTGGACACCTATTTGCTTATCGCAAACCAGTATTTTGCTCGCTGAATTACCCGTGATTAGACTAACTGACTCAGATTTAGCCAGCTGCTGCTGTGCGATATGGTAGTAGTGACCGCTATCGACGCGTACGTAGGGAACTTGGCTATATTCGCTGGTGTGAGTTCGGCCGTTTGCGCATACCTGCCAACGGTGCCATTGATGCGTAATAGCCCTATCAAACGGTGTTGGTTGGTGTTGCCAAAAACACCAAGTTTTGTCGCGCTGGTAGTTACTCCTAGGCTCAACAACGACAGCGGTTTTGCTCTCATCAGGGTGCTGTTCATTGTAGTTAGCTATTTGGCAGGCTAGTGCTAGTCCGCTCATGCCCCCGCCAAGGATGACTACATCAGCACTCTGTTCGTTTTTCACCTGTTCCATCTACGCAGAGAAATTTCTTTTATCCAAAGCCTTATGGAGATGATGCCTGTGATTAACTTTGCCAACTAACAACGTGCTAGAACCGTCGTGCAAGCGCTGCCAGAACATTTGTAAAACCAAGGAGCATTTTCTGCGTCGCGATACCACGCTGCGTTGCTTCCAATAGGTGCTAGGCGAAGTTCTGACTTTATCGCCGATTGCCTGATAAAGTCGGGCCGCAATTTTTATGGTATGTCGGACCGTCCTCGGCAAATAGCCATAACCCGCTTTTGCACTGTCATAGTATTGGTCAGCCATCAACAATAACTCCATAGCGCCTTGGTAAGCACTTGCGCGCATTGCTGGGTCACCGTTGATCAATCCTTCGCATGTGACGGGAGTTTTTAGTAGTTCCGCCGGAATATAGATGCGGTCGCGGTGGGCGTCTTCCAAAATATCCCGACTGATATTGCTGATTTGCATAGCAATACCAAGGTCTATTGCAAACGGAAATGCGCGTGGATTACGCACGTCAAAAATATGGCACATCATTAGTCCAACAGTTGAAGCTACCCCATATGAAAATCGCACAAGGTCGTCTACTGCCTGTAACTCACGTGGGTACTGGTCTTCAATTATTGCGTCAATAAAATCCAGTAGTAGCTGCGTTGGAATGTCGTGGTCACCCTTAAGTTGCAGCAAGTCATGTACAAGGGGGTCATAGCTCATGCCCGCGCAAATATCTTGGCGTAGCGACTTCAGGGCTTCATTGTTAGTGCCGGGTGCGCCAGTGTCAGCGAGATCGTCTATATGTCTACAAAATGCATAGAGTCGCGCGACAGCATCGTATCGATCTCTATTGAGAAATCGCGCTGCTAGTGCAAAGGATTTTGCATTAGCTCTAAAGGTTTCTTTAGCCTCAACTAATTGCCGATTCATGGCGACGTTTCCCTATTTGCTGGGTGGTCTTGCAAGAGTAAATTTTCGATTACTTTAGCCGAGCTAAGTACTCCCGGAACACCTGCTCCAGGGTGCGTGCCAGCTCCGACAAAATAGAGGTTAGAGAAATCTTCCGAGCGATTGTGAAAGCGGAAGAACGCGGACTGGGTAAAAATCGGTGCTATTGAAAATCCCGCTCCCCATTGTGATTTGTACTGGCTTTGGAAGTCTGCTGGGTCGAAGTCAAAGCAGACTTCTAGATTATCGCGCAAATTAGGCAAAATACGCTCTTCTAGAATGTCCAGCACCCGCTCTTTTACGCCGGCTTTAACACTCTCCCAATCATCTCTTTGCAGGTTGGGTACAGGGGCTAGCACGTAGAACGTATCTTTGCCTTCTGGCGCTAGGTTTGGGTCGGTGGCTGTTGGTCGATGCAAGTATAAGCTTAAGTCGTCGCCAGCTTCGCCACCGGCAAATATTCGCTGCAACAGCGTTTGGTACTCGTCGCCAAATACTATCGTATGGTGCTCCACACTCTCGTACTTTTTGTTGGTGCCGAAATAGAGTACGTAAAGACCCATAGAGTATTTAAGTTTATCTATGCGTTTGTCTGTCCAGGTTTTACGTTGCTCTTGAGCTATTAGGTTCTTATAGGTGTGGGCGGGGTCACCATTAGAAATTATTATATCTGCTGTCAGTGTACGTCCATCCGCTAACGATACGGCTTTAGCTATGTTGTCTTCGACATGGATTTTTTCTACATCCTGTGCCAACTGGACATCTATTCCCACTTCCTGCATTAGTTTTGCTAACGCTTCGACCAATGCGCCAGTGCCACCGCGCGGATAATGCACTCCCCAACGTCGTTCCAGATAATGAATCAACGAATAAATACTGGTGGTGGTAAATGGATTACCGCCCACCAACAAAGGTTGGATGCTGAAGGCCCGTCTTAAGCGATCGTCTTTAAGGTAACGTTTGGTAAATTGCCAAACTGTGCGATAGCACCCCAAGCGTATAAGGTCAGGCACTTGCTTGAGCATGAACCAAAAGTTGTTGAAAGGCACATGTGCAAGCTGGGTGAAACCTACATCAAAGATTTTTTCCGAGTGAGCTAAAAGTTTTTTATAGCCTTCGGCATCTTCAGGGTTAATGCGGCTAATCTCAGTTAGCGTATCTTCGACGCTACCACCATAGTTCAGATGAGTGCCATCGTTGAATTCATAGCGATACCAGGGCGTAACCGGCATCATGTCGACATAATCTGCTATGTCTCGGTCAAATAACTCGAACAGTTCATTAAATAAAAACGGTGCGGTGATAACGGTAGGGCCTGCATCAAATACAAAACCCTCTTGTTGGAAAGTCTGCGCTCTGCCGCCTAGTTGATCTAGTCGCTCAAGTAACGTGACTTCAAAGCCCAGCTTACGTGCCCGCAAGGCGCTGGCGATGCCACCGAAACCACTACCTATGACAATAACTTGTTTCTTCATATCGAGCTTGTGTTGCCTTGGACTCGCCAAGGCTTGTAGCGTCCTTCACTTATCAGGAGTTGGCTACTCTTAGTAGTAAGAGGGCTTTCGTTGTTCTCAGTAGTGTGGGCTGTAAATGTTGTTTCGATGAATTGGCTGATCACTGCGCCACTATGCTCTGGTAGCTGAGAGGCGAATTGGGTGGCCTCTAGTAGGGCTTCACTCAGCCATGATTTGCACAGCTCTACAGCGGAATCTCGCAGTTGCTGTTGTTGCAGTAGCGCTGTGAAGGGGTCTCGGTCGGGCGAGAGTGTATGCATGGCCGCCACAGGGGCAGTTACGATGCGATCCAACATATCTTCATCAGTGGCTAAAGTAGTTGGATCCAGAAACGGACGCAGGTCGTCAAGGATTTGATAAGCAAATCCAAGTTGTTCCCCGCATTTGCGCGCCGGTTCTGGATCTAAAATTTCTTCGTAGCCTAGTAGATTTGAAAACTGTAATGGCAGTGCGATGAATGCACCGGTTTTACTAATAGCTACGTTGTTATAGGTTGTTTGAAGGTCATGGCTTAAGTAGTCGGCAGACAATTGTAGGTGTTGCCCGGATGCGGCTTTGCTAATTGCTTGGGATAGCATTATGAAAAGCTTGCCTTGGAGTCCTGGTGCTGTATCCACCTCTGCAATGGCGCGAAAAGCTGCTGAAACAAGATGATCGCCTAACAATAAAGCTGTGTTGGCACCAAATTCTTTCCAAACAGATGTATTGCCGCGCCGTACATCGGTGCGATCTTGGATGTCGTCATGGACAATTGAGGCTTCATGTATGAGTTCCACCGCAGCGGCTGCATGCACAAGTAATTCGATATTTTTAGGTGAAGGAGATGCTGTGAATAAAAGGCGAGATCTCGTGCGCTTGCCCGGAGTCGCTAAATGATGCCGAGATGCTGGTGTTAGAGCTCCTGCATTTTCTCCATAGCGATGTATAGCTTGGTCAAGGCGGAGGTTGAGCTCGGTCGTGTGCATTTTCCTCCCAACTCTATTGCTATGAATTGGCAAATACGATTAAAAGGTTTGAGTAGAAATTAGTACTGCGAGGCAGGCGCCCCGCAGTACCAAAATTATCGCGCTGTGGCGATTTTAGGCTTTTTCAGACGAAGACGTCGCAGCAGCCCAGATCACTACACCGAATGCAATCTTGTTAACAAAGTCAGCAAGGTTGTACACAATGTTTAGGCCCGCAGCACCATCGGCGCCAGCACCTAGAACGTAGCCGATCGGGTAGATTGCCCAGCCTACGGTCACGATCAACCGCAATGCGTTGAACGCACTTTGGCTTGCAGCAGTACCTTGGCTCGCGCTTATCTGGCTAGCTTCACCGATAAAGATTTCGTAGATGATGTATAACCATCCCGCCATGCCGATAGTAAATGCGAGCCAGTATTCCATAGCACCAACTTCGCCTAGATAACCAAATATCAACATCACAAGTGAAGCGATCAAAAGTTTCCAGAATAGGGCTGCTCGGACTACAGCGATTGCTGCAAGAATCAGATAGAACTCTACGATTTGCAGCGGCACAGTTAATAGCCAGTCCACGTATCGGAATACGGTAGGACTTGCACCTGTATCAATCCAAACTCCTCGCATGTAGAAGTAATGAATCGCGGCAATACCGGTTACCATGGCGGCAACGGTTAGAGATGTTTTCCACTTGCCTTCAGCGCGGTCGCGTTCAACAGTGAAAAAATAAGTTGCGGCAACCATCGCTGCCGAGATAATCCAGAAAGTGACGCCTACGTAATCGTTCGGGTCTAACATTCCTCTCTCCTTTTATTGTAGTTATCAACAACCCACGTTCCCACCAACCATGATTTGTCTTCTTTTTCAGTACCCAGTAAAACCTAAGTTAATTACGCAGGTTCTGAAATGTCTTACTCCTCATGTAGGTGAGTTAATCCTAACTCATTGACTAATTGTCGAACTAAATCAACAGCGGGTCGTCACTCAATTCTTAGGCGCAGTAACGCTTAAGGATTTGTTAAACATAAGTTAAAAGCTGAAGCATCGCAATGGCGGTTCTTGGTTAGTTTTTTTGCTTTTTTTAGGGTAAAACGACGATTGGAAATTGCTTGTACATAAAGCAAAACCCCCTGTCTGTAGGGCTTTTTCGTTAACTACACACTTATAATATGGACGCGAGTACATAAAATAACTGCTTCAGAGCCAATTTGTTTGGAAATATTAGTTATGAAATTTGTATACCAAAAGTTAACTAAAAGGCTTTCCAGCAATATTTGGGTGTCATTAGTGGCTACAGCCTAAAAAAGCTAAGAACCTATTTTTGTGGATGAAGATCTTCACCATTCTCACGAATATAGTCTTTTGCCGAGCCAAAACTTTTGCCTTCCTCTAAAAGCCCAATTCCAGGCACGTAGTTAACTTCTATGCGGATGCCGTCAGGGTCTTCAAATAACACGTAGTAATACCCGGGTGCCCAATCTCTTTCTTCTGGGCCGCGCACTATGTTCGCGCCTAAGGCTAGAGCTAGTTCTGCTGTTTTATCTATGTCTTGTCTGCTGCGCGCTCTTAAACATATATGGTGCAACCCTACTCGATATTGCTGGAAACTTTCTTCGGCAAATTCTGGGTCACATTTGCGTACGCCAATTGCTGTGCGTGCGCCAACGTAGTAAAGCAAGTCCGGACCATCTTCTACCTTTTTCATGCCAAACTCCGGCAACAGGCCGCTGTAGAACTTATGCGCTTTGTCGAACTGACTGACCGTAAGAATAACGTGGGCCATACCGTTTATATCAATCATTTCCTCATTCCCCCTTTTTTAAGCATTGCGCGCTAGCTTATATGCGCTAATTCGAAGTACGAATTTTGCGGTTACCCTACAGGTTTAGTGTCGGTCCGATCAATTCAACGAAGTAAATTGGCCCCGTCACCAAAGTGTTGAAGAAAAAGTGCCGAAGCAAAAGTGCCGAAGCAAAAGTGCCGAAATAGTGTCGAAATTCCGACGCGTTGTTTGTATTTCCCCTGCTGTCAGCCAAAAATGCTCTCCAGGGGGTTGATTAGCCTAGTTATAGGGCTAAAAATTCTTGGCACGGAACCTGTATAGAAGTAGTAACTATATGATCCTGAGTGCTCAATTGTGGTTTCTATATCATCTTTACAGACATCAACGCTCGTAGCTCGCTCGCACATGGAACAAAGTTCTTTGCGTCTGGAGCGGGCGATGGAAAGTCTAAGTACAGGGGCTAAAGCTGATCTTAATAACATAGATCCAGCGGCGTTTTTGCAGGGCAGTCAATTAGCGGCGCAACTAAGCTGGCAGACTGAGGCTGTGCAAAATATTTCTAATGCCGGTGTCATGGCGGGCGCTGCGGAAACCGGTATAGACCTAGTGAGCGATACGTTAATGCGAATTCGCGAGTTAGCGATACAGGCGACTAATGCGCCTGCAGAAAAAGATCGAGCTTTTTTACAGGCCGAGGTATCTCAGTTGGTCAACTCCATTGCCCAGCTTTCTAAGGACACAAAATATAACGGTATATCCTTGATGGGTGAGTACAAGGAGCCTTTCAAGTTCCAAACTGGCGCCGGTTCAGGAGATTTTGTTGTGCATAGTATTGATAGTTTTTTGCCTAAAGATATTGGCGCTCACACTTATACTAGCGAGGGCGATGGTGCGCTCACTGCCGCCACAAGTCCCGGTGATGTTACGCGCACAAATAACCCGAGTTTTATGCAATTGGTCAATGCGGATGGCGTGGCCTCAGATATTAGCTGGCGCACGAATCAACCGGCAGATCAAATAGCGCAAATAATTAACGCAGAACTTAGCAAGACCGGAGTTCGCGCTGAAGCCGTTACTAGGGCAAAACTCTCGTCTACTGGAATCCAAGCGGATACCTATAGCCTAAAAATCAATGGTTACAGTACGGGTAATTTCGCTATTCAAGCGGGTACGGGGTTAGAAGCTGCCGCGGCGATAAACCGCATCTCTGGAGAAACTGGTGTGCGTGCCGTTTTTGCTGATGGAGCTGTGCTTTTAGAAGACAGAAGTGGTCGCGATATTAGTGTCGAAAATGAGCGATCAGGTGTTGCCTTCAACAATTTGACGGTTGAGAAAATCGGTTGGACCGGGGGGGCGTCTAACGTAGTTGGTTCGCCTATTAGTTTAAGTGCGTCAGGTGGAAACGATACGACTATAATTTCTGGCAGCCTCAAGCTTTCATCAAAAGATGTATTTTCCATCCACAACTCTTCCGCGGACAGTCATTTTGACGGCACCCAATTAAGAAAGGTCACGCAAGATTCCGCAGCTGCTATAGAAAAAGATGAGTTGTCTTTGGTCGACGGTAAACTATTTCGGGGTAATGGAGAGCGTGCTGATCTTGTGGGCTTGCTTGATACTGCCAACTCGGACCTTGCCAACGGGGTTGCTCGCTTTACTTTTGCCTATGGACTTTCAGAAGCTGGTTTCGACGATGGAACCGCTGGTTCTAATAGCTTTAGCAAATGGGAGAGTTATAACCAACGCGTTAATCTTGATGGCGCTATGCGAGTTAGTAACCACAATATTCCGCTAGATTCATCTTTGCCTGGATTTGCTAATGGACTGCTTGATGCGACCGGTGATGCTACCGCTCCATTTGAGGATGCTACTTTTAGCATTCAGCGAGTAACAGATACCTCAAGTGGAAGCGGTTTTTCTGTTGAGCTTCAAAGCGGACCGATAAAGGTGCCTAGCGTTGGCATAGTTCACGGGCCTGTATTTGAGAGCTCCGAGTCCTATGTGTTGGAGGCGGGAGACTCTCTTTCGTTCGACTGGCGGGGGCTTGCTGGAACAGCCGACTACGATGTTTTCGCTTATATCATTGATGAAGAAACAGGGCATACACAGGAACTGCTAAATGCTACCGGTAGTGGTGGCGCTTCCAGTGGCTGGGCTAGTGTTAGTCAAACTATTGAGCAAGACGGTCAGTATAAGGTGGTATTTGTTGGTGGTGTTCGTAGTGACGAAGCGGTTAGCTTTACCAACGGTAACTTTGAAGACGGCAGTGCTGGGGATACTACAATACCTGGCTGGCAAACATTCACTAGTCAGGTGCGACTTAATGGTGTTGACGCTATCGCCGGCCAACCCACACCTGTGGATACGGTATTTCCAGCCACTGTAACAGGTGGAGTACCCTACGATTCAGCGGTACCTTCGTCGGCAACTTACACAGCAAATTTATCAACAGAAACCTCTACGGGGAGTGGGCTATCTACTCAGCTGAAGTCAAGTGGCGTGAGTTTGCCAGGTTATGGGATTTTGCACGGACCATATCTGGTGAGCAATAATTCAGTGACGTTAAAGCCTGGCGATTCGGTGGGATTTGATTGGCGCGCTACCGGGGGGGCGGATGCATATGATGTTATCGGTTACTTAGTGAATGAAAATACCGGTCATGTCGAACAACTATTGAATGAAACTGGTGCAACTGCCAGTGCCAGTACTGCATGGGCTACCGAATCTAAAACCATCGAAACAGCCGGCTCCTACCGTTTTGTGTTTGTGGCAGGAACATGGGATGCAACCGGCGGTACTGCAGCAGGCGCAAACCTATATGTAGATAATGTAACGGTGCAGGCGGCTGACTATCCCCTAGTGCAGCGAGACGCTAGCCTGCGAATTGATAATGTTGCGGTAGGCAAACAAGTTGCTAACTTTGGTCGCGACGAACT
Organism: marine gamma proteobacterium HTCC2089; assembly: GCA_905182905.1. GTDB lineage: Bacteria > Pseudomonadota > Gammaproteobacteria > Pseudomonadales > Azotimanducaceae > UBA4421. Next base: position 8,249 of record CAJJDH010000065.1, on the reverse strand, counting down.
AACAGATTTGGCCGATCGACTCTATGGTTTAGGCCCGGATAGCGGAGCCACTTACACAACGAAGTATGCTGCCAACTATGTAGAAATTACCTCAAATGCAATTGTCTCAAAATTGGATACTGTTGCTACGATAGATATTTCATCACTGGGTGGCGCAAATGCTGCATTGTCGGTAGTTGACCGTGCATTAGATCAGTCGGCCTATAGTCAAGCTAAACTTGGAGCGTTCCAAAGCTCCATAGAGTTTGGTACCGAGCGTCTACTACATACTTCCACACAAATAGAGGCATCAAAGTCCAAAATCATGGATGCTGACTACGCGCTGCAAAGCGCAAAGCTAGCGCGCGAACAGATGATGCAACAAATGGGTAGCTTTGTTTTATCTAACACTCAAGAAATTTTACGTATGTCTTTGTCTCTGTTGAAGTAGCCAATTTGAGGCTGCCGCCTAGGTTGACGCTCTTTTGCAATTTTTAGAGTCCTACACTAGGGTAGCTTTAAGCGCCAAGGAGGTAGGCAGTTGAGTTCTGCAGAAAATACTACAAAGAACACTAGTAACCCGATTTCAGAAATTCCGACTGTTGATTGGTTAGATCTTGAAAAAGATCGCCCGAAGTTCTTTCAAGAGCTCAAGTATGCGTTATCGGAATGTGGCTTTTTGGTTCTGACCAATGCGCCGGGTCTTGATGAAGGCTTTCAACAGCGTGCATTTCGCGAAGTTCGCAGCTTTTTTGACGCTCCTATGGACACCAAGAAAACTGCTCATATTTCAAATACCCCCTATTTCCGCGGCTATACATTGCCTACACCTGCAGATCGAGGCCATGGGCAAGTTATCGAGAATTTTCAGTATGGGTTTGAACAAGAGCCTGTCTGTGCTCACGATGATGTAACTCAACCTATTCACAAGCGTTTGTTTCGCGGGCCGAATACATGGCCGACAGGGGAGGGGCTGTCTGGTTTTAGACCGTTAATTGAAGATTTGAATTTAACCTATCACAAGTTAACTCACCAACTGGGTGAGTTGATTGTTGAATCTCTTGGCGAAGATCCTGCTGAATTCCGCAGCTATTTTAATTTTGCTGATCCGGACTTAGCGGCGAGTTTGAATCATAATTTTAGCCTTGATGTGTTTGCCCAAGACACTCAGGACGATGTTGTGTCCGCCTATGCAAAGTTCGATAGTCAGAATGTAGGCGCCCACATTGATGGCCCGCCTTTTATCGCATTATTAATTAACGATCGTCCCGGGCTTCAGGTGGTTGCTGGTGAAGGCAATTGGGTAGATGCGCCGGTAACCTGCCGTACTTGTGAAGGTGAATATAACGTGCCAGTGATTCCCGGATCTGTGATTGTAAATACGGGTGGCACTCTCATGCATCTCAGCGAAGGCAGATATTCTGCGACCTTACATCGTGTGAATACAACGCTCATTCCTCGCGGTGAGACGCGGGTATCTATGCCATATTTCTTGTTGCCAAAGATGGAAGGCGACCTTATACCGTTTGGTAAGTCTCAGGCATCGGAAGAGGGCGCCGCTGGGTATCAAGCCGGGCGAGATCGTGGTGCTAACGCGTGCGTGAATAGAATGGGCACATTCCCTCAGGTAACCAGGCGTTGGTGGGTAGAGGAGTTTAAAGAACTCAGCGCACAACATCGTAAAGAGGTAGAGGCAGAAACTGCTGCGGCTTATAAGCTGGCTGAGGAGCGTGGTAAGCGTTACCGAGGCAGCACCGACATTGGGCGATAGCAGACACCGTTATTGCAGGCAGATAACCCCCGCCTCTTGTCCTTGTTGCGACTTTGTCCCCGCAACACTGGGGATTGCAGTTGCAGCGCATTTTACGCTAGCCTCGAAGCAAAGAAGAATTTAGGGAGAGTCTTATGCCGCTCAATACATTGCCCGCGAGCACTACTGCGAAGCAAGTCGTGCAAGAACTCATCGATAACGGCGCTGTGATAGTTAAGGATGTAATCGGCACTGACATTGTTGATCGCCTAAATGCTGAAGTTAAGCCTTATATTGATAAGACGCCTTTAGGGCACGATAACTTTTTGGGTAAAACGACCAAACGTACCGGTGCGCTAGCAGCGCGCTCTGCCCAGTGTAGAGAGCTTATTGTTAATGACTTGGCTTTGGCTGCGGCCGAACAATTTTTGCAACCCTATACCAGTAGGATAATTTTACACCTGACCCAAACAATACAGATTGGTCCGGGCGGCCCCGCGCAAGCCATTCATCGAGATCGTTATGCTTGGGGTAAGTACTTGCCCAGAGAAATAGAGCCGCAGCTCAATACTATTTGGGCGCTAACAGACTTTACCGCAGAAAATGGAGCCACCCAGTGTGTGCCAGGTAGCCATAAATGGCCTTGGAATCAACAGCCGGAACCTGAGCAAATTTGCCAGGCCGAAATGACTAAGGGTTCCGTATTCTTTTACACCGGCAGCGTATTGCATAGCGGTGGAGCTAACAATTCTCAACAAACGCGAACGGGTTTGAATCTTACCTATTGTTTAGGCTGGCTGCGACAGGAAGAAAATCAATATCTATCTTGCCCGCCGAGTATTGCCAAAGACTTTGATCCTCAGCTGCAAGATTTGTTGGGTTATACGCAAGGCGAGTACGCGCTGGGTTATTACAGCGACCCATTCAATCAGCAAGAGGGTCGCGAAATATTACCGCCTGAGCGGGTTTTGGGCCGGTCTGCTCCGCGGGCTGAACTTGAGGTCGACCTGCTTTAACTGGGTTACACCGCTCCCAATATGAAGTGCGTAACTGTCCTGATAAGGCTGGCCAAAGGCCTAGTGAAAAACTAGGCGCTATCAGGTTTGCATCAAACCAGTTTATAGCCAACTTTACTCAAAGGCATTGTCCTGATGCGTTCGCCCGTCGCTGCGAATATTGCGTTTGTCACAGCTGGTGCAAGTGGCGGTAGTGCCGGTTCTCCCAACCCAGTTGGCTTGTTGTCACTTTGAATAAAGTGCACATCAATCTCTGGTGTCGCAGCTATGCGCATAACCGAGTATTGGTGGAAGTTATCTTGCTCTATGCGGCCGTTGGACATAGTGATTTCTTGCAGTGCCATTGTGCTTAGGCCATCTACGATTGAGCCTTGAACCTGATTGATGGCCCCACTCATGTTGATGATGGGACCTACGTCGATGGCGGCTGTAATTTTCTTCACCGTAAAATTGCGATCTGCATCTACACTCACCTCCGCGACTTCCGCCACATGTGCTGCATGGCAGAAATAAAATGCTAAACCAAGACCGCTACCTTCTGGCATGGTTTTGCCCCAACCGGCTTTTTCGACAGCGAGTTTGATGACATCAATAGCGCGACCGGTATTTAGCGCAGAAATGTTGCCGTCTTTAATCCAGCGCCGCGACCCCATAAGCTCTATTAAAAACTCGGCGTGATCCCTTTCAGCTAAATTGGCCAGCTCATGAATAAAGCTCTGCTCGACAAAGGCATTGGTATTGGAACCTGGCGCGCGCCATGCACCACATGCAGTGTCCACTGGCATCATTGACTGGGTAACGCGAGCATTGTCGAAAGCGACCATGGGTAGTTCGTTGCCTCGAAGACCAGAGCCGATCACTGGTTTGCCGTTGTTGGCAAAACCAATGTAGTGCTGATCCCAGGCGGCTAACTTACCATCCGGGCTAATAGCCGCTTTCATGTTTTCGAAGCCACCCACCCTAAAGTAGTCGTTATGAATGTCGTCAGTGCGGGTCCACGTGAGTTTTACGGGTAATCCGCTGCGATGGGAAATGGCCATGGCTTCAGCGGCAAAGTCGTGTACAGCTCGTCTGCCGAAACCTCCACCCATACGTAGTCCGTGTACGGTGACATTAGACTGTTTAACGCCAAGCATGTTTTCCGCAATTTCTTTGACTTGAAAGGGGAACTGACTACCTAGCCAAATCTCCATTGAATCTAAGTCTGCCGTGGCGCCCTTGCGATAATCCACCGTGCAGTTCATCGGCTCCATGCAGACATGGGCAACATAAGGGAACTCGTAAAAGCCTTCTTGTACGCGGTTATTGTTGTCTGCGAAGGCGGCATCTACAGCAGGCCCGGCTTTTTTCACTTCGCCACCGCCTTTAGCTGCAATGTCTCGGGCGTCTTCGATCATCTGTGACCATTGATCTCTAGATGCGCCACTCTCATCCCAGTTGACCTTGAGTTTCGACTTCGCAGAAAAAACTGACCAAGTGTCGTCACCTACAATGGCAACCCCACCTTGCAGAGCTGCTAGACCGCGTAAAAAAGCCATCGATGCTTTGCCTGAACTGGCATCGGGTTGCAAGATAAAGGCGTCAATTACTCCGGGTAGAGCCTTGATCTCCTCTTCATTAAAACTCAGAGCCTTGCCTCCTGGTCTTGGGCAACGGGTATAGCTGGCGTACTTCATCCCAGGCACGTCAACGTCGATACCAAATTTGGATAGCCCTGTGGCAATAACTAGATTATCAACACTACCTACTGAACTACCTAGAATGGTGTATGAGCGGGGGTCTTTGTAAGACAATTGCTCAGGGTCCGGAACAGGTTGCTGGGCGGCGACGGACGCAAGTTGGCCGAATGACATGCTGCGACCAGAACCATGAACGACCTGACTTTCTTTGGCCTCAAGTTCTTTTTTCTCTACTTCCATTAGTAGGGATGCTGCGCCAATCAACATTTCTCGAGCCGACGCGCCCATGGTGCGCATGGTGTCAAAGTTTCGAAACACTGACATAGAGCCACCGGAACCCTGTAGGCCATACTTTTTGCCGTCCACTGGTGCCTGGATGACTTCAACATCCTCCCATCTGGCGCCCATTTCTTCGGCAATAATCATGGGTAACGCTGTTTTAATACCTTGGCCCATTTCAGGATTTGGCGCGTAGATAGTGATTTGGCCATCAGATGCAATCTGTACGTAGAAGTTCAATTCGTTGGACTTCACAAGCGTGGTTGCATCTCCCTCCATTGCGTTTACCGGCAAACTCAACTTCAGCATGAGCCCTCCGCCTACCATGGCTGAGGCTTTGAAAAGGCCGCGACGGCTAATTTTATTCATACTCATTTAACCGTTTCCCTTGTCTGCATTGTAAAAAGTAGCGGCTGTGTGCACTGCGCGACGAATTCTCACGTTGGTGCCGCAGCGACAATAGTTGCCAGCAAGAGCTTGGTCTATGTCGTTGTCTGAAGGCTGGCTATTGGTAGAGAGTAATGCTGCAGCACTCATAATTTGCCCTGCTTGGCAGTAGCCGCACTGAGGCACATCGTGCTCGATCCATGCTGTTTGAAGGGGGTGTAAATCATTACCGTCAGCTAAGCCTTCTATAGTAGTGACCGGACCAGATACAGCCGAAACTGGTAATACACAGGAGCGAACGGCGACGCCATCTACATGTACAGTGCACGCGCCGCATTGAGCAATACCGCAGCCAAATTTTGTGCCGCTGAGTTTGAGTTTGTCGCGTATCACCCAAAGGAGTGGCATGTCTGGGGTAGCGTCGACTTCAACGTCGTCGCCGTTAATCTGTAATTTGTATCTACTCATAAGCATTGCTCTTCATATTCGTATAGCCATCGTAGGTGACGGTTTGCATCTTTATGATCCTACCCGAGTCAACGTAAGCTGCAACATTGGTGGGTTAGGTATCTTCTGTGTTATTTGCGCCAAGGTCCCAGCCTTAGCCCTAAGCCAACGACAATGCCATATACGATTGCCGCACCAGCTACTAGATAAAGTGCCGTATCAATTGCAGTTGCGCTGGTCACCCAATACAGCCCTGTTGCAACTACCAGTAGCCTTAAAAGTGCGCCCAGTACAGGAAAGTGAAGGGTGTTGAGCGCCTGACTTGCAAGGTAGCAACTCAGCCCAATAGCAAAGAAAGCATAGGTCGGGGCTACAATTCGCAGTGACTGACTGCAACTGGCGATCACCGCAGGGTCACTACCCACTAACGCGCACCAACTTGCGGGGAAGAAAGCTAGCAGCATCCCAAGGCAGCCAATAAGCGCAACATTAATAGCAATGCCACGCCAAGCAATTGAAATTGCCCGTTGGCGCTGTCCCGCGCCAACGTAAGCACCAACGATGGCAATCATTGACGCTCCAATGCCAAAAATTACTGGCACCATAATAAGTTCTAGTCTTACCGCTAGACCAAAACCTGCTAACCAATCTGTACCAAACCTGCTGAATATGACTGTGGTAGTTAATGCATAAATTATTGTCATGACTGACTGGCTGGCAGCGAGTAATCCTTGCTTGAGGATTAGGGTGAAAGTTTGCGCTCGAAACGCATTTAATCTAAAGCGGATTGGCTGTTTGTTGTCGCTGACAAAATAGATGGTTATTGCCGCGGCCAATAAATAAGAGCCGGCCATTGCTTGAGCTGCTGCTTTGATTGCGTGATCGAGACTGGCTTCTTTTCCCGGAATCAGCAAAAAAGCCAGAGCCGTGTAGGATGCCAGTAGACTGGCAGCCACTATGGCGGGGCGAATCATGTCTCCACTGCCACGCAAGACCGACGACAGCATGTTGATCAGCCAGTAGGCGGGGATGACTGGGAATAGCAGCGTTGCATAGTGTTGGGCAGCACTGGTAACAGCGAGGCTATCGCTTGCATACTGATATAATAGTGGTCCGAGCAGTACGACTAACGCCCACATCCCAGCGCCGCCAATTAGTGAAATTAAAACCGCGCAAACCAAGACGGTGCTTGCTTCTTCATAGTTGCCTGCGCCAACAGCGCGTGCAGTGAAGCCGCTGACCGCCCCGCCGAAAGCACCAGCAGAAAACATGCCTGCCAAAATAACCAATGGGTAAACCAGTGCTACAGCGGCAAGGGCGTCCGCGCCCGAGGTTTTTAAAAAAGCGGCTTCTACTAAGCCTGGGCTCGAAGTTAGCAGTGCACCAATAACGCCGGGTACAGCCAAGCGGAACATTGTGGGGCCAAGGGGCGCACCGACTAATGGTGATGAATTGGTCACCTAGTGTTCTCCAATCAATGTTTCGTACACAAGCAAAACCTGCAAATTAGAAGTGTGAACTTTAGCGAGTATAGAAATTTATAGGAATACAAGTTCGCCTCGTTTTCGCGCTTGCTACTTTGATGCGGAAAAATGGTTGCGATACAACCAAGCGACCCAGGTTGAAATTAGACTATCAATCCGCCAAAAAATAATGTGACGACATTGACAATGCGCTCTTTGTACTCGACCGAGCCTTTGCACCCTCGCTTACAGCCAATGACAGAAAGGTTCAATAACGTAACTAGTTGCTCCGTGCTCAGGCCCTTATTAGGCAAACAGATTCGCTTCGCTGCCTCGGCCATATTGATATTTCGATGCATCCAATTATCTGGGACGTGGTGCGGTGTTTGGCAAAGCCGAGAACCAGATTTGCTGATAACGTTCTTCTGGTGAAATTCTGACCAGATAGGTGCTTGTTTCTGGAACCACTCTCTCGCAACGACTTCGAAAGAGTTCTCAGCATCAGCGACGCGCTGTCATCTGATTTCTTTGCGTCTTGCGCTGGGGCCACACCTTGAGCAACCAGTCTTTGTGCCCCATCACGGGCGGCTCTCGCCTCCTTTAGGCCGATATCTGGATAGACGCCAAGAGACAAACGCTTCTCTTCACCGGCAAAACGATATTTAAGCCGCCACCATTTCCCGCCAGCAGGCGAGATTTCAAGGTAGAGGCCCCTCTCGTCATAAAGAGGTTTCGCTTTGTCCACGGGTTGGGCTTGTTTAACTGCTAAGGATGTAAGTGTCATTGGGGGCAGCTACAGCATAAGACTGGAGTTGCCCCCAATAGTTGCCCCCAAGTGTTTCTGGATTCGGTTGGACGCCCTCAGGCTTGCTTAGAAAGTATTCGCAATAAAAACAGTAGGTTATCGGAAAAATAATCCTTCCCAGGATTGCCTGGGAAGGGGAGATGGTGGAGGCGGCGGGAGTTGAACCCGCGTCCGCTGGCTCGCCGTTATTGGCTCTACATGCTTAGGGTCCGTCTATTGATTTAGCGTCCAGTGACCCGACGGTCAGGGTACTTTCTGCGATCCCGATTGGTTTTAACGGTTCAACCCCGGGCGAGGTATCCGCGCGATCTTGCTGTTTTGCCGTCCATTTCTCCTAGCAAGAAACGAATCATGGACGTAAGCGGGTTTTTTAGGCCGCTAGTGCGTAGTTTTCGTCGTTGGCAACTATAAAGTTACAGCGATTGTTTTACGAGAGTCACTACC
>CAJJDH010000064.1 GCA_905182905.1 marine gamma proteobacterium HTCC2089 | reverse complement strand
CGCCTATACCGCATTGATGGCGGAGCGGGTCGGCTACAAAGCCATATATTTGTCAGGTGGCGGTGTCGCTAATGCCTCTTATGGTTTGCCTGACCTAGGTATGACCTCGCTCAATGATGTACTTGAGGATGTACGTCGCATTACTGCAGCGTCTAGTGTGCCTTTATTAGTGGACATAGACACAGGTTGGGGCGGTGCATTTAATATTGCGCGTACGATTAAAGATATGACTGCAGCTGGTGCAGCAGCAGTGCACATAGAAGACCAAGTTGCGCAAAAACGTTGCGGTCATAGACCTAATAAGTCGATTGTTTCGGTAACAGAGATGGTTGACCGGATTAAAGCGGCAGTTGATGCCAAGACAGATCCAGATTTTGTCGTTATGGCTAGAACGGACGCACTGGCTGTAGATGGTATGAACGCGGTTGTAGATCGTGCTGGTGCATTTGCCGAGGCTGGCGCTGACGCGATTTTTGCTGAAGCAATGACGGAAATTGGTATGTATGCACCTATCGTTGAGGCGGCTGGTATTCCTGTTTTGGCGAATTTAACTGAATTTGGCGAGACACCCCTGTACACAGCGGATGAACTTGCAGCGGTAGATATTGCAATGGCTTTGTATCCGCTGTCCGCTTTTAGAGCTATGAATAAGGCGGCTCTAAACGTCTATCAGGCTATTCGTGATGAAGGTACGCAAACCTCGGTAGTGGACACTATGCAAACTCGTATGGAGCTTTATGATTTCTTGGGCTATCACGAGTATGAGCAAAAGTTAGATCGTCTTTTTGCTGAGCAAGCTTAGGACTGACAGGCTGGTTCGGCGCTAGTTGAACGCAAAAAATAGATTTTTGAGGAGAGGGACAATGGTAGAGAAAGTATTAGGCGGAGCAGGGCTGCGTGGACAAAGCGCAGGAACAACTGAGCTTTGCACAGTTGGCTTAAGTGGCACGGGTCTCACCTATCGTGGTTATGATATTTCTGACCTTGCTGATAACGCGACTTTTGAAGAAGTAGCCTACCTGATGTTTCATGGCGAATTGCCCAACCAAGCGCAGTTAGATGGCTACCGAGCTGTGCTCAAGGCTAATAGAGAGTTGCCACAGGCATTGTTAGAGGTGTTAGAGCGCATTCCAGCCTCAGCACATCCTATGGATGTGTTACGCACGGGTTGTTCTATGCTGGGTAATTTAGAGCCAGAAGATGGCTTTGAAAACCAACAGCGTGCGGCGGATCGTTTGTTAGGTGCATTGCCGGGTATTATTAACTATTGGTATCGCTTCAGTCATGAAGGCGTACGTATTGAGACTGATACCGGTGCAGAGTCTCTAGCAGGCCATTTCTTGCAAACGCTAACAGGCGAGAAGCCCAGCGAATTGCACGAACGAATAATGGATATTTCTCTAATTCTATATGCCGAGCATGAATTTAATGCCTCGACATTTACCGCGCGAGTTTGTGCTTCTACTTTGTCGGACATGCATTCTTGCGTTACCGGTGCCATAGGTTCGCTGCGCGGTCCACTGCACGGTGGCGCCAATGAAGCGGCCATGGAGTTGATCGAGAAGTTCTCTTCTGCTGAAGAAGCTACCGCTGGAATCTTGGGTATGCTGGAGCGCAAAGATAAAATTATGGGCTTTGGTCACGCGATCTATCGTACTTCAGATCCGCGTAATGTCATTATTAAGAAGTGGGCAGAAAAGCTGGCAGCAGAAGTGGGCGATACCGTTTTGTACCCTGTTTCTTGTGCAGTTGAAAAAGTGATGTGGGACGAGAAAGAACTATTTGCTAACGCAGACTTTTTCCACGCCTCCACATACAACTTTATGGGTATTCCCACCAAGTTGTTTACACCAATCTTTGTATGCTCAAGAGTTTCTGGATGGGCAGCTCATGTGATGGAGCAGCGCGAGAATAATCGTATTATTCGTCCTAGCGCAGACTACATTGGGCCAGAACCCAGAGTTTTGGCGCCAATCGGCCAGCGATAACGTTGGCAGAGTCGCGTGTTAAAGCGTTAGCTGCGAGCCAGCAAAGCGGGTGGCTAGCTTATAGGTGCTGTGGTTCCGCGATACGGGTTCGGCAATAAGAGTTCTGCTTTAAGAGGCCTGCTATAAGAGGTTATAGAGTGTTCTATAACCTTTTTTTGCGTGGCGCTTCTAAAGGCTAAGTCAGTAGGTTAGAACGAATCGCCCGGAATTCTTACCCAACCTTCCATTAGCACGCGAGCGCTTCTGCTCATACTTGCCTTGCTCACAGTCCATTCTTGATCGACCAAATCCGCCGCAGCGCCTACTTTTAGCGTGCCTGATGGATGGCCAAATTTAACCGCTTCTAGCTCACCACCGCCTGCAGCAAGGTTAACCAGTGTGCCGGGGATTGCCGCAGCTGCGCCGATTGCAACAGCTGCGGTACCCATCATGGCGTGGTGTAGTTTGCCCATAGACAAGGCGCGGACTTGTAGGTCGATATCAGCAGCAGCAATGTCTTTGCCGCTGGACGATGTATAAGCCTTGGGTTTAGAGACAAAGGCTACTTTTGGCGTATGTTGACGCCCTTGGGCGTCCGACAGGTCACTGATCAACCCCATACGCAATGCGCCATGTGCACGAATGTTCTCAAATAGTGCCAAGGCTTTTTCATCATTGTTAATATCATCTTGAAGTTCGCTGCCGCTATAACCAATTTCTTCAGCGTTCAAAAAGATGGTGGGAATACCCGCGTTGATCATGGTGGCTTTTAAAGAACCCACGCCCGAAACGTCTAGGTCATCAACCAAGTTGCCAGTAGGGAACATGGAGCCGCCGTCATCATCTGCAGGTTCCAGAAAATCCAACTGTACTTCAGCGGCCGGGAATGTGACGCCGTCCAATTCGAAATCTCCGGTTTCGCACACTTCGCCGTTTTGCATTGGCACATGGGCAATAATCGACTTGCTAATGTTTGCTTGCCATATGCGCACAACGGCAACGCCATTTGCGGGCACGCGATTTCGATCCAGTAAATTATTTGCAATGGCAAACGCACCTACCGCAGCGGATAAGTTGCCGCAATTACCACTCCAATCTACGAAAGCTTTATCTATAGCTACTTGACCGAATAGGTAGTCCACATCGTGATCTGCAACTGTACTTTTTGCCAAAATAACTGATTTGCTGGTGCTTGATGTTGCGCCCCCCATGCCATCTGTTTGTTTACCATAAGGGTCAGGGCTGCCTATGACACGCAGGATCAAATTATCTCTCGCAGGCCCGGGAACTTGCGCAGCTTCCGGCAGTTCAGTTAGATTGAAAAAGACACCTTTACTGGTGCCTCCGCGCATATAAGTTGCGGGGATTTTTATTTGCGGTACGTGTGACATTTCACTGAATCCTAAATATCGGCTGTTATTAAGCTGTTGAGTTAGTTGACTCCAAAAAGTCCTGAGCAAAGCGCTGTAATACACCGCCAGCTTCGTAGATAGAAACCTCTTCAGCGGTGTCTAAACGGCAAGTAGTTTCAACTTCGAGTGTCTCGCCCGACGCCCTTGTTATGACAACTTTAAGTGTCGCTCCTGGCGTGGGATCGCCGATAACATCGAATGTTTCGGTCCCGTCAATGGCATAAGTATTACGGTTTTCACCATTCTTGAATTCCAGCGGCAGTACGCCCATACCTACAAGGTTGGTTCTGTGAATGCGCTCAAAGCCTTCAGCTAAAATTGCTTCAACCCCCGCAAGGCGTACGCCTTTTGCGGCCCAGTCTCTCGAGGAGCCTTGGCCGTAGTCAGCGCCAGCGACAATTATCAGTGGTTGTTTTCTTTGCATGTAAACTTCTATAGCTTCCCACATTCTGCTGACTTTGCCTTCAGGTTCAATTCTTGCCAAAGATCCTTGTTTAGGCTCGCCAGCCTCTAAAACCATCTCATTGATAAGTTTGGGATTGGCGAATGTTGCTCGTTGGGCGGTCAGATGGTCGCCGCGGTGGGTTGCGTAGGAGTTAAAGTCTTCCTCGGGCAAACCCATTTTGTCCAAATATTCTCCTGCTGCACTGTCTAACATAATGGCGTTAGAAGGAGAGAGGTGGTCTGTAGTGATATTGTCGCCAAGAACCGCCAATGGGCGCATGCCAGATAAGCTACGCTCACCCGCGAGTGCGCCTTCCCAATAAGGCGGGCGGCGGATATATGTGCTTTCAGGACGCCAGTCATATAGGGGGCTTGTTAGGCTAGTTACGTCTTTTAGCGAGACAAACATTGGGTCGTAAACTTTGCTGAACTGTTCTGGCTTTACGCTTGCATTAACAATTTGATCTATCTCTTCATCGCTCGGCCAGATGTCTTTAAGGGTTATGTTATTGCCGTTGGGATCTGTGCCCAAGATGTCTTTTTCAATATCAAAACGAATGGTCCCGGCGATTGCGTAAGCTACAACAAGAGGAGGGGATGCGAGGAACGCTTGTTTTGCATGGGGATGTATACGTCCGTCAAAGTTGCGGTTGCCGGAAAGTACTGCGGTAGAATACAGATCACGGTCGATAATCTCTTTTTGAATTACTGGGTCCAGTGCGCCGCTCATGCCGTTACATGTGGTGCATGCAAACCCGACAATACCAAAGCCTAGTGCCTCTAACTCTTTCAGTAGGTCGGCATCTTCAAGATACAACTGTACGGCCTTGGATCCTGGCGCTAATGAAGTTTTAACCCATGGTTTTCTTGTTAGTCCAAGGGCGTTTGCATTGCGCGCCAGCAGGGCTGCAGCAATTACGTTGCGAGGATTGCTGGTGTTTGTACAGCTGGTGATTGCTGCAATGATTACTGCGCCGTCAGGCATCTGCCCGTCAATGTTTTCAACTACACCAGAGATTCCCTGCGCGGCAAGGTCTTTTGTAGCTACTCGTCTATGCGGGTTGGATGGACCTGCTATGTTGCGGCCGACGCTAGATAAGTCAAAGGTAAGGGTCCGCTCATACTCAGCCGTAGTGAGGCTGTCCGCCCAAAGTCCTGTGGTTTTTGCGTAGGTTTCCACCAGCTTCACCTGCTCGGAGTCGCGGCCTGTTAGTTTTAAATACTCGATAGTTTGCTTGTCGATATAAAACATGGCGGCGGTTGCGCCAAACTCTGGTGTCATATTTGAAATTGTTGCACGGTCGCCCAAGGTCAACTCGTTAGCGCCTTCGCCAAAAAATTCTAGGTATGAAGAGACTACTTTCTGTTCGCGCAAAAATTCTGTAATGGCTAAGACGATATCTGTTGCAGTGATACCTGGTTGGCGTCTGCCGGTTAGTTCTACCCCAATGATATCTGGTAGGCGCATATACGAGGCGCGGCCAAGCATTACGCTTTCTGCTTCTAATCCACCAACACCAATAGCGATAACACCAAGTGCATCGACATGAGGTGTATGGCTGTCTGTACCCACTAACGTGTCAGGAAAGGCGATGCCATCTCTGGCGTGGACTACCGGAGACATTCGCTCCAAGTTGATCTGGTGCATGATGCCGTTGCCAGGTGGGATTACATCGACGTTTTCAAATGCGGTAGCAGTCCAGTTGATAAAATGAAAGCGGTCGTCATTACGCCGATCCTCAATGGATCTGTTTTTTTCGAATGCATCGCTTTCAAATCCTGGGTGTTCAACGGCGAGGGAGTGATCGACTATAAGCTGGGTGGGTACAACCGGGTTGACTTTAGACGGGTCTCCGCCCTTGGCCGCAATGGCATCTCTTAAGCCAGCCAAGTCGACTAATGCAGTTTGTCCGAGTATGTCGTGACAAACTACCCGGGCCGGAAACCAGGGAAAATCTAGATCTTGCTTACGAAAAACAATTTGCTCTAGTGAGGCTGTGAGTAGTTGCGGATCACAACGACGGACTAAATTTTCTGCTAGTACTCGCGAGGTGTAGGGGAGTGTTGCATAAGCGCCAGGTTTAATCGCATTTACTGCGGCCTCGGTATCAAAGTAGTCAAGATTGGTGCCGGCGAGTGACTTTCGGTGTAGTTGATTCATCTAATGGTCCATCAGGATTAGTGGCTGCAGTTTATGTCGCTGCAAAAAAATAGGCTACCGAACACGGTAGCGCGTTGAGTCTTTGCCGCGATCTAATTGAACTCGCGTGTGGCTAGGTTTGCGGCAATACCGATGTAGGTATCTGGGCGCAGATCACGTAGTTCGGCTTGCGCGGCTTCTGGGAGTTTTAGCTCTTCGAGTATTTCTAAAAATAAGCCAGCGTTGAGTCTGCGCCCGCGCGTGACAGCTTTGAGTTGCTCGTAAGGTTCAGCCATGCCGTATTTGCGCATTACGGTTTGTACCGGTTCGGCCAACACTTCCCAGCTATCGTCTAAGTCAGCGGCTATTGCTTCTGGGTTAACGTCTAGTCTTGAGAGCCCTTTGAGGGTGGCTTGGTACGCGATGCCACAATGCGCAAAGGCTGCGCCTATATTGCGCAAGACAGTGGAGTCGGATAAATCCCTCTGCCAGCGCGAAACGGGTAGTTTGCTAGCCATATGGTCGAGTAATGCATTTGCGAGGCCAATATTGCCTTCAGAGTTCTCAAAGTCGATTGGGTTGATCTTGTGCGGCATTGTGGACGAACCGGTTTCGCCCTCCACTTTGCGTTGCTTGAAATAGTCTATAGAGATGTAGCTCCAAATGTCTCGATCAAAATCTAGAACAATTTGATTGAAGCGCATAATGCAGTGGAATACCTCTGCTAAGTAGTCGTGGGGTTCAATTTGCGTAGTCCATGGGTTATTTACCAACCCAAGGCGCTGAATGAACTGAGCAGATAGCTCATCCCACGGCAAGCTTGGGTAGGCACTAAGGTGGGCGTTGAAATTACCCACAGCGCCGTTAAATTTGCCAAGGATTTCAACGGCGGCTAGCTGGCTGCGCTGTCGGTAAAGACGTGCTGCGACATTTTTCATTTCCTTGCCTAAGGTTGTAGGCGAAGCTGTTTGTCCGTGAGTTCTCGATAGCATGGGCAATTGTGCGTGTTGCTTTGCTAGATCATCTATAACCTTGATCAGCTGATCCATGTGTTGCAGTAATACCTCTTCAACACCCGCCTTCACCATCAGTCCGTAGGCTGTATTGTTGATGTCTTCGGAAGTGCAGCCAAAGTGTACCCATTCATTGATTGCTTGCAGGTTAGGGCGCAGGGCAAATTGCTCTTTTAAGTAATACTCTACGGCTTTTACGTCATGGTTGGTCCTGGCCTCGATTTCTTTGATACGGGCGGCACCAGTTGCATCGAATTCCGACGCAATGGAAGCTACAAAGGCACGGTCTTCGGCATTTAGGTTAGGTATTTCAGGAATTTCCTCGCAGTCACTGAGAAATAAAACCCACTGGCATTCAACCTCGGTACGGTACTTTATTAGGCCAAATTCGCTTGTTATGTGGGCAAGATTTTCAACCTTGCTGCGGTAGCGCCCGTCGATGGCAGTAATGGCGAAGATTGAATCAAGTTGGGTCATAGGTTTTAACTCGTTAAAGAAATTGCTGTTCGAATGTTTTTTCGGCACTAAAGGCTCATTGTTATAGTTTGTCTGGGCGTTCTATCACCGCGCCGCCAATCATCTGTTCGCCGTCGTAGAAAGCCACATATTGCCCCGGGGTAATAGATCTTTGGGTTTGCTCAAATTTGACCAACAGTTGTCCGTTCGCAGCATGGCTTACAAAACACACTTGATCGGGTTGTCTATAGCGAATTCTAGCCTGACATTTGCGTGGCAGGTTGGGTGCTACTAGCCAGTTAGCGTCGGTAGCGTGAAGCCAACTGCCGTTTAAGTCGTTTTCGTCTTGACTGATGACCAAGGTATTTGTCTGTGGTTTTTTCGCGCAGACATACCATGGGCTTTCTTTACGCCCAGCTAAACCACCAATGTTTATGCCTTGGCGTTGACCCAATGTGTAGTAGTGTAGCCCCCGATGTTCTCCGATAAAGCGGCCTTGTCGATCTGTGATTGGGCCTGGAACGTCATTGATATAAGTGGCTAAGAAATCTGCGAACCTGCGCTCACCAATAAAGCATATGCCTGTACTGTCTTTCTTCTTGTCGTTTGCCAGGCCAAGGTCAGATGCAATCTCTCTGACCTTAGCCTTCTTCAGGTCACCTAGCGGAAAGAGGCATTTTTCAAGTTGTTTTTCTGGTACTGCTTGGAGGAAATAGGTTTGATCCTTTTTCTCGTCCAGTCCCTTCAAAATTTTGAACGGCTGCTGAGTATCTAATCCACCAGTACGGCGAACATAATGTCCGGTGGCAATATAGTGGGCGCCTAAACTGGAGGCGTAGTCGACAAATTGTTGAAACTTGATTTCTCGGTTACACAGAATGTCGGGGTTGGGTGTTCGCCATCGTTTGTATTCACTCAAAAAGTGCTCAAAAACGTTGTCCCAATATTCTGCTGAGAAGTTAGCGGTATGTAGTGTTAAGCCGAGTTTATCGCAGACTGCCTGAGCATCCTCAAGGTCAGCGATCGCTGTGCAGTATTCGCTGCCATCGTCTTCTTCCCAGTTTTTCATGAACAAGCCTTCTACTTCATAACCTTGTTGCATGAGTAGGTGAGCGGCAACAGAGGAGTCCACCCCACCAGACATCCCGAGTATGACTCGAGTAGCAGGTTTTGTAGTTTGTTCTGCTTTTAGATCTTGGGACATTTGCCGTGCTAAGTGATGACTTTCAAGGTGGGGCATATTACCTCAGGCAGGCTGTAGGGTCAGTTTTTCTCTGCGGCTATTTACGAGGTTTGCCGTTTCCAGGTGCTATTAGACACTCGGAGAGGTTAATTTTTTGCTTTAGCGCCTGACCTAGGCTTGCCTAGGCTGCATAATGCAATTTCAACAGAGGTAATCGTCATGTCCCTAAGTCACATCAATTCAGCCGGTGAAGCCAATATGGTGGATGTTGGTGATAAACAAATCACTCAGCGTGTGGCGCGAGCAAGCGGCATTTTGACTATGTCAGCTTCCACCTTAACCGCTATTCGTGACAACCAGCTGCAGAAAGGTGAAGTGCTTGCGGTGGCAAGAGTCGCCGGTATTCAAGGCGCTAAGCGCTGTTCGGACTTGATTCCCTTATGTCATCCAC
Organism: marine gamma proteobacterium HTCC2089; assembly: GCA_905182905.1. Taxonomy (GTDB): domain Bacteria; phylum Pseudomonadota; class Gammaproteobacteria; order Pseudomonadales; family Azotimanducaceae; genus UBA4421. The sequence goes on along the minus strand of CAJJDH010000064.1, from coordinate 8,656 downwards.
TGGCGCTATCCAAGGTCACGGTAGAGTTTATGGAATTGAGTGATACCCAACTGGAAATTGTTGCTGAATGTAAGGTTAGTGGCAAAACAGGTGTTGAAATGGAGGCTTTGACGGCGGTGAGCGTTGCGTCTTTGACCGTCTACGACATGTGTAAGGCCGTTGATAAAGCTATGGTAATCGGTTCTATTTGTTTGTTAGAAAAGCAGGGTGGTAAGAGTGGTCATTGGCTTCGACCAACGCCTGCTAGCGAGGCGCAATAGATGAGCCAGACGATAGAGGTGAAATTTTTTGCATCGTTACGCGAGCAAGTGGGTGTAGCGCAGCTACAAATCGGCGTTACCAGCCTAGATGCCCTGAGGGATGCGCTCCAAGAGCAGTTATCCGAGGATAAATTTGAGCATTTACTCGCTCCGAACATTCGCCTGGCGATCAATCAAGAACTTGTGGAGGGGAATTGGCGTGAGTCTTCTCTAGCCTTGGCAAATGGCGATGAAGTAGCCTTCTTACCTCCGGTAACAGGGGGCTAACTTGGGGCAATTGATACACATTCAGCAGCAAGACTTTAGTGTTGATGATGCTTATAAGGCGATGCGCGATGCCTATGGTAGTGAGGTAGGTGGTATTGCAAGCTTCGTTGGCTTAGTCAGAGACCGCAATGCAAAAGCTGGAGACGGAGGCAAGGTACAAACGTTGACTCTAGAGCATTATCCGGGGATGACTGAAAAAAGTATTGAGAAGATTCTAGGTCACGCGGAAGAGCGCTGGCCCCTGCTTGGATGTCATGTGATTCATCGTGTGGGAACCATGGCGCCAAGCGAGCAAATTGTGCTGGTAATGGTGGCATCAGCTCACAGAGATGCGGCTTTTGCCGGTGCTCAGTACATTATGGACTGCCTTAAAACTGAGGCAGTTTTTTGGAAAAACGAGCAGTCAGACCTAGGTCAGGGTTGGGTCGAGTCAACATCCGAAGACCAAGCTCGTGCAAAGCTGTGGGACTAACTTCGTGCTATCTGTATTGGGCGATTTTTCCCCAGGCGGCTCATTGTTGAAGTAGTTCAAAATGTCTTCCCAGTTGCACATATCCCTTGTGAGGGCTATATTGCGCTGTTACCGCGAGAGGGCTTGGCGGGAAAGATTTCGAGTACAAAAACACTTAAAATGTGTACCAGTCTTTCAGCTTAAGACCGCCTCATATAACTTTGCTACCAAGTGTCCAAATCGGACTGTTGTCGGTGCAAGGTTTTTTCAGTTCGAATCGAATTCAGTCAATTTGCGACGAATATTGATCGAAGTAAAAATGTAGATGGAAAAAAGATCGAAAAAAGATCGAATGCAGGGCTTATATAGCTCTGTATCAATAAGTCTCGCCGAAATTTAGTCTTTTTGACATGAGCGTGGGGGAGACTGTAAGAAATAGGATTAGAGGTAGTTGATGAGCAACGAACAAAAGATAATTTATACAGAAACAGACGAGGCGCCCAGGTTAGCTACTTACTCACTGCTACCAATCATTAAGGCGTTTTCCGATGCTGCGGGTATTCAGGTAGAAACACGCGATATCTCTCTAGCAGGCAGAATTATTGCGACTTTCCCTGAAATGTTAACCTCAGAGCAAAGAATCTCGGACGACCTAGCTGAATTGGGATTACTGACAGGCGACCCCGCAGCAAACATTATCAAGTTACCCAATATTAGCGCATCAAATCCGCAAATCCACGAAGCGGTAAAAGAGCTACAAGATAAAGGCTACAACTTACCCGATTACCCCGAAGAGCCAGCTAACGATGCGGAGCGTGAAATTCAGGCACGTTACGATTCCGTGAAAGGCAGTGCGGTAAACCCTGTCCTTCGCGAAGGCAATTCAGATCGTCGCGCAGCCCCAGCCGTAAAAGATTACGCAAAAAAACACCCGCACTCTATGGGTGCTTGGACTACCGCTTCAAAATCTCACGTGGCGCATATGAGCGAGGGAGATTTCTTTGCCAGCGAAGTGTCCGCGAGCATGACCCAAGACGATTCCCTGAGTATCGAATTTGTATCCACAGCTGGTGAAACTACGCAGTTGGCAAATGCTGTAGCGGTTAGCCAAGGCGAAATAGTAGACGCAGCGTTTATGAGCAAGAAGGCGCTCTGCGAATTCTATGAGCAGCAGATTGCAGCGACACAAGATGGTGTTTTGTTTTCGCTTCATTTGAAAGCGACCATGATGAAAGTGTCGGATCCGATCATTTTTGGTCACGCTGTGAAAGCTTACTATAAAGATGCTTTTGTGAAGCATGGTGAGCTGTTTGAGCAACTTGGTGTAGATGCTAATAATGGCATCGGTGATGCCTACGAAAAGATCAAGTCGCTACCTGCTGACCAGCAGGCTGCAGTCAAAGCTGACCTCGATGCGTGTTTCGAAGCAGGGCCGGATATGGCTATGGTTGATTCTGATAGAGGCATATCCAACCTTCACGTGCCAAGCGATATTATTGTTGATGCTTCAATGCCTGCGGCTATACGTGAGTCTGGCAAAATGTGGGCGCCGGACGGCGATCTGTGCGACATGAAAGCTGTCATTCCAGATCGCTGCTATGCAACTGTATATGCTGAAACCATAGAAAACTGCAGAGTTAACGGTGCTTTTGATCCCACTACAATGGGATCAACCGCCAATGTTGGTTTGATGGCGCAAAAGGCCGAAGAATATGGTTCGCACAACACAACTTTTGAAGCTCCAGGGAACGGGGAAATGCGCGTACTCACCAGTGCTGGTGAATTGCTGCATAGTCATAATGTGGAAGAGGGCGATATTTGGCGCCTATGCCGTGTGAAAGATGCGCCAGTGCAGGACTGGATCAAATTGGCAGTTAATCGCGGTAAAGCTACAGGTGCCCAAGTGATTTTTTGGCTCGATGAAAACCGCGCTCATGATCAACAGCTGATTGCCAAGATTGATCAGTATTTACCTCAGCACGACACAAACGAGTTAGAGATCAAGATTTTGGCACCGGCTGCAGCAACTAGGCACACCCTAGAAGTGATGCGCCAGGGCAATGATACTATTTCTGTGACCGGTAACGTTCTGCGAGATTATTTGACAGACCTCTTTCCAATCTTGGAGTTAGGTACTAGTGCAAAAATGTTATCTATTGTTCCATTGATTGAAGGCGGCGGCCTTTTTGAAACTGGCGCCGGTGGTTCTGCACCGAAGCACGTTCAACAGTTTGAAAAGGAGGGTCATTTGCGCTGGGATAGCCTTGGCGAATTTTTAGCTTTGGGCGCATCTTTTGAACATCTTGCGGCTACCTTTAACAACAGCGCAGCCGAGTTACTTGGAGATACGCTAAACGAAGCCATTGGCGAATTCCTCGAAAGTAATAAGTCTCCTTCACGCAAAGTTAATGAGTTAGATAATCGTGGCAGCCATTTTTATCTAGCAAAGTACTGGGCTGAAGCGATGAGCCGGCAAACTGTAGACAGCGCGCTTGCTGAACGTTTTGCAGTGCTCGCAAATACATTGGGTGAAAACGAAGTAGCAATAAATGACCAGTTACTTGCAGCCCAAGGAGAGCCCGTTGATGTTGGCGGTTACTATTCGCCAGATCCTGAAAAAGTAGACAGCGCTATGCGCCCGTCAGCAATACTTAACTCTGCCATAGCTGCGCTATAACCCAGCGGCAAGGATATGAATGGATTTAGTCTTAGTCCTAGGCTTAGTCTTAGGACGAGGGATACCCGGCAGCTACTAAATCCGCCAAGATTTAAAAATACCTGACCAGTTTAAAAGTACATAAGCCAGAAGTCTGGCTTATGTACTATGGCGATACTTTTCTAAAAGTTAGGTGTAACAAGCTGGGTTGCAACCCTGGCCAATTCTCCGTTTAAGCAGAATCTCCAGATTCCTCAGCTGACTCTGCTACATCATTGCTTGCTCCCGAATCTTCAGTCGGTGCTGGGTTAGTGCTGACGATATTGATCGCATGCAAACCCTTATCACCTTCCTCTATCTCGAATTCAACCGGCTCTCCGGCACGTAAAGACTTGTAGCCTTCCATCGCAATTGCAGAATAGTGAGCAAAAAGATCTGTTTTCCCGTCATCGGGCAAAATAAATCCATACCCCTTAGCGTTGTTAAACCATTTTACAGTTCCACTAGCCATAATTTCCTCCACTCCGAGGCCGACTTTCCGTAAAAAACTATCCAGAGTCAAGGTATGAGAGGGGTGGAAAATTACCCCTATGCCCCCACATAAAAAGGAGTGGTGTTTAGATGTCGGCTTGCTAATGTCACAAAACAACGACAGCGCTTGATTCAAGCTATGATTATTGTTGTTGCAGCAAGCTGTATGTACGCAATCTGCGTGCAAAAAAAGAGCAATTGATTGCCTTACATTTGTAAAAATAAGGCATGATTAAAGAAATTTTGAAGTACTTTGTTGCATGGTAACGAGTGCTAGTGAATGAGTGAACGAGTGAATGATTGAAGACAGCGAAATAGAGTTAGCCCAACACAACCTTTGGCTTGCAAGCGCTGATGATGATGAAGGTGGCACTGCAGGGGACCCAGATATTGGCTTAGCCACTGCAGAGGCAAAGCCTGAGTTGAAGCGTCCACCTATGTATAAGGTGTTGTTGCTCAACGACGATTACACTCCCATGGAGTTTGTTGTACATATTCTCGAGAATTTTTTCGCGATGAGTAGGGAGAAGGCAACACAAATTATGTTGGTAGTGCATAGTGAAGGTAAGGCGGTGGTAGGAATTTTTCCGCGAGATATTGCGGAAACTAAATCTGAGCAGGTGAATCTTTACGCCCAAGAGAATAACCACCCCTTAATGTCTAGTATTGAGATGACGGATTAACTGAACCAAAAGTAGTGAATAGAAATGTTAAGTAAAGAATTAGAACAGTCACTGAATGCTGTAGCACAGCAAGCAAGCGTGAAGCGACATGAGTTTGTCACCGTAGAGCATCTTCTCTTGGCGTTAACTCAAAATGACGGCGCTATTGAAGTGCTGCGTAATGTAGGTGCTGATGTAGATGTTTTAAAGCGCGAGCTTGAGACTTATATAGAAGATACAACACCAGTACTGTTTGGTGAAGATGATGAGCGTGGCCCCCAGACTACTCTGGGCTTCCAACGTGTAGTCTCTCGAGCGCTTTTCCATGTGCAGTCATCGGGTCGCAAAGAAGTAACAGGTGCAAATGTCCTAGTTGCCATCTACAGCGAGCAAGAAAGCCAAGCTGTCTATATGCTCAAATCCCAAGGCATCACTCGCATTGATGTTGTCAACTATATATCTCATGGCATAAGTAAGGTGCCCCAGGAAGAAGACGATGAATTAGCTGCAGGTACGCAATCTGCTGCGGGTGAGGATGGGGAAGAAAAGCCCTCCGCACTGTCTTTATATGCCACCAACCTAAATGAAGAAGCGAAAGCCGGTCGGGTTGATCCGCTAATAGGCCGCGACGAAGAGCTCGAGCGAACTGTGCAAATTCTTTGCCGCAGAAGGAAAAACAACCCGTTGTTGGTTGGTGAATCTGGCGTAGGTAAAACTGCTATAGCGGAAGGTCTCGCAAAGCGGATAGTCGATGGCAAAGTGCCAGAGGTGGTTAGCGAAAGTGTTATTTATTCTCTAGATTTGGGCGCATTAGTCGCAGGAACTAAATATAGGGGTGATTTTGAGAAACGCTTTAAGGCGGTCTTAGCTGAACTTAAGAGCGCGGAACATTCAATTCTCTTTATTGATGAAATTCATACCATTATCGGCGCCGGTGCAGCTTCGGGTGGCGTAATGGATGCATCCAATCTGCTTAAACCGTTACTAACATCGGGGCAGATGCGTTGCATGGGCTCCACAACATATCAGGAGTACCGCGGTATTTTCGATAAAGATCGTGCGTTGTCGCGCAGATTCCAAAAGATCGATGTACCTGAGCCAGATGTGGACGATACCTATAAGATTCTTAAGGGGCTTAAGTCTCGATTTGAGGACCATTACAAAATTCGCTACACAGATAAAGCTCTGCGAACCGCGTCGGAGTTAGCGGCTAAGTACATCAATGACCGTTTTATGCCTGATAAAGCGATTGATGTGGTTGATGAAGCGGGCGCCGCACAGCAATTGCTTTCACCAAGCCGCAGAAAAAAGAGTATTGGTGCATCAGATGTTGAGCAGGTGGTGGCAAAGATTGCGCGCATACCATCTTCTCAAGTGACGTCTTCAGATAAAGCTTCACTCAAAGATTTAGATGGCAACCTGAAAATGGCTGTATTTGGTCAGGACGAGGCTATTGAACAGCTGGCAACCGCGATCAAGTTATCTAGAGCTGGTCTGAAGAGCGGCGATAAACCTATTGGTTCTTTCCTATTCGCAGGGCCAACGGGTGTTGGTAAGACCGAAGTTTCCAAGCAACTGGCGCATGCCATGGGCGTTGAGCTGTTGCGCTATGACATGTCTGAATATATGGAACGTCATACCGTTTCTCGGTTGATTGGCGCACCGCCAGGGTATGTTGGCTTTGATCAAGGAGGGTTGTTGACTGAAGCGGTGACCAAGCATCCCCATTGCGTAGTTTTGCTGGATGAAATTGAAAAAGCCCACCCCGAAGTTTTCAATTTGCTTTTACAAGTGATGGACCACGGTACGCTGACCGATAATAACGGGCGTAAGGCAGATTTTCGCAACGTTGTTTTGATTATGACAACCAATGCCGGTGCGCAAGAAATGAATCGCGCATCGATAGGATTTTCCGAGCAGGACAATTCCACGGATGGAATGGAAGTAATACGACGTATGTTTACGCCAGAATTCCGCAACCGTTTGGATGCAATTGTTCAATTTAGTCCTCTGAATATTCAAGTTGTGAAGACTGTTGTGGATAAATTCTTGACCGAATTGCAGGCGCAGCTTGATGAGAAGCGTGTGACGCTTGAGGTTGATGAAGATGCCCGAGATTGGCTAGCCCGAGAGGGTTACGACGAAAAGATGGGCGCTAGGCCCATGCAACGTCTGATCCAAGAAAAGATTAAGCGTCAACTTGCAGAAGATCTGCTCTTTGGCGATCTCACCCAAGGCGGTGTGGTTACCGTTGGCGTTGAAGATGGGGAATTATCTGTGAAGGTACTGTCCGCGGCTGAGGCCTAAGTGACTTGCGGGCTTAGCTCACTGGGGCTAAGCCAAATCGCTACATACGGAAAGTAATGCGACCTTTGCTCAGGTCGTAGGGTGTTAATTCTACTTTTACCTTATCGCCGGTGAGAATTCTGATGTAGTTTTTTCTCATTTTGCCGGAAATGTGAGCCGTAACCATGTGGCCGTTTTCTAGTTCCACTCTGAACATAGTATTTGGCAGTGTGTCGACTACCGTACCGTCCATTTCAATTTGTTCTTCTTTAGCCATGCGGCCCTTTTGTATCAATACTGGGGCGCGCATTGTGCCGCAACCACGCCGCAATTAGAAGCGGCTAATTTCTTGTTGGGGGCGGCAATGACTTACGGGTTATCCTAAGCCTACCCAGCGATCGTTAATGAATAGCTCAGTAGGGCGGTAGTTGGTTTTATAGCTCATCTTGTCCGAGTCTTTTATCCAGTAACCTAGATAAAGAAAGTCTAGCTCTCTGGCCTGACACAGCTCTAGTTGTTTGAGCACGCTCAATACCCCAAGGCTACGGCGAGTCTCGGATGGTTCGAAGAACGTATAGATTGCAGAAAGTCCATGCGCCAGTTGATCTGTTACTGCAACACTGAGCAAACGTTCACCGGCATAGATAGAAACAAAGATACTCGCAGACCACTGGCTAAGCAGAAATGACTTAAATTGATCTTCTGTCGCCGGGAACATATCGCCATCGGCGTGTCTTTGGTTAATGTAACGCTCGTACAAGTGGTAGTGGCGCTTGGTGAATTTGGCTTCTTCAACTTCTACTCTCAGATCACTGCTGCGCTTGAGTATGCGGCGTTGACTGCGGCTAGGTGTGAAGCTTTTTGCTGGCACTCTTGTTGGTACGCAGGCGGAGCAAGATCCGCAATGCGGGCGATATAGATGGCCACCGCTGCGGCGAAAGCCGTTGTCGGAAAGAGTTTGATATAGATCGCTTGAAATAATTCGTCGAGGGTCGGCGAACAGTGTTTGCGCATCTGCTCGATCTAAATAAGAACAAGGGTGTGGTGGCGTCAGGAAAAAATCCACGTCCCCTTTGTCGCCATCCTCTTGAGAGCTCATAGCGAAGCTGTCGCTTCTTGCCAGCTACCCAAGCGAGTTTCGCTCAGGTTATTTTGCTCAAGTAAGGCGAGAAATTTTTTACGCGACATGGGTACAACGCCAAGAGTTTCTAAGTGCGGGTTCATCATTTGACAATCAATTAGCGCAAAATTCCAGTCGTCTAATAGCTCATGTAATTTGAAAAAGGCTACTTTGGATGCATCATTTGCTTGTGCAAACATAGATTCACCAAAGAACATTTTACCGAGAGAAAGTCCGTAAAGCCCCCCAACTAAAACCTTCTCTTGCCAGACCTCAATACTATGGGCCAAACCCGCTGCATGTAGTTCAGAATAAGCGTCGATCATTGCAGAAGTTATCCATGTACCGACATTATCCACTCGTGTAGCGGCGCATGCGGCTATTACTGAGTCAAATGCTTGATCAACGGTTAGCTGGAATTTG
>CAJJDH010000063.1 GCA_905182905.1 marine gamma proteobacterium HTCC2089 | reverse complement strand
ACCAAAACAGTAGCGTACCCAGTTGAAAATCAATTTTATGCTTCTGATCCGCGGCTTTTATTAGCGCTAATACTCCTCAGCCTTGTGGCGCTTAGTGATATTGCGTTTTTTGGCAGACGCCGTTAGTTACTTGTCTAAGAAAATATGGTGGCTTGGGAAACTTAGCCGCCGGTTCAAGTTGAGGCTGCGTCTAGCGAACGCTTCAAAGCCCGCCATTTTAGTACTCCTCAACCCTTTCCCCCGCTTGGTGAAAACCTCTAGCGGGGCCTCTTTAGTTAATAGTCTTCTCCAAAAGCATTGGCCGGAAGGTCCGGCAAAAGTGGCAATCGCCAAAAGACTCAAAATTCAAACTTTGGCCTTCAAATCTTGCCTCTTAGCATTGCAAAGGCTGTATTTTAGTCGCCATACAATATTACTCTAAGCAGTGATGGAACTTTGTTGGTTAGCGACAAATGCGTGGTAGTATTTGGTCATTGTCTTAAGCAAAGTAAGATTTTGTGTTAACAATAAGCACATACTTTTATGCTCTGAGGTTGCAAAGGTGAGATAAAAGTCGCCGAGTAACACGAGGCTCAGATTTGGGGTGAGAATGCCTGTTCAGGTGTTCTACAGAGGTATTCAACTTAGGAAGGAGGGGTCTCAATAATGAGATACGAAACACCGGCATCGGCTAAAGAAGCTGCTGGCTTGCTAAAGAAAGAGAAAGGCGCTGCTTTTCTTTTGGCAGGCGGAACAGATTTACTTGTTAAATTAAAAATGGGCATAGTCGAACCAGATCTAGTGGTCGATATAAAGCGCATTCCAAAAATTTCAGACATTCAATCATCGGCCAAAGGCTTCACCATTGGTGCTGCAGTATCTGGAGCAGAGTTGGGTGAGCACAATGGGCTTAAGAAAGCTTGGCCCGGGGTTGTAGAAGCCGCCAATTTGATCGGCTCAGACCAGATTCAAGGTAGGGCTACGCTTCCAGGTAATTTGTGTAATGCATCTCCCGCAGCAGACAGCGTTCCCGCTCTTATCGCAGCGGGCGCTAAGGCAATAGTAGTTGGCCCGCTTAAGAAACGCACCGTGCCAGTGGAAAAGGTCATGATTGGCCCAGGTCAGACTTCCCTTGCCAAAGGCGAATTCATTGAAGCGATCACTTTACCGAAAGCTGAACCTCGCTCTGGTGATGCATATCTGCGCTTCACACCCAGAACAGAAATGGACATTGCCGTTGTAGGTATAGCCATCAGCTTGAAGCTGGAACGCGGTGTGATTAAGAAAGCGCGGGTAGTACTCGGCGCGGTTGCACCCACGGCAATAGTTGTTGCGGCGGCGGCCAGAGCCATTGTAGGCAGCAAATTAGATGACAAAGCATTAGACAAGTTAGCTGCTGCATGCAGTGCCGCTTGCAACCCTATTGATGACAAACGCGGCACCATTGAGTACCGCGTGCGCGTTGCGGGTGTGCTAGCCAAGCGTGCAGCAAAAATTGCGTTTCAAAGAGCGGGAGGTTCACTGTGAGTAAATCCACTTTAGTTTCTACAACTGTTAATGGCGATGCAGTGGAATTTGCATGTCCGACAGATGAGAGTTTGATGACGGCACTGCGCGACCGGGTTGGTCTCACTGGCGTAAAAGAAGGGTGTGGTACCGGCGACTGTGGCGCTTGTAGCATTTCATTGGATGGCCGGCTGGTCTGCTCATGCATCGTCCTGGGTGTAGAAGCAGAAGGTCGTACAATAGAAACTGTTGAAGGCCTTTCGCAAAACGGCGATTTACACCCGTTGCAACAAAACTTTATTGATCATGCAGCGTTGCAGTGTGGCATTTGTACCCCGGGTTTTTTGGTCGCTGCGAAAGCGCTTCTTGATCGCAACCCTAACCCAAACGAAAGCGAAATCCGTTATGCCCTAGCTGGCAATCTGTGTCGTTGTACTGGCTACGATAAAATCGTACGCGCGGTGCAAGCAACGGCGAAAGACATGCGCAAAAAAGGTCGCAGCTAGAGAAAATATTTAGGCTTAAAGCAGGAAGAACAATGGCTCACGATAATAGTTATGTAGATAAAAAGTTTAATGTTGTTGGAACACGTTTTAACCGTCCTGACGGCATTGATAAAGTAACCGGCAAGGCGCGCTATGGCGCTGACGCAAGTGCACCGGGACAGTTAGTAGGTAAGGTTTTACGCTCGCCTCATGCCCATGCGCAGATCCTTAAAATCAACACCTCTAAAGCTGAAAAGCTGCAAGGTGTGAAATCTGTTATTACTTTCCAAGACCTACCGGATCTGACCGGCGGCGATCAAGGCATGGCAGATATTCTGGAAAATTGCATGGCGCGAGGCCGTGCGTTGTATGACGGACATGCCGTAGCAGCTGTTGCAGCGGTGGATGAACAAACTGCTGCCAAAGCACTCAAACTCATTGATGTGAAGTATAAAAAACTGCCTCACGTTACTGATGTAGACGAGGCGATGCTGCCTACTGCGCCGGTGATTCATGACCGCATTTTTACCCGTGGTGTAGAGCCAAAACCGACTAAGCCATCGAATATCAGTAGTCGTACTGAGATGGGTAACGGTGATGTAGATGCGGGTTTTGCCCAAGCGGATGTAATCATTGAGCATAGTTTTAAGACAGAACAAACACACCAAGGTTATATTGAACCCCATGCATGCTTGGCGTCAGTTAACCCTGACGGTACTTCAGAGCTTTGGGTAACCACTCAGGGTCATTTCGTATTCCGTAATGTTTGTGCTGGGTTGCTCGGCTTAGATATTGCCAAACTCAAAGTCACTTCATCGGAAATTGGTGGCGGCTTTGGTGGTAAGACCCACGTTTGGGTAGAACCTATTGCACTGGCGCTTTCGCGCAAGGCTAATCGCCCAGTGAAAATGGTTATGTCCAGAGACGAAGTTTTCCGTGCAACGGGTCCTACTTCTTCTACTTCTATTGACGTAAAACTCGGTGCGAAGAAAAATGGTCAGATTACCGCTGCAGTTGCAGAGCTGCGCTATCAGGGCGGTGCATTCCCCGGTAACTGGGCAATGCTTGCTTGTATGACTGCGTTTGCGTGTTACGACATCAAAAACAACAAATCCATTGGTTGGGACGTGTTGGTAAACCGCCCTAAGGTTGCTGCATATCGCGCACCTTCGGCACCCATGGCGGCATTTGCGGTGGAAAGTGCCATGGATATGCTGGCGAAAGAACTACGCATGAAAGCCATTGATGTTCGTTTAAAGAATGTTGCGCGTGAAGGTACTTTGGCACCTTATGGTCCTACTTACGGGCCGATTGGTATTGAAGACACCCTCAAAGCTGTGAAAGCTCACCCGCACATGCGTGCGAAGTTAAAGCCTAATCAGGGCCGCGGTGTAGCTTGTGGTTTCTGGTTCAATATTGGTGGTCAGACTTCCACTGATCTGAATATTGGCGTGGACGGCACTGTGAATTTGGCTGTGGGTACAGTAGACGTTGGTGGTTCTAGGTCTTCTTTAGCCATGATTGCTGCTGAAGAGTTAGGTATTGATTATGAAGATGTAAAAGCAAATATTGCCGATACAACTTCTCTTGGTCATAACGATATGACTGAAGGTAGTCGAGGTACATTCTCTTCAGGTATGGCAACCATTTACGCTGCGCGTGAAGCCATTGAGGTGTTAAAGCAGCGTGCTGCGATAACTTGGGGTATTCCAGTAGAAGATGTGGCCTGGGAAGCAGGACATGCAGTTGCAACGGGTAAAGGACATGGCAATCTGCCTAAGCTTTCGTTGCGTGAAATTGCCGCCAAGTCTGGGCGTACCGGTGGACCAATTGCAGGACACAATGAAGTGACAGCGGACGGCGCGGGTATGGGTTTTGCCAGCCATATTTGTGATGTGGAAGTAGATCCTGAAACAGGCCGCAGTACCATTGTACGTTACACAGTTGTACAGGATGCCGGTAAAGCCATTAACCCAGATTACGTAGAAGGACAGTTCCAGGGCGGTGCAACCCAGGGCATTGGCTGGGCTCTTAACGAAGAGTACATTTATGGTGCTGATGGTCGTTTGCAGAACCCAGGATTTTTAGATTACAGAATTCCTGTGTGCTCTGACCTGCCATTCATTGATACCAAGATCCTTGAAATTCCTAATCCTAGCCACCCATATGGTGTGCGTGGCGTTGGCGAAACATCTATTGTGCCGCCTTTGGCAGCTGTTGCTAATGCCATTGCTAATGCGGCAGGTGTAAGAATGGGTCATGCGCCTATGTCGCCACCACGTGTTTTGGCTGCATTAGACGCAATGGAAAATGCGGGTTAGTTTGAGTAGTTCCTTCCGCGTCGGTAACGACGCGGAAGCGACCTTTGAGGTCAAGGTAGAAACAATAGCCCAGTTAATGGCGCATTTATCCGACAAGTATCCTAACTTGCGCGAGGTTTTAGCCAACGACGTGGCTGTTTCTATTGATGGTCAAATTTTCCGCGACGATTGGACTCAAGCTATTCCCAATAGTGCAGAGGTCTTTCTTATTCCTCGAATAGAGGGGGGCTAGGCAAACTAGCCCTCAACTTTTTGTCAGTATCACCCCTGGTGCGTTTTTGTCATGTTTTAGCTCTTCCAACGACTGTATTTTTCGCCTTAGCAGGCTTGTAAGCTCTATATTCTAATGGAAAAATTTGGGTACAATTACGTTCCAAAGTTGGTAGAAGATTTATAGTGGCCGATAGCCTAAGAGATCAATTAGTAAAAGCTGGATTGGCAACCAGTGCTCAAGCGAAGAAAGCCGAACGTTCAAACCGAGCTGCTGAAACAGCTGTTCGTCATGGTAAAAGCAAATCTAAAGGCAAAGCTAAAGACGCTAATGCTAAACAGAACGAATCTTCCTCGTTAACTGCACAAGTGAAGGCGAAAGCAGCGCAGCAAAAAGCTGAAAAAGCTGCTCGTGATAAAGCCATCGCTCAAATACGTAACGCCAAGAGCGAAGCTAAGGCGAAACAAGCTCAAGTGCGCCAACTGATAGCGCAGAATGACCAACGCACTAAAGTCGGCGATGACGAGGCTGTCCCTTATAATTTTGTGCATGGACAAAAAATCAAAAAAATTCATGTAACTAAAACGCAGTTAGAAGCGTTAAGCAGTGGTCGCCTAATTGTTGTAAACAACAATGGCATCTATCACTTTGTTGATGAAAAGGTTGCCGCGCAAATCGCTGAACGTGATCCTAAGCGTATTATTGTTGCCCATGGCGGCGAAAATAAAGACACCCCTCCAAGTTCTGACGATGAACACTATGCAAAGTTTGCCATTCCTGATGATCTAGATTGGTAAGTATTTAGTTCTAGGACTCTTTATGGCAAAAGTGGTCGCAGAAAAAACTTCCTTAGTTGTGGTTGGACAATAGAAATGAACGACGCTTATACACTTTACGGATCCTATGCCTCTTACTACACGGCAAAAACTCGTTCCTATCTGCGCAAGAAAAATATTCCATTTGTAGAGCGATTACCTAGTGTGCCTGAGTTTCGCGAAGTGGTGCGCCCAACATCTGGTAGTCACAGGATTCCGCAGCTAATGACACCTGAAGGTTTGGTGCTACAAGACAGCGTGGAAATTCAAGACTATTTGGAAATCCGATTCCCGCAAGTACCTGCAATACCCTCCACTCCAAAGCAAAAGATATTTGTTCATCTGATGGAGTTGATGGGCAGCGAAGGGTTGCTGCGTTTAGCGTGGCTCCACCGATGGATGTTTGAAGAGAATTTTACCTTCGTGAAAAAAGATTTTGGCCGTTCCTTTAAACCCCAAGGTAGCGACGCTGATTTACAAAAGTACGGCGACCTTATTGCCGATAGAATGATGAGCTACGGCTTACCAGAATCTTCCCCGGCAGCTCGGCAAGCACTGGATGAAAAGTATAAACAACTGCTGGTTTTGTTTGAGGCGCACCTGACAGTGCACCCTTATTTTTTGGGTGGGCACCCATCTGCCGCGGATTATGCAGTTATGGGCGCGATGCACGCGCACATGGGGCGAGATCCTGCGGGGCTGAGAGTGATGCAAGAGCACGGCCCACGAGTGCTGAGGTGGGTGGAGAATATGTTGCTGCCCGAGATCCAAGCCCCTGAATTTTGTGCCGTACCTGTGGAGTATTTAGCCAATGACCAGGTGCCTGATACCGCTTTGGCAATCCTTCATTTCATTGCCAATGAATATGGAAAGAAATTTGTCTTAGGTGCAATAGGTTTCAACCAAGCTATGGAAAAATTAGCTCCCAAAGTGGGGTATGCGTTAGCCCCTGAGGACGACCAGCCGTTGTTGCCAGTGGAATCGGTGACTTTTGAAGGTATTGAATTCGAGCATAGAACGGATCTTTATGCTGTTTGGCTGACACAGCGCTCGCAGGTCTATTTTCACTCTTTAAGTAGCAACGATAAGGCGGAGGTTGCCCAAATGTTGGGTGCAGGCACGGCCACAGATCTTTTGCATATACCGTTAACGGCAGAGATTAGTAGGATAGATAATCGATTTTTGGTTGGTTAAAGGGTTGTGTGAGGCGGTAGGCGTAACTGCGCTTCCTTGGGCTTAAGGTCGGGTGTACTCAGTAAGTTTTGCAGTAGTTCTGCTGGCGTTTAAGTGGAAGCAGCAGCTCGAGAGAGGGGCCGAGTGTAACTCGCCCCCAGCTGAACGCTGCTTAACTGCAGTTAAACTACTTTAGTACGTAAGCTTGCACCGTCAGCGTATCTTCTCTGGTATCAAAGGTAATGATATCGAGATTCTTGTCACCGTTGTTTACATCAACGACGTTTCGCAGAGTCAATGTCGCGCCTTTTCTAGACCAACGTCCGTTAAAGGTGCCGGAAAAAACGGTATCCGCGTCGATAACACCTCGTCCCTGACCACTACTTGAGCCATCGGTTCCACTAGGCCCATAGGCTAGGTGATAGGTTGCGTAAACCTTGCCGTATTTACCCATCTTACCCTCTACCGTGATGGTCGAAACCTCGGCACCAAGATTCACTGATGTGACATTCATTACGGCAGCTGGTTGACGCTCCATCAAATTCAGACCGGATTCATGGTGGCCGGCTATTGCTGTGTGCGTAAGGATGAGTAGAGCAGTGCTAAGTATTATTCTTATCATTATTATTTTCCTGCAATTAGTTATTTTATGTAATGCGTATTAAGACTATCGCTTAAGCAAGCAGA
The DNA here is from genome assembly GCA_905182905.1 of marine gamma proteobacterium HTCC2089. Classification (GTDB taxonomy): domain Bacteria; phylum Pseudomonadota; class Gammaproteobacteria; order Pseudomonadales; family Azotimanducaceae; genus UBA4421. Next base: position 3,189 of record CAJJDH010000063.1, on the reverse strand, counting down.
TTGTTAGCTACGCGCAGACTGTTTATACACTTAGTGTTAAACTGTTATGAAATTTGAGAAAAAGTGGGAGACAAACCTAGTGTCTAGTGCAGTTTTACCGAGTATGTTGGACCGTGATCCAGCAACCATGCCGTTAGAAGAAATTGATGTAAGCCATATTGACTTGTGGCGTAGCGAAGCGAAGTGGGATTTCTTCAAACGCCTGCGTGACGATGCTCCGGTACATTACTGCGCTGATAGTGAGTTTGGCCCTTATTGGTCTATTACCCGCTTCGCCGATATTATGAAAGTTGAAAAGAATTGGCAGGTTTTTTCATCTCACCCGCGTATTTCAATTGCGGATCCTCTGGAAAACAACACATTCAATACCCCCACCTTTATCGCAATGGATCCACCGACACACGACGACCAGCGTAAAACCGTACAAGACGTCGTTGCGCCACCGAATTTGAAGGTGCTAGAGGCTACTATCCGTGCTCGCGCCGGTGCAATTTTAGACAAATTACCCATTGGTGAAACTTTTAACTGGGTAGATAAAGTATCCATTGAATTGACCACTCAAATGCTCGCTACCCTGTTTGATTTTCCCTTTGAAGATCGCTACAAACTCACCCGTTGGTCCGATGTTGTTTTTGCCAGAGTCGGTGAGGGTGTTATTGATTCCATCGAACAGCGGCAAGAGGAGTTGATGGAATGCTTGGCATACTTCACCAAACTTTGGAAAGAACGCGAGGATAACCCTGTAGGTAACGACTTCATTTCCATGATGATCAGAGGTGATGCGACAAAGAATCTATCGCCGCAAGAATATCTAGGCAATATTTTGCTACTAATCGTAGGGGGTAACGATACTACTCGAAACTCTATTACTGGTGGTGTTTTAGCGTTGAATCAGAATCCGGATGAATACGCGAAGTTACGTGCACAGCCGGAGCTAACCGCCAATATGGTGTCAGAAATTATCCGCTGGGTAACGCCTCTTGCGCACATGCGTCGTACTGCAACTCAAGACTTCGATTTTGACGGTCAAAAGATTAAGGCTGGTGATAAAGTCATCATGTGGTATGCCTCTGGTAACCGGGATGAGCGCAGTATTCCACAGCCAGAAGAGTTTAAGGTTGATCGGGAACGCGCACGTAACCATATTTCCTTTGGTTTTGGTTTGCACCGATGCATGGGTAACCGTATGGCAGAGCTGCAGCTGAGAGTGCTTTGGGAAGAGATTCAACAGCGTTTTGAATTTGTTGAGGTAGTTGGGTCTGGTGTTCGAGTACCTTCATGTTTCGTTCATGGTTACACAGAATTGCCTGTTCGCCTGCACGCCAAAAAGTGAGTTGAATAGCCGCAGCTGGCCCTAGTTTGTTTTTACACAATAGGGCTATTAGGCCAAACAGTCTTCCCCATCTTTATAATAGTTATATGACCGCTTATACAATTAGGCGTAAACTAGTTGTTACCTAAAGGTCTTTATCAGTTTGACGCTCGTTTAGTGCCTTTAAGATTTCCTGATGCCTTGCTCTAGGTAGATTGTAGCGGCTGTAAATCACCAGCGAGAAAACTGCTGCCAAGCCCATGATCGGCCCTGCGGTAATACCCATGCGCAAAAGTACGTCAGCCTCTAACTCTCCCGGCACTGCCTTGAAAGGTAGGCGCACAAAGTACTCCAGCATGATGCCTGCAAAGAAATGACCGAAGGAGTAGGAGGCTTTAGCAAAAAATGCTCGAGCTGAATAGAACAGGCCTTCCTCACGTACACCTTTGGCCAGTTCGTTTTCATCAACGATGTCGCCGATCATCGATAACACCGCCACGCCCCCAAGTCCGAGAGAGAAAGTGAACCCCGAGGCATTTGCTAACAGGTAGTACATGAGCTGTGGGTCATCATTCGCAGGTAAAAGCCCCAATAGTCTTAGGTTAACCACCAGTTGGGCGAAAATAGCTGTTCCGATAAGTGCAGTAAGCATGATCGGTTTACGGTCAAATCGACGCATAAGGATGGGTGAAAGCAGTGCGCCTAAAGCAGCGGAAGGAGCAGCTATTAGGCCTAGCCAGCGAATTTTGTCCGGGGGTAACTGCCAAAAATATGTATTGATAAATACATTCATGGTGTCGTAAATGCCGCTGGCGATCATAAAGAAAAAGAAACCTAAAAGGATGGTCAAATAGTTGCGGTTCTTTAGCGTGCTGAAAACTTGGCCGAAAAAGTGTGCAAGAGTGAGACGGTTTTCTGCTCTTTGTGCAGAAGTAAGGTTCGGAATGTGTTTCGCAGTTCCCGCTGCGCAAGTCCAAATAGCAATTAATATAACCGCGCAAGCAGTCATTATGAGCGGGCCGTAGGCTTCGGCTGCCAGGTGTCCTGGTACCAGGGCGCCATCGCTTGCGCGTATTCTCTCCCCAGCGAAAAATACACTCCAAGCGGCAAAGGCGAATGACGCTCCTGCGACATAGCCAAAAAGAGTGTTAGAACTGAATAGCTGTGAGCGTTGAAATTGGTTTTTGGAGAGCTCGCCACCCAGCGCCATATGTGGAACGCTATAAAGGGTTAGAAAGCCTCTGCCGAGTATTGTCCAAACTGCCAGCCATAGGAATAAGCCGAATTGGTCACTGTCTGCGGTGCCACCCTGCAAAAATTCAGGGGGATTAAAGACACACCAAAGTGCAATGGTAAGTGGAATAGGTGCTACCCATAAAAAGGGATGTCGTCGCCCTCGGGGTGAACGCCAGCGATCCGAAACTATACCGACCAACGGGTCTGTGATTGCATCGCCGATCATTGCCAACATAATAGCAACGCCGATTAACGCGTTGTTTAACTCCATTACTTGGTTGTAGTAGATGGTGATAAAGGTATTGAATAAACCGATGTAGATCGCTTCGCCTGTTGCGCCTACGCCAAATGCTAGTTTAGTGCCTAAAGAAAGCTTGCCTTCAACTGGCGTATTTTTTGAATTTTCGATTGTGTCGATCCATCTTTGGTTAGGCCTCAAGCATAACATCTGCCATTTTTTTCTCTTCTTTTTTGCTGCTCAAATTGACAATTTTTGACGATTTGTTGTTTTCATTAGAAGGGTTTGAAGGTTCTGGATAATGGGTTGGAGGAGAAAGTCGGATAAGTGTTAAAGCCTTCGATATCCGGTTAGCCTGACCGGAAAGGTTATCCGGCTGGTTGGGCGCATTGTGAACCTGTAT
>CAJJDH010000062.1 GCA_905182905.1 marine gamma proteobacterium HTCC2089 | reverse complement strand
ATTCTTCCGCGGACATTGCGCCGGTGCCAGCATCCACTGCTAGCTGATCACATTTTCCATCAACACAGATTTCGCGCTGAACACCTTGCAGATCAAGCAGTACGTTAGGCATACCTACGTTTGGGTAGACCTTGTTATTGGCACCCATTGGGCGGTCGGCATCTGCGTAAAAAGTCTTGAGGTAGTTATAAACCCACTCAGGATCTCGTACACGAGTTACCAAAGTCAGGTCAGGGGGTGATGCACCAAACCAAGCCTTAGACTCTTTCTTTGGCATAGCATTGGTAATCAGCGCGCCAATTTTTTGCCCAGTGAACACTAGATTCTCTAGCGCGATGTCATGAGGAATACCCAAGTCATCGGCGGTACGCTCGTAGCGTTGAAATTGCAAAGAGTGGCAGCCCAGACAATAGTTGGTATACAGCTGAAAACCGTTTTGCAGACTAGGCAAATTCTCTAGGTCGCCTTCAAACTCTTCCATCGGCCAGTTATTAGTGCTGGCAGACCATGCAGTTAGAGGCAGTAATATTAGAATTGATAGTAATAACTTCTTCATTATCCCGTTACCCTCTCCGGTTCAGGCTTCGTTTTTTCTATCCTGGTGTACCAAGGCATCAGAATAAAGTAAGCAAAGTAAATCGTGGTGCAAATCTGCGCCATAATTGTGCCTAGTTTAGATGGCGCTTGAGTACCCAAGTAGCCAAGAATAAAGAAGCTGATTACGAACAATGAAAGCATCGTTCTCGACCAGATACCTTTATAGCGCATAGATCTAACCGGACTACGGTCTAACCAAGGGAGTACTGCTGGAATCACAATAGCGCCAGCCATTACAACAAAACCCCAGAACTTAGCAGACATACCGAATAACGGATAAGTCGCTGCGCGCAGCATTGCGTAGAAAGGTGTGTAGTACCAAACCGGTGCAATGTGATCAGGCGTCTTCAGAGGATCAGCCATATCAAAGTTCGGCTTCTCTAAGAAATAGCCGCCCATTTCTGGCGCAAAGAACACTACTGCACAGAATATAAACAGGAATACAACCATCGCGTGAATATCGTGCACTGTGTAATAAGGGTGGAACGGAATGCCATCTAAAGGCACGCCATTCGCATCCTTATTCTTTTTGATCTCAATACCGTCTGGGTTGTTTGAACCAACGTGGTGCAGTGCAACCAAGTGCACAAAGATCAAAATACACAGAACAAGAGGTAGTGCCACAACGTGCAGCGCGAAGAATCGATTCAGCGTGGTTTCTGACATCAAAAAGTCACCACGAATCCACTCCATCAATTCAGGTCCGATGAAAGGAATAGCGCCAAACAAAGATACGATGACCTGAGCGCCCCAATAGGACATGTTGCCCCAAGGTAGTAGGTAACCGAAAAAGCCCTCAGCCATAAGAGCGATAAAGATCGCCATACCAATTAGCCAAAGTAATTCACGTGGGCCACGATAGGAGCCATACCGCAGAGCACGATACATGTGCAGGTAGATGACGATAAAGAAGAAAGAAGCACCCGTTGAATGCAGGTAGCGTAAGAGCCAGCCATATTCAACATCGCGCATAATATATTCGACTGACGCAAATGCGCCTTCGCCACTTGGCACATAGTTCATAGTTAGCCAAACGCCGGTGACCAGCTGGTTGACCAATACAAACATTGCTAAGAAGCCAAAGTAGTACCAGAAATTAAAGTTCTTCGGCGCATAGTACTTCGACATATGGTATTCAAATGTCTCAGTCGCTGGAAAGCGCTTGTCTACCCAACCCATAACTGCTTCCAGTTTTGTTGAGCCTGTTTCAGATTTAGTTTTGTCCATTAAGCAGCACCTTCTTCGCCAATGACTAATACCGTGTCGGATTCAAATCTATAGGGTGGCACCTCTAAATTATCTGGAGCCGGAACACCTTTGACTACACGACCCGCTAGATCAAATTTCGAACCGTGGCACGGGCAAAAGAAACCACCCTGACCAGATGCTTCGAAATTATCTGTTGTTACGTACTTTGGTGAGCAACCCAAGTGAGTACAAATACCCAAATAAACACCCACTTCAGGCTTGGCAGATCGCCATGCATTGACTGCGTATTCTGGTTGTTGCTCTGGGTTTAGCGAATCTGGATCAGCAAGCTCAGCAGTATCTGATTTGAGAGATTCTATAGTTTGCTTGTCACGAGAAACGACAAATATCGGCTTTCCTCTCCAAGCCACGATTGGGCTCAACATTTCGCCCGGAACCAGCTTAGAAAAATCGATTTTAACCGGGGCACCGGCTGCACGAGCCTTGGCGCTTGGAGTCCAGTACTTGACGAAAGGCCAAGCTGCTCCGACCGCACCCACCGCTGCTACCGCCGATGTTGCTTGAATTAAAAAGTATCTTCTACCTGTGTTAACGCCACCTGATGTTGCGTCACTGTTATCGTCTTTGGCTGAATCTATAGCCACATCGCCATCGCTCACGGCAGTTAGCTCCCATAATCTGATGATTTGTCCTCGACCGGAGTGACGTTGATCACGTCCCGCAGCCAAGATTTTTTAATTACAGAATCCCTTAAGGATCCAAAATCTTAGACCTGGTTGCCTAGGTCATGATTATCGCGGAGAACGAAAGTCCCACGCTTTTTGGCAACTCTACCCACAAAAGGCAGAGTCTCCACGAACTACTAAAGTTTACCACAGATCCAAGCGGGGCAACCGCTTGGTAAACTTTTAGCGAATAAAAACGCCGTCTTATCGTTTTGAGAACTGTGGACGCTTGCGCGCTTTGCGCAGACCAATTTTCTTTCTCTCAACTGCACGAGCGTCTCGAGTTAAGAATCCTGCTTGACGCATTGGTCCGCGGAAACTTTCGTCAAAATCAACTAATGCCCGCGCGATACCATGCCTGATCGCACCGGCTTGACCAGAGTTACCACCACCACGAACGGTGATTTTAACATCAAGCTTATCGCTCATATCGGCCACTTCTAAAGGCTGGCGCACAACCATTCGTGAAGTCTCACGACCAAAGAATTCTTCTAATGACTGAGCATTTACGGAAATTTTTCCGGAACCGCTGCAAAGGAATACTCTTGCGGCCGAAGTCTTTCTGCGGCCAGTACCATAATTATAATCTGTCATCTGCTTAGCTCCAGAGCCTGAGGTTGCTGAGCTGCATGCGGGTGATCACCGCCTGCATAAACTTTTAATTTGCGGAACATTGCGCGACCCAATGGGTTCTTAGGCAACATGCCTTTTACCGCGATTTCAATCATCCGTTCTGGGTGTTCAGCTCGCATGGTGGAAACATCAGTGCTGCGGATACCACCTGGGTAACCGGTGTGACGCCAGTACATTTTGCCCTTTTCTTTATTACCCGTTACGCGCACTTTTTCAGCGTTAACAACGACAATAAAATCGCCAGTGTCTACATGGGGGGTAAATTCGGGTTTGTGCTTACCGCGAAGCCGGCTGGCTATCTCGGTTGCGATACGACCAAGGGTTTGGTCTTCTGCGTCTATAAGCCACCAAGATCGTTCTACGTCTTGCTCGCGCATACTCACTGTTGTTTTCATTCTCTGCCTCTTTTGCTCAGCGCTGACTGTACAAGTCAACTGTAATCAACGCTGTCGTGCGTCATTTGCTCTGTGTTTGCTCTTCTATCGGTCGCAAAGTTTGCAGCCGATCAGTTAGTCACCATTTAATCAACGACGCCTCATTACACTATTGTGCATAAACGCCTTATTTATCCCTCGCACCGTACTTGGTGCACCTGATGCCCATCTCCCACCGCAGAAATACTTTTAGCGGACCTCATAGCTAAGACGGACCTAATCCCAGTCTTTCTCAAGACTACCGGCCATAGACCAGCGCCGGAAATTCGGGACGCGAATGATAGAGGAGCACTAGGCGCTTTACAACTGAGAATTCGATTCTTTCGAGCTAGGGCTAACAGCATGATGAGCCCCGGCTAGGTATTCTTCAGATTGCATCTCTAACAATCGACTCTGAGTGCGTTCAAATTCGAAAGCTAGCCGAGCGCCTTGATACAAAGTAGGTATGGACTGCTCGGCGGAAACAATTAGTTTCACGCCACGGTCATAGAATTCATCGACCAAGCTAATGAACCGGCGCGCCGCGTCTTCCTTACCGGTTGTGAGGGTTGGGATGCTGCTGATAAACACTGTGGTGAAGACAGTAGCTAATTCAATATAGTCATTCTGACTTCTTGGCCCTTCGCAGATATCTGCGAACTCGAACCAAACAACATCACCCGCCAGCTTTTGAGTGAAAATTTGCCTATTCTCAACCTCAAGCGCCACACCACTGAGCTCGGTCTCTGAGGCAAGTGCGCTAAAACTGGCGGCCATACTTTGTAGCGCAGAAGAGCCCAAGGGAAAGTGATAAACAGTAGCCTGCTGCAAAGTACGTAAACGGAAATCTTGGCCTTGATCGATTTCCCAGATATCACAGTACTGGTAAATTTGCTCAATGGCGGGCAAAAAGCGTGAGCGTTGCAATCCATTGAGGTATAAATTTTTTGGCTCAACGTTAGAGGTCGCGACCAAACTCACACCACGCGCAAATAACGCGGTCATCAGCTCACCGAGAATCATCGCATCGCCGATGTCTGAGACGAAAAATTCGTCAAAACATAAGACGTCCGCTTCGGCCGCAAATTCGTCGGCAACTTTAAACAGGGGGTTGGTGGTACCCGAATGTCGCCCAAGACTGTCATGAACCCGACGCATAAACCGGTGAAAATGCATACGCAGTGTGCGCTCTGGGGGCAAGCAGGTACAAAAAAGGTCCATCATCATGGTCTTGCCACGGCCAACACCACCCCATAGATACAGGCCTCGCTCAGGCTCCTGGGGCTTACTTGAAAGGAAACCGGCAACCCATTTCGCCAGATTAGAAACCATTCCACGTTCTTTGGGATTGCTGAGTTCTATGCGCTGATACAAGTCAGTTAAGCGCCGCATAACCTCTGCCTGCGCTGGGTCTGGCAGCATGTCGCCCGCACTTAGACTGTGCTGGTATTTTTCTTCGGGGCTTTGGCGCATCTTTTTTGTTCTATGTCTGGTTGGATCTTAGCTAGAGTTAACTCAGCGACTAGCTAACCTAAACAGCTGGAATCACTTAACGGCAACGTCACTCTGGGACCTCGCCCTGACCTCGTACTCGAGCAGCTAAGGCATGGGCCTGTAGACCTTCACTAGTTGCCAACAAGTCCGTTTGCGTAGCCAAATGCGCAGCGCCCTTAGCTGACATTTGGATCATCGAACTACGCTTTTGAAAGTCGTAGACCCCTAATGGAGAGGCGAACCTTGCCGTACCAAATGTCGGCAGAACATGCGACGGGCCAGCAATATAGTCGCCAAAGGTTTCACCGGTATGCGCGCCCATAAATATCGCCCCAGCATGGCGAATGCCGGCAGCCCAACCTTCTGGATTAGCAACCGCTAACTCCAAGTGCTCAGGCGCAATGCGATTAGCAATTGCAATGGCATCTTCTTGATCAACGCACTGAATCAAAGCGCCGCGACTATTTAACGATGCAGCAATAATCTCAGATCGCTCCATTGTCGGGAGCATTGTTTCGATTCTATCAGCCACAGCATTTAGGAACCGAGCATCTGTACTAATCAATATACTTTGTGCTGAAGCATCATGTTCAGCTTGGGAAAAGAGGTCTAGAACGGCCCAATCAACTTCAGTACTGCCATCTGCTATGACAAGTACTTCGCTGGGACCCGCAATCATATCTATGCCCACCTGCCCGAAGACCTGTTTTTTGGCCGCTGCGACAAAGGCGCTTCCAGGACCAACAATTTTGTCCACCCGAGGAACCGTCTGGGTCCCATAGGCCATAGCCGCTACAGCCTGAGCTCCGCCAATTTTAAAGACTTGATCAGCCCCGGCTAAGTGCAAGGCCGCTAACACCATATCGTTGACTACGCCATCTGGCGTGGGCACCGTAACAACAACTTGCTCCACACCAGCGACCTTTGCAGGGACTAAAGTCATTAACACACTGGACGGATAAGCCGCTCGACCACCCGGTACATATACACCTACCCGCTCAATGGGGCTAATACGCTGACCCAGTTTGTTACCTAATCCATCTTCAAAAGACCACGACTCTTCCACCTGCTTTGCATGGAACTGCTGAATTCGCGACGCCGCCAGTTGCAATGCCTGTTGAGCAGCCGAGCCAATTTTTGACCAAGCTGCTGCAAGCTCACTTTGGCTAATTTCTAACTGCGACACAGAGGTAACAGAAAGGCGGTCAAACTTTTCGGTGTAAGCCAGTAGCGCCTTATCACCCTTGGCGCGAACCTCGGCGATAATATCGGCAACGACTACATCTACATCGCTAGATGCGCTCATATCCCACGCAAGCAAGTCATCTAGCTGCTGTGCAAACTCATCCGCCCGTGAAGAAAGTCTGCGTATAGTCACTGATCAGCCTCGGCATTTTCTACCACGGCGGAAAGCTTCGCGATCAACCCTTGCACCTCATCAAACTTAGTCTTCATGGAAGCACGATTAACTATTAGCCGAGTGCTGATATCGCAAATCGTCTCGCGCTCCTCAAGACCGTTTGCCCTGAGGGTATTGCCGGTATCTACAATGTCCACAATACAATCTGCCAAACCCAATAACGGCGCGATTTCCATAGCGCCGGAGAGCTTTATAAGGGCAACTTGACGGCTTTGAGATTGATAATATTTACGCGTGATATTGACAAACTTAGAAGCAACTCGAAGTACATTTTCTGGTTCCGGCACACCTACGGGACCCGCAGTCATCATTTTGCAAAGGCCTATTTTTAGATCCAAACGCTCGTAAAAACTCATGCTATCGCCGTACTCAAGGATTGTATCCTTGCCGGTTATGCCGACATCTGCGACACCATTTTCCACATAGGTAGGAACATCTGCTGAGCGAGTAACAATGAGTTTATGGCCACCAGAAACGCTATCAAATATTAGCTTTCTAGATCGAGAGGGATCTTCGCTTGGTTGAATCTCACACGCCGCCAGCAATGGCAAACACTCTTCAAAAATACGGCCCTTATTGAGCGCGATGACTAAACCCATAGTTCTAATCAGCCTTGATCAAATTTAATTCGAAAATACACTTAGTAATGTGCGGGCTATCAATTAACCAATAAACGGCCACCCGTCCGACAAGTTATTGTGAAATGGGACATATTAAGACACGCCCAAAACTCGCAAGAAATGCTTTAAGAAACTTTCTTTTACTTATTAAGAAACTCGGCGCACTTGTGCACCCAGTTGCTGTAGTTTTTCTTCAATGGTCTCATAGCCACGGTCAATATGATAAATACGATCTATTACCGTAGTGCCTTCAGCCGCTAAAGCCGCCAATACTAAACTAGAAGAAGCGCGTAGATCCGTTGCCATAACAGGCGCAGCGCGTAATTTTTCAACACCGTGAACTACCGCCATAGATAGGCCGTGCAATTCAATGTTGGCACCCAAGCGATTCATCTCATGAACATGCATAAAGCGATTTTCGAATATTCTTTCGTTAATAGTAGAGGCACCCTCTGCTACCACATTTAGGGCCATAAATTGAGCCTGCATATCGGTGGGGAAACCAGGATAAGGCGCAGTTTCTATATCGACAGCTTTAGGCCGCTTACCATGCATATCTAGACTGATCCAATCTTCACCTACCTCGATATCAGCACCAGCCTGAACTAGCTTATCAATGACAGCACCCAACGTATTCGGCTCTACATCACGAATGCGAATTCTACCCGCTGTGACCGCCGCGGCAATAAGATAAGTGCCCGCTTCAACTCGGTCTGGCATAACTCGATAACTGCCGCCGTGCAATTTCTCAACACCTTCAATAGTAATAGTTGGAGATCCGTGGCCAGTAATACGAGCGCCCATCATGCGTAAAAATTCTCCAAGATCTATAATCTCAGGTTCACACGCTGCGTTGTGAATAGTAGTCGTACCTTTGGCGAGGGTCGCTGCCATCATGAGGTTCTCAGTGCCTCCCACGGTAACCATATCCATGTATAGGTCATTGCCTACCAAACCATGCGGTGCGCGGGCTCGCACATAACCATCGGTTACTTCAATTTCTGCGCCCATACCCTCCAAACCCTTCAAGTGCTGATCTACCGGGCGTGAGCCAATAGCGCACCCGCCAGGTAGCGACACTTCAGCTTCGCCGTAACGTGCAAGCATGGGGCCTAATACTAAAAACGACGCACGCATCGTTTTGACTAAACTATACGGTGCGCAAAGCTCGTTCAAATGTTCGGCAGAAATCTCAACATTCATACGCTCATCAAGAGTTACACCAACACCAAGGCAAGCCAAAAGCTCAATCATTGTCGTAACATCATGCAGGTGAGGAGCATTTGAGATAACAACCGGTTCTGCTGTAAGTAAAGCGCCCGCCAAAATCGGTAATGCGGAATTTTTGGCTCCAGATATTCTTATCTGCCCATCTAATTTGAAACCACCCTCAATACTTAGCTTATCCATTATGCGTGTACCTATTCAGGAGCGTCGGCTTTGATTGTTACTGCGTGCAGTGCGCCATCAGCTATCAAGTCGGCGATACAGGCATATACCTCCTGCTGTTTCTTCACACGACTCATGCCCGCAAAAACACTTGCAACCACGTTAATCGTGGCGCGATTACCGTCTACACTCACGCTCACCTGCGCACCCGTTATGGCGGCTTCAATACGCTGTCTTATTTCATCTTGCATGGATACGATCTTTCTCAGTTACTATTTCGTTGCTGCCATTTAGCAATAACTTAATGGCTGCTTAGCGCCAGCCAGGTGCGTATGGTACGCAATTCTATGGCGACAAGCATGGACAGATTAACCATTAGACAGCTATTTCTTTGGTCTTTTTAAGTTAGCTAAATATAGGCCAGTATCTTAAGCCGCTTGGCTCATGGGCAAGATGCGACTAAAGTGCGATCTGAATATCAGCCTGTTTCAATTAAGGACAGTCATTATCCATGTGGATTGAACTCACACTACTCGTATTAGGCTTTGTTGCGCTTATATGGAGTGCCGACAAATTTTTGTCTGGCGCCGCAGCAACAGCTACAAATATGGGTGTGTCAAAAATGATGATCGGCCTTACGGTCGTATCTGTAGGCACTTCGGCACCTGAGATTGTGGTTGCAACAATGGCCGCCCTAGATGGCACCTCACTGCTAGCCGTTGGTAACGCCATTGGGTCAAATATTGCCAACATTGGTTTGGTCTTGGGCATTACCGCAATCATTACGCCGCTACCATTTTCTCGCAACGTTCGGCGTAAAGAATTACCGTGGTTACTCGGCGCTACATTCTTAGCGGTGATTCTAATGTTCGATCGACACTTGGGTTTTGTCGACGGCCTTATCTTACTACTTGGTTTGGCTTACATATTGTGGCAACTCGTGGTATCCCAAAGCGACCCAGAATACTCCACAGACGCAATCGCGGATGAGCTAGACGAACTGCCTGAAATGACCAATAAACAGAGTATTTTTTGGTTAGCAATTGGCTTGATTGTATTGCTAGCCTCAGCCCAAGTGCTCGTTTACGCAGCGACTAACATAGCCAGCACGTTAGGTGTGAGCGATATGATCATTGGTTTAACTATTGTTGCGGTTGGCACCAGCTTACCCGAGTTAGCGGCAACCGTAGGCTCAGCCCTCAAAGGCCAACCAGATATTGCTATTGGTAATGTTGTTGGCTCAAACATTTTGAACATACTCGCTGTACTAGCTGTGCCTGGGTTGATTAACGCAACGGATATGAATTACGCGGCACTTTGGCGAGACAGCGGCTTAATGCTTGCTCTTACGCTAATGCTGGCGCTATTTGCCTACGGTATCAATTCTAGAGCTGTCATAACCCGGTTTGAAGGCGCAGTCATGCTGATGGCATGGATGGGTTACAACCTTCTACTAATTCAACAGGCATAATCTATGTCCACAGAATCGTTAGCGAAATCTATCAAAGGCATAATCTTCGATGTAGACGGGGTTCTTACCGACGGACGAATTATCTACAACGATGCTGGCGTTGAAACCAAACAATTCCATGTCCGCGATGGAGCCAGTATCAAGCTATTGGCTAGCAAAGGTATTGTGTTAGCAATCATTACTGGACGCCAATCAAGCATGGTCACTAGGCGCGCTGAAGAACTGGGTATTACCCATATCGTGCAAGGCGCAGACTCGAAAACTGCAGCACTGCAATCTCTGATTGAAAACGGTTTCCCGGCTCAAGGCCTCTGCGCAATTGGGGACGACATTCAAGACCTACAACTTTTTAACCACCCCAGCATTAGCTTGCGCGCAACAGTAGCCGACGCCCACCCAGTGGTAATCGACAAAGCAGACTTTGTCACTCAAAGGACTGGCGGTACAGGAGTGGTATTAGAATTAGCAGAGCTTATACTCAAGGCTCAAGGCAAATGGGATTTCGGCTAATGTCGATGGCTAATAGGCAGAATTTGTCTACGGTATTGGAAACTTTTTTTCACAGCAAACATGCAAAGCTTGCAGCCCTAATTTTGTCGGCATTGATTTTGTTGGCTATATTTATGCCGAACTCTTTCCAAAATTTACAGCAAGCAGCCCCTTTTGGCGCACAAATTGATACCGACCAGCCCGCTCAACGGACACCAGATAGCTTCGGCAAAAATATGCTTCTGCAAACCTTCTCTACTGACGGCAGCGTGCGGTACCAGGTAGAGGCAGCGTCAATGCAACAGTACTTGGTGGACAAATCCACGGACCTACAAGAACCCTCTATTACATTGAACAACCCAGATTCTCCGCCATGGATCATAAAAGCGAAAAGCGGACTTATCAGCAGCACAAGCCAAAATTCAAACATTGGCGAAAGCAAGAAGGACAAAACCAAGAGCGAAAAGCTGGTGAGCCTTCAGGGTACTGTTTCTGTAACTCAATACCTTAGCGGTGAGGATTACGTGCGTATGCGCAGTGAGAAATTAAGCGTTTACCCTAACTTACAAACAGCCCACACAAAGCAAATGGTTATTGTTGAGACTCCTATTTTTCGCACACAAGCACTTGGCGTGTACATTGACCTTGCCAATGGGCGTATTGAGTTTCCAAAAAATTCCCAACAAAGGGTAAGAAGCACACTTGCCCCGACCCCGACCCTAGAAGAGAGAATCTAATGATTTTTAAACAGCATGTAATCTCTCTAGCATTGTTAGTTTGCGCCAGCGCAAGCTACGCTGAAAGTTCCGGGGCAGTTGGCGAAATAATTATCGAAGGTGCTAGCGCGGAATTTAACAAAGCCAATAATACGATTACATACACAGGTGATGTTGAAGCCAAAATGGACAGTGTGGCAATTAACGGCGAGCTACTTTTAGTCAACCTTGCACAAGATAAAGTAGAACTCATCACAACATCAGGTTCCCCGGCAAGATTCCGCCAAGACGCTGATCAGAGTAAAGGCCGCTCCTTTGCAACGGCTGCTTCAGCTGAAAAAATCATTTACTTCCCTGAAGACAATAAGCTAGAACTAGCCGGTAGCGCCAAACTCACCCAAGGCAGCAATATCATCAGCAGCCCTTCGATTCGCTATGACATCCTACGTGGAGAAGTAGAAGCTGGGGACCAGGCGGGTCAAGAAAGAGTACAGATGCAACTGTTACTGCCCAAGGCCACTATCAATCCAGCGTTGCCCAAAGACACTACCGCTAAATAATGCAAACTTTATCCGCCCAACACTTACGCAAATCCTATGCTTCCACTACGGTTTTAGAGGATGTTTCGTTAAGCGTAAATAAGGGCGAGATTGTCGGCTTACTTGGGCCTAATGGCGCGGGTAAAACCACCTGTTTCTACATGCTAGTGGGATTGATTAAGCCTGATTCTGGCACAATCACTTTAGCTACAACTGACCTAACTGCTGCTCCAGTGCACAAAAGAGCTCAGGCTGGCATCGGCTACCTGCCCCAAGAGGCCAGTGTTTTTAAGACTCTGTCTACCCAAGACAATATTCTCGCTATTCTGGAACTCAATGAGGAACTTGATGCCCAGCAGCGTACAGCTCGACTAGAAGAATTGATCGCGGAGTTTAACTTGGGACCAGTGCGCCAAAGCCTTGGACAAAGCCTCAGTGGTGGCGAACGACGGCGCCTAGAAATTGCCAGAGCATTAGCCAGCAATCCGCAATTCATTTTACTCGATGAACCTTTTGCTGGTGTTGATCCAATATCAGTAAATGACATCAAAGACGAAATTATAGACCTAGCGAAACGCGGCATCGGTGTGCTAATTACGGACCACAATGTCAAAGAGACCCTAGATATTTGCGACCGAGCCTATATTGTTCATCAAGGACACATCATAGCTGAGGGTCAGCCAGCGGAAATTTTGTCGAACAAAATTGTACAAAAGGTCTATCTTGGTGAGGGCTTTGGCGCATAGCATAAGGGAAATCGAGAAGTATCATGAGCCTTGAGTCGACATGCACCTAAAAAACCAAAAAGAAGTCGCATTCGAAAACACCCTATTACCAGTAATAAGCTGCATATTCTTGCGGACGAACGCGTATCGCGCGACTCAGAGCGCACCCTAGTTCATGAAACAGTCCCTTTCCATGAAGCTTGGCCAGCAATTGAAGATGACGCCTCAATTGCAACAAGCGATAAAGCTCTTACAACTTTCGGCGATGGAACTTAGCCAAGAAATTCAGACCACCCTAGACAGCAACCCATTACTCGAGGTTGAAGAGGATTGGGGGGATAACCTGCCAGAGGTTGATGACAATACAGATGACTATGACAATTTTGCTAGTGATCCAGGCCCAGCCGACGACTTTCCCGATCCACAAGACCTAGAGCAAGATCTGGGTTCGCAGCTTTCCGAGCCAATGGGTGAAACCTTACAAGTGGACTCATCTTGGGAAGACGTCTATCCACAGGCACCCGCTCCAGGGCCAGCTAGCGGCGACTTTGACCTAGACCCAGGCGCTAACAACGTCAGCGACCCTAGCCTTATCGACCACCTCCTGTGGCAACTTAATTTAACTCCAATGGCGCCGTCGGACAGAGTAGTCGCCATGGCAATTATTGATGCCATCGATACAGACGGTATGCTCAGCACCAGTATCGAAGAAATTCGCACGACACTATATGAACCAAATCTGCCAGAGTTAGAGCAGGTCAGTACCCAAGACATTACAAATATCTTGGAGCGCGTGCAGCAATTTGATCCCATCGGGGTAGGAGCACGCAATTTACAAGAATGCCTGCTACTGCAATTGATACAACTAGATCCGGCGACCAAATGGCTAAGCGAGGCCGTCAATATTGTTGACCAGCATTTAGACTTATTAGGTGCTAAAGACTTTGCCAACCTAGTCAAACGTACACGCCTGCCAGAATCGCAGCTTGGGGAAATCGTCGCCCTAATCAGAACACTACAACCCAGACCCGGCGCTGCCTTTGACACAGCAGATTCAGATTTTGTCTTACCTGATGTTGTGGTTAGAAAACACAACAATCGCTGGCTGGTGGAACTCAACCCAGAAACTCTGCCCAAAGTGCGCATCAACGATACGTACGCTGGCTACGTAAAAAATCTAAGTTCGGGCGCTGATAAAGATTTCATTAAGGACAATTTGCAGGAGGCTCGCTGGTTCCTGAAAAGCTTGCAAACCAGACATGACACGCTGCTCAAAGTTGCTACAAAAATTGTTGAGGTGCAGCAAGATTTCTTAGAACACGGGCCAGAGGCCATGAAGCCGCTAATTCTTGCAGATATTGCTGAGCAAGTTGAACTGCATGAGTCGACAATTTCACGCGTGACTAATCGCAAATATTTGGCAACCCCTAGAGGCTTGTATGAGCTGAAGTACTTTTTCTCATCTCATGTCAGCAGCGCGAGTGGTGGGGAAGTTTCCAGCACAGCAATACGCGCAATAATCAAAAAGCTTACCGCAGAAGAAAATCCAAGAAAACCATTGAGTGATAGCAAAATCGCCGTAATATTACAGGAGCAGAACATCACTGTTGCTAGACGAACGGTAGCAAAATATCGAGAATCTCTTTCGATTCCACCGTCTAATGAGCGCAAGCAACTCATCTAGTCAGTGTACGCAACCTAGTGAGCAACAACTGTGTTCTGCAAATGCAGGATTCATTGGAACAAAAGGAGATTAGCAATGCAGCTTAATATCACCGGCCACCAAATTGACCTCACAGACTCACTACAACTTTATGTTCGAGAAAAATTTCAAAAACTAGAAAGGCATTCAGACCAGATAACACAAGTTCACGTTGTCCTAAATATAGAAAAATTGGCCCATCAGGCTGAAGCCACTGCCCACGTACCTGGTGCAGAGTTATTTGCCAATGCCGACGCCTCAGACATGTATCCCGCCATAGATCAGCTCGTAGACAAACTCGACCGGCAGTTGCTCAAACACAAAGAAAAAACCGTAGCACGTCATAATGGCAGCCACGAAAGAACACCAAACCACCCAATTTAATTGACCGAAAAGAGCCTTTTCACTTATGCCTTCAATTGCAGAACTCCTAGAGCCAGAACAGGTACACAGTAATTTTGCCGGCCATAGCCGCAAAAAAATTCTGCAGTTGGTGGCTGAATCCCTAGCAAAGGATTCTAATGATGAGGAAAGCTCCACGGACGAAATTTATGACGGTCTGATGGAGCGAGAACGCTTAGGGAGTACTGGGTTTGGGGACGGTGTCGCCATACCCCACTGCCGCATGAACTGCGAAAAAATGCAGGGAGCATTTGTTTCACTAAGCGAAGCCATAGATTACGAGTCCATAGATGGCGAACCGGTTGACCTAATTTTTGTTCTTATAGTGCCTAAAAACGAAAATACAGCCCATTTGGAAACATTAGCAGTCCTCGCGCATATTTTTGGCGAAAGCACTTTCAGGCAAAGGCTCCGGGCCGCGAATACGGATGAAGAACTGCGCGCAACAATGCTTTCGATAGAAGGCGAAATAGCTACACAAGCTAACGTTGTCGGCGCGAACAGTAGCTAATGAAACTAATCATCATCAGCGGCCGTTCAGGATCGGGAAAATCTACTGCAGTACGAGCGTTAGAAGATTCGGGTTACAACTGTATAGATAATTTGCCCATTGGCCTTCTTGAAGCACTAATTCTTGAGCACTTGACCGAGGATTCAACTGATACAAAGCTTGCTGTGTGCATTGACGCACGCAGCAGGTCCTTAGAAAATTTCCCAGATATCTTAAAGAAGTTAGAAAACACTTCTATTGAGAGGCAGATAATTTATTTGGATGCACTAGGTCCTTCGCTAGTAAAAAGATTCAGCGAAACACGGCGTAAACACCCATTAACGACCTCTGATATTGACCTGCGCCAAGCCATTGATATGGAGGCTCAAATACTCGGTAGCATTGCCGACCTCGCTAACCTAATCATTGATACAACACACATCAGCGGCAAACAACTCACCGAATTGATCAAAGAGCGTATTTTGTTACGTGAAGAGTCTTCTATCAGTCTAGTGTTTCGATCCTTCGGCTTTAAGCACGGTGTTCCAGTAGATACCGACTTCGTCTTTGATTTGCGCTGTCTACCGAACCCTCATTGGGAACCCAAACTCCGGCCACTCACCGGTCTTAACCAAGAAGTTGAAGGATACCTAAACGACCAACCCATGGTGAATGAGATGTTTGCTGAACTATCAGGGTTACTCGAACGTTGGATTCCACGCTTTGAAGCCAACGAAAGAATTTATATGACAATTGGTATTGGCTGCACCGGAGGACAGCATCGTAGTGTCTATATGGCCGAAAAATTGGCCGCCTATTTCATGCAACAGTATGAGAATGTCTTGGTACGCCACCGTGAGCTGGAACGCCTTAAGCTAAAGTAATCTGTAAACGTTGCACCACCGCGAGCTTTTGCTCCAGTGTGCCCAACGGCAACGCATTGATTTATTGGAACAAGAGAAACCCGTGTATTAAGAACACGCATTAGATAAATGCTGCCTCTTTTCCCTAGTTCCCGCTACTATGCCTATCGCGTCTACTAATACTAGAGAACCCATGTTAGAAACCGTCCTCACCATTATCAATCCACTTGGCTTACACGCAAGAGCTGCATCAAAGTTCGTGGACGCTGCCAAGCATTTTGAATCTACTATTACCCTTGTCGCGAACGACAACGAAGTAGATGGCAAGAGTATTATGAAACTTTTATTGTTGGGTGCGCCGGTCGGCACCCAGATAGGTCTTCGGGTGGACGGTGCCGATGAAGACCTTGCGTTCAAAGCTCTATGCGATCTTATAAGTGCAGGTTTTGGCGAATTAGAAAGTCAGTGATAAATGCCGACCAGCAACAGCTAGAGGATATTCTGCGCGGTCTAGGTCGCAGCAGTGTAGATGAAACTAAAATCCTGCTAACCTCGTTACGTCCTAACGAAGTTGCAATGGCGTTAGAGGCTAACCTACCGAATACTAGGCGAGTAATCTGGCAGTTACTAGACGACGAAGCGCGCAATCAGAGTTTGCAGTACCTGCGCGAAGATGTTCGCGCAGAATTCCTCGAGGCGATGGATACCGCGCAATTAGTGGCGGCAGCAGAAGATCTCGACACTGATGACTTTGCTGATATTTTGCAGCAACTACCCGCGACTATAACCCACCAAGTGTTGGAAAATCTGAACGCTCGAGACCGTGCTCGAGTGGAATCGGTATTGTCTTATCCAGAGGACAGTGCCGGAGGGTTGATGGATACTGACACCATAACGGTGCGCCCGCGCCACGCAATCGAATTGGTCCTAAGATACCTACGCCTGCGCAAAGATCTGCCGAAATCTACTGACTCACTAATAGTCGTAAACAGTGCGGATGAATATGTAGGCATACTACCTTTAGCAAAACTGCTCACCTCAGACCCAACGGTGACCGTTAGAGAAATCATGGCCAGCGATGTAGCAGCAATAAATGTGGCGGAGACTGACGCGGCGGTGGCAAAAATATTCTCCGAGCGCGACCTTATTTCGGCGCCAGTTATAGACGACAACGGAATACTCCTAGGGCGTATTACCATCGATGATGTTGTCGACGTAATTATTGAAGATGCCGAAGAAGCTGTCTTGGCCCAAGCCGGTTTAGATGTAGATGAAGATACATTTGCGCCAGTGCACAAAGCGGTGCGTCGCCGCGCCGTTTGGCTTGGCATCAATTTGCTCACTGCGTTAATGGCCGCTGGCGTCATTCATCTGTTTGAAGAGGCCATCGTTAAAGTTGTGGCGCTAGCGGTACTTATGCCGGTGGTTGCCAGCATGGGGGGTATTGCAGGCACGCAAACCCTAACCTTGGTGATCAGGGGACAAGCAACGGGGCAAATTGGTAAAAACAACTTGTTGTGGATGCTCAACAGGGAGTTCGTTGTGGCAGCCCTAAATGGACTGCTGTGGGCGACATTGGTAGCAGTCGCAGCCGCAACAGTCTTCTCAGACACCTTGCTAGGCTTCGTTATTGCAACAGCCATGATGGTCACCATTCTGGTGGCAGCCATCGCTGGTAGTTTGCTTCCAAGCCTGCTTCGAAGGATGAACATTGACCCAGCCATTGCCGGCGGTGTTGTTTTAACCACCATCACCGACATTACCGGTTTTTTTGTATTTCTAGGTCTAGCTACACTAGTCTACGCCTAGGACTGAAATACTTACTATTGACCGGCGATTGTCATGGCATCAAGTAACATGCTTGGCGCTCGAATATTGCCCCGCATATCAACATCATCGCCAATGGCTACGATATTCAAGAGCATATCTTTGAGGTTACCCGCGATAGTCAGCTCATCTACCGGATACAAGATTTCGCCATTTTCAACCCAAAAACCTGAAGCGCCACGAGAATAGTCTCCCGTCACTGCGTTCACACCCTGACCCATCAATTCTGTGACTAACAGGCCAGTGTGCATTTGCTTGAGCAACTGGGCATGACTTTGCTGGGGAGCGATGATATCGAGGTTATGCACGCCGCCAGCATTACCTGTGGTTTGCATACCCAATTTACGCGCTGAGTAGTTAGATAAGATGTAGCGATCAACGACCCCGTCGATCACAAAATCGTTAATCCGCGTTGCCACGCCATCACCGTCAAAATAGGCACTGCCTAGACTACCGAGAATATGCGGATCTTCCCGCAAGCTCATCCAATTGGGTAAGACTTGCGAACCCACGCTGTCGAGCAAAAACGAAGCTTTACGATATTGGGCTCCACCGCCAATTGCCCCGAGCAGATGGCCAAGCAACCCACTAGCTAACTGAGGTGACAACAAAATAGGGAAATTCCCGGTCGGCGCTTTTTGCGGAGATAACCGCGCAACAGTTCTGCGTCCTGCCTCTTCGCCAACTGCTAACGCACTTTCTAACCCACTACTATTACGTGCTAGCGAGTACCAATAGTCACGCTGCATACCATTGTTATCTTCGCCAATAAGCACGCAACTCAAACTATGCCGTGTCCCCGAGTAGCTACCTATGAAGCCGTGACTATTGCCGTATACCCGCAAGCCCTGCTGAGTACTCACTTCTGCGCCGTCAGAATTGATCAGCCTGTCATCTACCCGCAGACCCGCTGCCTCACATTCTATGGCTAGTTGGGCAGCCTCTTCCGGCTCGATTACCCAAGGGTGATATAGATCTAAATCCATAGCTTGGGCAGGCATTAACGACTTACCCGCTAAACCACTACACTCGTCTTCTTGCGTATGTTGGGCAATATTTTTGGCTGCCTTTACCGTGTCGCGAATAGCATCTAAGCTGCTGTCTGTTGTACTGGCTGAGCCTTTACGCTGACCATAGTAGAGGGTTATGCCAAAACCCCGGTCTTGATTGAATTCTAAGTTTTCAAGTTCGCCTTTGCGCACCCTAACACCTAGACCTTGATCCATACTTACGGAGACTTCAGCTTGGTCTGCACCTTGCTGCTTTGCTTCAGTAAGAATATCTTGCACAAGTTCCGTCAATTCTGTTTGATGATCTATAAAATCCAATGAACTATTCCAAAAAAGTTAAAAATGTCTGAAGACCTATCCAAAACCGCACGCAAACGTGAAGCTGAAAGATTACAACTTGTTGGTCGTAAACTGACCGAAATGAAGCCAGACGTATTGGCTACCATTCAAATGTCTGTAGAGCTCCGCCAAGCGGTCGCCACCCACCAACGCATATCTAGTCGAGAAGGCGGTCGCCGCCAACTGCAATTCATTGGCAAACTCATGCGCAAAATCGATACCGAAGCTTTAGAAAAACAGCTAGCGGATTTAGAGGGTCAATCTAACGATGCCCGCACTTTCTTTCACCAACTTGAGCAATGGCGCGACCGCTTAGTCAAAAACCCTGAAACTATGACGGATTTTATCAATCAATACCCCCAGGTAGATCGACAACAACTACGTCAAGTTGTTGTCAAAGCTGGTGCGTCCAAACCAAACAGTGGCGAGCATCCAAGCGACGCGCACAAACGCGCACTAAAAATTCTGTTCAAATTTATACGCGACAGCGCCACTGTCGACTAACTTAAAAAACCGACCCAGTGCTCCCTCGCTCATACTCACATGAGCATGCGGCCCAATTAACCGGCTTGAGTGCCCCCAACAATAATTTCATCAACTTTCAAAGTCGGTTGGCCCACCCCTACAGGAACAGATTGACCGTCTTTGCCGCAGACTCCAACACCACCATCTAAACTTAAATCATTGCCGACCATAGAGACCTTATTCATCACCTCTGGCCCGCTACCAATTAGAGTAGCTCCACGGATAGGCGCTGTAACCTTACCATTCTCAATTAGGTACGCTTCGGTGGCGGAAAAAACAAAGCGCCCAGATGTAATGTCTACCGAGCCGCCGCCAAAATTCACGGCGTAAACACCGTTCTTCACTGAACGCAAAATGTCTTCAGGCAAATCTTGCCCAGGCAACATGTAAGTATTAGTCATTCTTGGCATAGGTACATGCGCAAACGACTGCCGACGACCATTGCCGGTGGGTGCTACGTTCATTAAGCGGGCGTTCAATTTGTCCTGCATGTAGCCCTTGAGAATGCCATCTTCAATCAGCACTGTTGACTGCGTCTGTGTGCCTTCGTCGTCCACAGATAGAGATCCGCGACGTCCTTGCATAGTTCCGTCATCGACTATAGTGCATAAAGTAGACGCAACTTGTTCTCCCACACGACCGGAAAAAGCAGAACTACCTTTACGATTAAAATCACCTTCTAGGCCGTGTCCAACCGCTTCGTGCAGCAATACCCCAGGCCATCCTGGACCTAGGACCACCGGCATAGGTCCAGCCGGTGCATCAACGGCTTCCAAATTAATGAGCGCCATACGGACGGCTTCTTTAGCTAAATCTCCGGCCCAATCACCTTCGCCTAAAGAAAGTAAGCTGCGCCTGCCACCACCACCGGCACTACCGCGTTCACGGCGGTCACCGTTTTGTACAATGACAGATACATCCAGGCGCACTAGTGGTCGAATATCTGCTGCCAAGGTGCCGTCGCTGGCCATTACTAACATAGACTCGTGACTGGCTGAGATACGCACGTTGACCTCTTTAACACGTGGATCTTGAGCT
This sequence comes from marine gamma proteobacterium HTCC2089, assembly GCA_905182905.1. GTDB lineage: Bacteria > Pseudomonadota > Gammaproteobacteria > Pseudomonadales > Azotimanducaceae > UBA4421. The sequence continues at coordinate 38,167 of CAJJDH010000062.1, read as the reverse complement.
CGTGCAACACTATCTACCTGCCTGAGCAGTACAACTTTTTCCGCGTCGGATAAGCTTGAGATTGGATCTACGCCTTCATATAAGGCGGGATACTGTGTGGCGTTATACGCAGGAGCGTTGCGGCTAGAGCCTTTCTTGGCAATTGAGCGAGCTGCCTTTGCCGCCTGCTGTAATCCGTCCAAACGAATATCTTCGCTGTAGGCGAAGCCTGTCTTTTCCCCAGCTAGCGCTCTTACGCCAATGCCTGCATCCACAGAAAACGCACCTTCTTTGACTATGCCATCTTCCAGACCAAAAGACTCAGATCGTGTGCTTTGTACGTACACTTCGCCATAATCAATTTCTCGACTCAGCAAATCAAATACTGTTTGTTCTATCTCAGCAAAGGCCATACCTTTGCTTTTCAGTAGGGTTTCTTCGGCTTGACTGACTAAATCGCTCATAGCTAATTTTTTGCTCGGTATAAGTTTTATTATGAAGTTCTACACTTTAACGCGAAGCGCCGCTGATTAGCATCTAAGTCTAACAATGGTCCTGCTTCCCTCGAGTGTATTGCTACTGTGTTTCGTCTTTTGCGCTTTTGCGCGGATCAAGTAAATCTGGCGAGAGCCGCTCCCCCGCATCAGGCATGGCATCAATGGATTCCCCCCAAAGCGTCAAAAATTTCACCTCTGGGTCGTCGATACGTCCGTCCACTGTAAATTTCGCACTACTCATTCGTTGTATTGGCTTACGCAAAATACGCTCACCAATAGCTACCCCAATTCCAGCCAATGGGTTTGCAATAGCGACATAGGCAGCGTACCAAGGCAGGCTTTCACTGACCGGTAAAGTTACAATCATCTCGTTCTTCAAAGTACCTTCACGAAGGTCCACCGTCCCACCTAATTCGTAAGTAGACGACGTACTATTTACCAGCAGATTCTTATTAAACGATAACTGCTGATCTTCTAATTGGATATCTGCCCCTACACGACTAAAGCTAATGCCCTCATCCACAACGTCAGAGAAATCTAGGTTAATGCGTTTCGCCAAAGCCGAGATATTTAGTAAACTCACTAACCGTAAACCACCTTCAGCCTCAACATCTAGAAATCTACCGTTCTTAGCCAAGATCGTAATGCCACCTTCACCGTGAAGGACATCCAAATTTGCAGGAGATCCAGGCCAAGATATATTCCCTGCAACTCGCGCAAACTCAGTTTCCACTACAGGCACGTAGCCCCATTGCGGCAACGTAGTGAATAGGTCGTCAAAGACCGCTGTGCCTGAAAAAGATGTGCGACCCTTTTCTAAATCCCAAAAAGCAACGCTGTCTCTGATATGCACGCCCTTTACATCGACAGCTTCGATATCAAAACGAACGCCCGTACTCTCGGGCTTTATATCGAAAACCCATGCGCCAAAGGATTCACCTCCAAGGTGTAGGGAGCCAACTTTCACTTGGGCGCGGGGAAGAACTTTTCCTAACTCGATAGACATTGGATCTACAGTTGAGTCTTGATCTTCGTCAAGTGGGCTTACCACAGGCAAGTGCAGATAGGACAAATCTACGCCAAGGACTTGCCTATCCGTCAAATCGATACGGCCAATGATATCTTCAGCACTCAGGTCAAAAACTAACTCCTCAGCTTGGCGGCGGCCACCTAGCTGAACATCTTGGAAGGCAAACTCACCAACAACCAACTCGTCAATATTAAGCTGATTGATCCGCCAATCGAAGGGTAAATCAAAGGTAGCCTCGCCATCATCTGATACCCAGTCGTCGATATCCAAGAGTGGCATTTGCCCCGACACCTCGAAACCTTCCAGCGTTTGATTAAAACCTTGCGGTAGCGCAGATATTCCAACGCGACCGAGAAGTTCATTGCCAGAAGAGATTTCCTGACTACCGCTAGGCAAGCGCAACCATCCATTAGTACTCTTATATTGCCAGCCAACTTGCTGAACCGCAGGCAAAAACGTTATGACAAATTCGCTTGCCTCTGCAGCGTCGCTGGTTTTGCCGAACTCCGCAGGAAGGTTCACCTGCATACCGACTAAGTCCGTATTGACCACCAAGTTACTTATATTGCCGCCCATTGATAGATTAAGCTGCGAAGAAAACTCCGTTTCGCCCCTTAAAATTGAGGGTGCATCGACACTCATAAGGTTTAACGCTTCGTCCGCATCGATATATCCATCTATGCCTATATTCAGCCACTGCGCATCGCTATCCGACTGAATCAGCGCAGGCCGACCAAACATTGAAGCTTTCAACTGTCCGTGAAAATGGTGTGGTAGCGAAAAATTCGCAGGGCCAGTTATGTCATTGATCGCTAATTTGTAACTAGGCATGTCTATGGAGACAGCAGAAATCTGCATACTCAGATTTGCCACTATGCCTGATTTCGCCAGATTGAATTCTACGGGAGCAGCTGTACCACTTTGCTTATTAGTTGTATCAGCCGAGTCTCGAGCTAATGGAACTTCTAGGTGCGCGGTTAAATCAATAATGCCATCGCCCATTGTCCGCCAATCATCTTCTACAAAGGACAATGAATCTTGCAATGGCGAAAAACGAATGAAATATAGTGCCGCAGCAGCAGTTGGAGCCGCGACAAAATCTAACGATATAATGCCATCGGGATTAACAAATGCAGTCGCTTGGGTAAACGCAACACCTAGAGATTGACCCTTCACAACTTCAACCGCAGTCTCTTGCCCCATCACTTTTAATCGACCATGCGCCTCAGAAATGACCGGCCATTCCGGTAAGTAGCGCATTTCTACAGAACTAAAATCACCGGCTAGTTCAAACCGGCGGTCAAATTTGCGTTTGGGTTGACGGTGAATCTGCCCTTGCAGAGCCAACTCGACATTGTCAAAACGACCCTGTTTAGGCGCGGTCTTTAGCCAGTTATACAACCCTGAACTAAGTTTATACGGTACATAACTTTGGGCATCAGCTAACTCTGCGGTATCGACGTTGACTTGAACAGCTACCCTTTGCTCATATTTGGCTAGCGGTCTAGTAGTAGCAAACTCACCAAAAATTGTCGAGTCGCCACGCTTGGCGGTAATATCCTCTCCCCGCAGGGCAAGGTATCCCGGCCGAATGATAAGCGATAACATTCCCTGTGCTTCGTCCAGCAACCACGCTTGTGAAAATAGGTCCGGAAATAGCATCGTCATATCTTGACCGCGGACAGCAAACCCAACATGCCCAGTGTCACCCCAAACTTCTCCGCCACCATTATCTAACGTCGGCACACCGCGATATCCTTGGAATCTAATATTCTCAACATCCGCAGCGTAGCCTAATGAAATTTCGGAATTCGAAAATAGGTGAAGATCTTTAACATCTCCCGTGGCACCTAATGCGCTAAACCATTCCCACAACACGCTGGATGGCTCTGCGCTATCTTGGACCATACGGCTAACTTGACCTACATCTAATCCTGCAGACCAAGCCCGAACATTCGGCATTAGCTCTGAGCCTTTAAATAATTCATCACTGCCAAAATCTAGGCGTACAAGGAAGTCTGCTAAATTTATTGCTTGCGAGGCATTGAATAATGAAATTTCGGATAGGGCGCCGACAAAGTGATTGTCTAAGCTTTTCAAACTCAAAGTGAAATCCGCACCCAACATATCTGTCAGCCCCGCCGATTGGGAAGCGACGACTCGCACATTAGTATGTCCAGTAGTGTTCACACCATCAATGATACTTAAATAGCCGTTGCTTAAAGACACTAGCAAACTGCTGTCTGCGACCATGCCGGTAGGCACAGCGAGACTTCCCCCAGCAAAATATTGCTCTGCCAACATACCGGCTGAAAACTCACTATTCTCGCGCAGGTAACCTATGGTCAATGGCGGATCTTCAGAATCTTGTAATGCAGCTCGCACGTAAGCAAACTGAGTATCGGAATCATTAACGAGATCGATAAGAAAAATATAGGTTTGAGCAGAGGCTGCGACGGGGGTCAGTACTACTTCTACATCACCAATAATTCTGCCGCCGTGAGCTATAATCTTTTCGAGATCAAAGGGTAATGAAACGTCGCCCTGATTCCTAAGCTGCCACCCTTGGGCGGATTGATCAACATATACTCGAAGCTGCTGCCAATAAAGCAGCTTGGGAACCCAGGCCCCTGCCAAAAGACTCTGCAACAAATCAACTTCTACTTCTAACTCTTCTACATAACCCGAGTTGAATGTGAGGCGAGCCACGCCGAATACTGGATTAACCCCGCGCCAAGATGCAGTTATATCACTAACTTCCACGTTTAGTGGCGACAACGTCTCATTGATTTCTACCGAAAAGCCCGCAACGAAATTTGCGCTAACTCGACCTAGGCTCAGAATCAGCGCAACGACTACCGCTAGCGTAGTAACCGAATATAATACCGCGCGAACCAAGGCGCTAATCAACTGAGCGAAATTCATCGCAGCCACCATCGGCTAAATGGTTGCAAACGATCTACGACACCACTACTCAAAAACGCCAAACTCCAAAGCATCGGGTGAAAGTGTATTTCCAACTCTCTCATCACTAATACTATGCCGGGTTATCTAGAAAGCGAATGTCGAACTGACCGCCAGAAATTTTTGGGTCATTTTGGAACCTAATGGTACAACCTATCGCAGCGGAAACCTGAGCGAGAAAACTGGCATCCTCGCCTAAGAAACGCTCAATAACGGCACCTGTAGTTGTAACCAAATACTCACCTTTGCTTTCACCCAATTCTAGGCCTGAGTTCTGCGCAAACACTTCACGCAATATATTCATACAAGTGGACTCAGCCGAAATGACAAGCCCGGTTCCAGAACATGTATCACAAGGTTCGCAAACTGTCTGTTCTAAGCTTTTTCGCGTGCGCTTGCGGCTCATCAATACCAAACCCAAATGGGAAAAGTCGTCACAAAAAGTCTTGCAAGGATCTTCATTCAGCCCCTGCTGCAAAACCTCTAACACTTCTTGGCGATGTCTTGGCTCAGACATGTCGATAAAGTCTATAACAATAATACCGCCCAAGTTACGCAGACGCAGCTGCCGTGGAATACTCAGGGCTGCTTCAACATTAGTTGTAAACACCGTCTCTTCTAGATTTGAGCCACTAACGAACCCACTAGTATTCACATCAATGCTCACCAACGCTTCAGTTTGCTCTATGACTAACGAGCCACCATTGCGTAACCGCACGGTTGGCTCTAACGCTCGAGCAACCTCGCTCTCTACTGCATATTGCTCAAAAATAGGAACATCGCCTTGGTACAAATTTAGCCGCGGCAAATATTCCGGGGCATAAGTCTGTAGATACTCTTGGACTTGCTGCAACGTGTTCTCGTCATCCACAGCAATACGTTGAGTTGTTTTAGCTACTAAGTCGCGAATAAGTCGATTTTGAATGGGCAATTCCGCATAGACTTCGCTTGGTGCATTAGCTTTCTTTATCTCAACTTGGACACTTTGCCAAATACGCAGAAGCAGATCAAAGTCATCACCTAATACGCTCGCTTCTACCCCGTCGCTCTGTGTTCTAGCTATTACGCCAACTCTACCCTCCTCCACAAGAGGTCCTAATATGCGGTAAAGGCGGGTTCGTTCGCTCTCGTCTTCTATTCGTTGAGATATCCCTACGTGAATGTCATGGGGAGTAAGGACAAGAAACTTGGCAGCGATAGTAACGCGTGTGGTTAAGCGCGGCCCTTTGTTGCCTAACGGATCTTTTAGCACCTGAACAAGAACATCTTGTCCATCATGTAAAAGGCTGCGGATATTAGATCCAGCAGAGTCATCTGTATCGCCGACTGTTAGTAAGAGCGAAGAGTGAATATCTGATGCATGTAGAAACCCAGGGCGCTCTAGGCCAATGTCCACAAACGCAGCCTGCATACCGGGAACAATACGCACGACCTTACCAAGGTAGATATTGCCAGTGGCACTATAACCACCTGCACGTGCCATATGAATTTCCTGCAATGCACCATTAGCTATCAACGCAACGCGAGTTTCAAAGGAGTTGACGTTTATTAGCAATTCTTCAGACATTTGCGCGCATAGCCCACGTATCTAACCCAAAACTGCGTAACAAAACCTCGGTCTCATGAATAGGCAAGCCAACAATACCCGTATGGCTGCCTTCGATTTTTTTGCAAAACACCGACCCAAGCCCCTGAATACCATACCCACCAGCCTTATCCTTTGGTTCTTCGGACTGCCAATAAGCTTGGGCTTGTGCAACTGAGATTGTACAAAATGAAACTTGGCTAGTAACAACTATGGATTGGCTGCGCTCGCCATCAAAGAGCGCTACTCCCGTATGTACTTGGTGAACGCGACCAGATAGCGACAGCAACATATCCACCCCATCTTCAGCATTGACGGGCTTACCCAAAAGCCTACCTTCGAGGGTAACAATTGTATCCGCGCCAAGAGAAATATAACCGGCAGACCATCCAGCCGCTGATTTACTCAACGCCAAACGCTCTACGTAGTGTTCGGACACTTCACCTTGCAACGGAGATTCATCTACTTCTGGCTTGCGAACCAAAAACTGCAAGCCAATTTGCTTAAGCAAATCCGCACGACGAGGAGAACTTGAAGAAAGAATTAACTGCTGGGACGGGTAGTGTGCCACTAATTAGATCCAGGACCTATTAGGCGCAATAAGAGCCGGCTAAAAAAGGGCCATAAAATGGCGCTTGAAAGAGCGGTGGTAAGCGGCAGAATATCCCAAGGTTGATCAGCAACGAAATGCATGACGAATGCGCGAAAAACTTCAGCCAAAAAGACAATTAGGAAAACCATCATCGCCTGCTGCACCGTCGATTGCATTTGATGGCGTTGATGAAAACGCCATGTAAAAAATGCAATAGAAGCAAAAATGGCACCATTCAAACCGAAAGGTTCATTCAGCACCACATCAGCGAAAAATCCAAAGAACCATATGAAGATAACGCCGCGCCGATAGGTTGTTTGATCATCAGAATGCCTTGAGGAACCGAATAGCAAAACAAAAAACACGCCTCTTCGGTAAGGCAACTGTTGACAATAGAAAAACAAAATCAAGAGTATCCACTGAGGCCTCAGGTAACTCAGCCCGGTAACAGTTTCACCAGGCAAACGAGCCACAGCTAATACAAAACTGAGCAAAACACTCAATGTTAAAACTATACTTAGACCAGAGTTCATTGCGCGGCTATCTCTCTACGACTGGACTGGTTGTCGCCATCAATTAGCGCGTTGTTATTCTGACGCTGTGACATTATAACTAAGACATGGCCCGAGCTATTGAGCTGTGCGCTTGGTCTAAGTTCCACTTGAGCATAAGTAAGCCCTGATCCATTAGAAATAGCAGACACCACACCCAAAGGATAACCATCTGGAAAACGGCCGCCAAAACCCGACGTTTCGACTAGATCACCCACCACAATATCCGCTGAAATTGGCACGTTTTCCAACAATAGTGATGTATTTTCACCAGTCCCACCCGCAATTAGTCGAGTTCCAGTGCGATTCACGCGAACCGGTACGGCGTGATCTCGATCAACGACAAGAAGTACTCGACTCGATGTTTTCCCAACGCTGACAATTTGTCCAAATAAACCTTGAGCATCCACCACCCCTAAACCATCAACAATGCCGTCATCGCTACCTTTGTCGATAAACACCTGGCGAGTATAAGGGTTAGGTACTGCACCAAAAATTTCAGCAATTACTGCATTACCGGGCAGCTTTTTGCGCGAACCCAACAACTCGCGGAGTCGATCGTTTTCGGACTTTAGTGCTGCGTAACGCTGAACTTGTAGCGATTGCATGAGCAAGGTAGCTTTTAGCTGCTTATTTTCCGCATTCAAGGCAGAACGGTCGGCAGCCAAATCTTGCACACTATCGGAGGTTGTATAGGGAATTTCAGCGAGAGCATAGATATATGAGGCGGGAGTGGAAAGCACTGCACGCGCATCTTTAAGTATTTGATAAATTGGCAGGAGAGAAGGGTCTTGATTATCGCGTGTTTGTTTCCAGAAGGCATCTAGATAAATTAGAGCAAAAGACATCCCAAGCAGGCTTAGCAGAATAAAGCCTGCACCGGACTGCTTCGCAAACAGAGTCTTAATTGTCGAGCTCCCTCATTTTACAGCTTATACGTTGGGCTTCTTCCCCAGCTCGTCTGTGAACCACATCTAGTGATAGATAGTGCCTCTATCGCCCTACTAGGAGGTTGAAAGCAAATCCGCATTACCAGTCTGATCCATGAGTTCCAACGCCTTACCGCCGCCTCTGGCAACGCAGGTCAGCGGATCCTCAGCAATAATTACGGGCAGACCAGTTTCTTCTGCAAGTAATACATCCAGATCTCTGAGCAAAGCACCACCACCTGTTAGAACCATACCGGTCTCGGCAATGTCTGAGGCTAATTCCGGCGGGCATTGTTCCAGAGCGCCCTTAACCGCTTGCACAATCATGGACAAAGGTTCTTGCAAAGATTCAAGAATTTCATTGCTGTTAAGCGTAAAACTACGAGGGATACCCTCAGCTAGATTACGGCCACGCACATCAATTTCTCGGATATCTTTCTGCGGATAGGCTGCGCCAACTTCCTGCTTAATTCTTTCCGCAGTGGCTTCGCCGATTAGACTTCCCTGAGTACGCCTGACATAGGAAACAATCGATTCGTCAAAACGGTCTCCGCCGACTCGAACAGATTCGGAAAATACGACACCGTTTAAAGAAATAATGGCGATTTCAGTTGTACCACCACCAATGTCTACCACCATAGTGCCTACAGCTTCATGCACAGGCAGACCTGCGCCAATAGCAGCGGCCATGGGTTCTTCTACTAGACGCACGTCTCGAGCACCAGCTGACAGTGCGCTCTCGCGAATAGCCCTACGCTCTACTTCAGTGGATTTGCACGGTACACAAATCAGCACACGTGGGCTGGGCCGAATAAAGGAATTTTCGTGTACTTTAGAGATAAAGTACTTGAGCATTTTTTCGGTAACTAGGAAATCCGCGATAACACCGTCTTTTAACGGGCGGATAGCAGTGATATTGCCTGGGGTTCTACCGAGCATCCGCTTGGCGTCTAAGCCCACCGCAGCGACACTCTTTTGATTGCCACTAATGCGCAAAGCCACCACTGAGGGTTCATTCAACACGATACCCTGATCGCGCACATAGATAAGCGTATTAGCGGTTCCTAAATCAATCGACAAGTCTCGAGAAAATAGGCCACGGAAATTCTTCAGCATTACTGCATCTTCCACTAGGTAAACCCCCATAATAGGCATTCCACGGGACAAAAGCACGGAATCGGTGAACAATTTTGGCTGTAAATAAGTGGCAAGTATTAGTCTACGAATGCTCCGTTGACTTACCTCGATACAAAGTACAAAAAAAGCTGTGAATTTCCTCGCTTATGGATACGCAATATTGAGTACTAAGGTGAAAATATTGTCTTATTCATCTTTAGATAACCTTTGCCTTAACAACTATTCAGCATTTTTCGAGGTCCTGGTTTACACTATGGTCTGAACCAATAACCACCCTCGCAATCCGCAGTGAATGAAGCGCTTATGACCGATATAGATAACTCAAATATAAACATAACCCACCTCGCTCGCTTAGGCAGGTTGGCTATTGCTGAGTCAAACCATGCCAACACAACCCAAGAGCTAGAAAATATAATAGCCATGATTGATGCAATGCAAAGCGTGAACACTGACGGAATTGAACCGCTTTCTCACCCCTTGGATTCAGAGCAGTTATTACGCGCAGATGTGGTTTCAGAATCGGTATCTAGAGAAACGTTTCAAAAGGATGCCCCAAGAACCGAAGATGGTTATTACCTAGTACCTCGAGTGGTGGACTAAATCGTGGCAGTAGAAAAATTTACCTCGTTGCGAGATATGAGCGCAGCATTAGCTGCTGGTGAATATTCCAGTGTAGATCTAACCAACGCGCATTTAGATGATATTGAGCAAAGAAATACCAACACCAATAGCTTTATCACTATTGCTCGTGAGCACGCCCTGAATCAGGCCCAACGCGCAGATGAACAAAGAGCCAAGGGTGATGCCACCCCACTTACCGGCATCCCTATTGCCCATAAAGATATTTTTTGCACAGAAGGTCTGCTGACTACGTGTGGATCAAAAATGCTCAGCAATTTTCATGCACCTTACAATGCAACGGTCGTTGATCGACTCAATGCTGCTGGTGTTGTCACCGTTGGTAAAACCAACATGGACGAATTCGCCATGGGCTCCTCAAATGAAACCAGTTTTTTCGGCCCAGTAGCCAACCCTTGGGATCGCTCGTTGGTACCTGGCGGTTCATCCGGTGGTTCTGCCGCTGCAGTCGCTGATGGTTTAGTCGCCTGTGCGACTGGCACAGATACCGGCGGATCTATTCGTCAACCAGCCGCCTTGTGCGGTGTTACCGGACTTAAACCTACATATGGGCGTATTTCTCGGTACGGTATGATTGCCTTCGCATCCAGCCTTGACCAAGCAGGTCCAATGACAAGATCTGCAGAAGATACTGGTCTGATGTTGAGCTACATGGCTGGTTTCGATCCACGCGATTCCACCAGCGCCAACCGCGAAGATGAGTGGTTGCGCGCAATTGCACATCAAGGCATTCCTAAACTGGACCAGCCACTAACAATCGGCTTGCCTAAAGAATACTTCGACAATTTGGCTAATGCCCAAATCATCGAAGCGGCGCAAGCAGAGCTCGCCAAAAATGGGCATAAGTTCAAGGAAGTAAGCTTGCCCCACACCAAAGCGGCAATACCCACTTACTATGTACTCGCCTCAGCGGAAGCCTCCACCAACCTCTCGCGCTATGACGGCGTACGTTATGGGCACCGCTGCGAAAACCCAACTTCTTTACAGGACCTCTATGAACGCTCTAGAAACGAAGGTTTTGGCGAAGAGGTGAAACGAAGAATTTTGACCGGCACGTATACCCTCTCGGTAGGATACTTTGATGCTTACTACATTAAAGCACAGAAAATTCGGCGCCTAATTGCCAACGACTTCAGTAAAGCGTTTGAAGAAGTGGATCTACTTCTTGCGCCAACCTGTCCAACACCAGCATTTAGCTTAAATGAGCACGCCAAAGACCCAATAGCTATGTACCAACAAGACCTGTACACAGTACCTACCAGTCTTGCTGGCCTACCCGCTCTGTCTGTGCCTTGCGGCTTTGTCAACAATCTACCTATAGGTATGCAGCTTATTGGTCCAGCCTTTCGCGAAGATACGATCCTCTGTGTAGCTGCACAATTCCAACAAGCTACCGATTGGCATAAGCGCCACCCAGGAGAATCAGCGTGAATTGGGAAAGTGTCATTGGGCTAGAGATTCATGTTCAGCTAGCCACCAACAGTAAAATTTTCTCCGGTGCCAGCACCAGCTACGGAGCCGAGCCTAACGCGCAAGCTTGCGCAGTAGATCTAGGTTTGCCTGGCGTATTACCTGTGCTCAACGAACGCGCTATAGAAATGGCGATTAAATTTGGTTTAGCCATTGGCGCCAAAATCAACCTGCACTCAGTTTTTGACCGAAAAAATTACTTTTATCCGGACCTGCCTAAGGGTTATCAAATCAGTCAGTTCGAAACGCCTATTGTTGGCGAGGGTTCCATTGTCATCGCGTTAGAAGACGGACAAGAACGCACAGTGGGAATTACTCGCGCGCACCTTGAAGAAGACGCAGGCAAATCAATTCACGATTTATTTCCAGGTCAGACAGGCATAGACCTCAACCGTACTGGCACCCCCTTACTAGAAATTGTTTCGGAACCAGACATTCGCACGTCAAAAGAGGCCTCCGCCTATTTTCGTCAAATGCACACACTAGTAAGGTATCTGCAAATCTGCGATGGCAACCTAGCCCAAGGCAGCATGCGCTGCGACGCCAACGTATCTGTTCGCCCTTACGGACAGGAAGAGTTTGGTGAGCGCACCGAAATTAAGAACATCAATTCCTTCCGCTTTGTGGAACGTGCCATAGATTATGAGATTGGCAGACAAATCGATGTGTTAGAAAGCGGCGGAATCATCGAGCGCGAAACTCGCCTGTTTGATCCAGACCGCGATGAAACTCGCTCTATGCGTAGTAAAGAATTTAGCGAAGACTACCGCTACTTTCCAGACCCTGACTTGCTCCCGCTCACCTTTAGCCAAGCACTGGTAGATAAGATCGCTCTGACGCTGCCCGAATTGCCTGACGCAAAGCGAGCAAGATATATAGAGGAATTTGGGCTTTCAGAATACGATGCGCGCAGCCTAAGTGCGGACTTGGATCGCTCTGACTATTTCGAAGCGGTAGTGAATACTTGCAACAACAGTAAGCAAGCTACCAACTGGATAATGGGTGATTTATCTGCCTATCTCAACCGTAACAACCTTGAGATCAGCGCAAGCCCTGTTTCAGCCCAGCAGCTAGCCGTACTAATCAGTCGTTTAGATGATCAAACCCTGTCCTCAAAAACAGCCAAGGCATTGTTTGACGGATTATGGAATAAAGCTGATAGCGAGCAATCAGTAGACGATTTGATCAGCGAAATGAATCTCGCCCAAGTCAGCGATGACGGCGAGCTGACAGGCATTGTCGAGCAATTGATAGCCGACAACCCTGGGCAATTTGAAGAGTTGCGTAATGGCAAAGACAAAATGCTGGGGTTCTTTGTTGGTCAGGTTATGAAAATGACCCAAGGTAAAGCCAACCCCCAGCAGGTAAACGAGATCATCAGAGCCAAATTATAGGTCTGTGCTCTAATTGCGAGCTTTAGCTAAGAGCTTTAGCTAGAAGCTAGAGCAGGACAGAAAACGTTAGCCTTTGGCTTTTGAACGAAATTCAGAAGCTGCGCGCAGCACATCTCTTCTCGATATCTGCCCCACAAGAACACCATCATCCACCACCGGATAACGGCGCCTGTGTTCTCTTATAAATTTTTCAGCTAAGGTAAAAATGTCAGTATCTGACCTCACCGTCTCGACATTAGATCGCATAAAATCAGCGACAATACCCACTGGTTCATTGTAATAACTGTCTTGTACGACAACTTGGATCAAATCCACTTCCGACACAATACCTACCAATGTGCCTTCGTCGTCCACCACCGGCACACCAGAAATACCGTGCTTGAGCAGCAAATCCATAGCTTCCACAACATTGGTAGTTAACTTGAAAGTTAGTAAATTTGCAGCCATACAATCCTTCACTTTGAGTGATTTCATAACTATTTTCCCTAGCTTGTTAGCAAGCTTGTTTGTCCACAAATGTCACAAAAGAGGCACAAGGTGCTATATCGCACTCTGCACAACTCTATAGCTCAACCAAATCTCCCACTGTACTATCTCGGAATAATCTACGTGCATGGGCTTTGATACCACGCTGAGAAATAGATAGCTAATAGAGAACGACTAATGAGTAAAAAACTATTACCAGCAGTACCTTACTTAAAGGTTCCTGAAAACGGCGACCCGTACCTAGAGGGACATAAATGTGGTGAGTGCCATACAACGTTTCTAGGTATGAGGAATACTTGTTCTAAGTGCGGGTCTAGAGATCAAATGCAGGCGGTAACACTACCAAACGCAGGTAAGCTCTATAGCTACTCAATCGTCTATCGGTCATTCCCAGGTATAGAAGTGCCCTACATCAGCGCCATTGTCGACCTAGACGACGGCACGTGCATTAAAGGTAACCTAATAAATGTAGAACCAGATCCCGCCAGTATCCCATTCGATATGCCAGTAGAAGTGATTTATGACGACGCATTAGGGCGTAAAGATAAAGAAGGCAATGGCTATCTGTCTTACTTTTTTCAACCAACAAACTGATTTGGCTGAGCATAACTTAAGAAATTCATACAGCTTATAGAGAGAGAATAACCATGACTGACGCATACATTGTCGGCGTAGATATGATCAAGTTCGGCAGGTTTCCGGATAGAACCGTACCGCAAATCGGCGCGCAAGCCGCACTCATGGCTTTAGATGACTGCGGTCTTACCGTCCAAGACATACAAGCATTGTACTGCGGCAATTTAGGCCAAGCTTCTGGCATGGTTGGTCAACGACTACTTCAGGAGATCGGTCAAACAGGCATCCCCGTGGTCAACGTTGCAAATGCCTGTGCTACAGGAGCTACAGCATTTCGCGAAGCATGGGCCTCCATTAAAGCAGGCCTACACGATGTGGTGTTAGCAGTGGGCGTTGAGCAAATGGGTAAAGGCCTGCTCGGTGGCGGCGCTGGCGCTGGCGGCATAGCCAAAGAGGGCTTACTCGGCTCGGGCACTATGCCGGCCATTTTTGCCGAAGCAGGCATGGAACACGCGCGTAATAACGGCACAACCTTTGAGCAATTCGCAAAAGTCTCAGTAAAGAATCACCAACATTCCACACTGAACCCAAAGGCGATGTATCAAATTGAAACGCCTCTAGAAGAGGTCATGAACGCGGAAATGATTTCGTATCCAAATACAAAGCTCATGTGCTCAGTAAATGTAGATGGCTCTGCCGCCGCAGTTTTATGCTCGGAAAAAAAGGCGAGGGAACTGGGTCTGATGAAAAGGGCGATAAAAGTTCGCGCCTCTGTGCTTGCCTCGGACCCATGGCAGGCAAGAGATTTGGTTATGCCTGACGTCAATTCTTGCACTCGCAAAGCTGCCAAGGAAGCCTATGAAATGGCTGGCATTGGCCCAGAAGATGTAGACCTAATTGAGCTACACGACTGTTTTGCGACCGCGGAAATATTGCACTACGGCAACCTTGGCATCTGCAAAGATGAAGATGCAGGACGAATGGTAGACGAAGGTCACGTTGCGCTTGGAGGTCGAATCCCCGTGAACGTCTCCGGCGGTTTACTCTCTAAAGGCCACCCCTTGGGGGCTACCGGCATAGCAAACATTTATGAAGTAAGCACCCACTTACGCGGTGAAGCAGGCGGGCGACAGGTAAAGGGCGCTAAACTAGGCATGACTCACGTTATTGGTTTAGGCAGTGCCTGCGCCATTCATATTTTGGAGCGCGCCTAATTAGGGTCAGGCGCAGAGAATCTTGAGGCGGGTTTTAAAGTGCGTATAGGCGTTGTCAGCGATACTCATAATAATTTGCGCAACGTTGGCAAAATTATAGAGCTGCTTAATGCAGCAAAGGTCGATCGCGTAATTCACACGGGCGACATTACCCAGGCTAAAACTCTAAATCTTTTCGCCCAGCTAGATGCGCCGCTATTTGGGGTTTTTGGCAATAATGATCTAGAGCGAGAAAGTCTTGAAAGCTGTATTGCGATTCATGGTTTCAGCTTTTGCGAGCCGCCATTTACAACCACCTGGGCTGACAAGGAAATCATTGTTGTACATGACCCGTTGGAATTTGCAGGCCGTTTAACAAATCAAGCACTAGCTTTGCATGGTCATACCCACCGTTATAGGCACGAACAAACTGGCCAGCAACTGATCTTCAATCCCGGAGAGTGTGCGGGGATGATGGCCGGGTTTAACAGTATTGGCATCGTTGATCTGACCAATATGCAAACCCAGCAGATTAAGTTTTAACCCGAAGCCCCAATAGGCGCCAGGTCGCTGGCGACTTAACCTTCCAAACCGCGCAAAATAGCCCGAATGCGTTTTGCATTTGCGCCTAAATCTGATCGGCCCACGCGCGATACACTGCGCACATCGACAATAGATCCGTTAGCCGTGTCTCGAATGCGCACTACAACATCGTCCTTAAAGCCAAACCAGAAAGTAGTATCTGTTGCTTCAATAACACCCGCAGCAGCATCCTCATTCACCACTTCAATACCTAGATCTTGCAAAACGCTCAGTGTTTGAGCAAATAGCTGATCTGTAGATTGTGTACTGGCTAAAGTCATCACGTCTGGATAAGCCTCTTGCTGCTGCTCAGCGAGCACCTCTGCATCGTATGCCAACGGATTTGCGCCTTCTGCTTCACGCACCGCTACCAGTTTATCGAAGGTTGGAGGATCTAGGGTATCCGTAGAAATATTATGAATGACCGGCACTGAAGTCATTGTCGAGTACTGCACACCTAACTGACCAAGGATAATGGCACCCAAGAAAATGCCGATCAGAATGCCCGAACGTTCTGCCCGCAAACCTTTGCTCAGACACACTACGTAAGCGATGATGCCCAAAAATACACTGATCACTGCCAACACAGCGCCGCCGGTGAGGAACATAAATCCAGTACCGTAAGGCCAAAGACCAATACGCACACCTAGTGAACCAATTAACAGGCAGCAGATAGCCACAACGCCACCTACTAAAATTGCTTTCGCCCACCAACGACGCTCATCAATTGTTGCTTCACTCATAGTCAATCTCCTTAGTAGGCGCAGTCCTATTAAACTCTATTCGCCCAATTTAATTTAAAAACGGTGATTACCGCACTAGCCGATGGTGGCACCACCATCAACGACAAAATTCTGCCCAGTAGTAAATGATCCAGCCGCCGAAGACAAATAGACCGCAGCACCGGCAATCTCACGAGGCTCGCCAATACGTTTAAGCGGGTCACCTGCCGTGCGCACTTTAAGTACTTCTGGGTCTTCCCACAACGCTCGAGCGAAATCAGTACGCACCAGGCCAGGAGAAATGGCGTTCACCCGGATGTTGTGGCGACCATACTCTGTCGCAAGGTTGCGCACCAGCTGCAAGTCTGCAGCTTTAGATATGCAATAAGCACCAAGTACTGGGCTACCGCGCAATCCGCCGATGCTGGAAACAATGATAATGGAACCATCTTCGCGCTCTTGCATTTCGGGCAGCACCATATTCACTAACCAATGGTTAGATTTTATGTTCACACCGAGAATTTTGTCGAAAGCCTCGTCAGGTAAATCTTGCATAGATCCGTAATACGGATTCACCGCCGCATTACAAATGAGAACGTCAATTTTACCCAACTTCTCACGCGTAGTATCAACCAATCGCTGCAACTCTTCTTTGTGGCTAATGTTCGCTGGGATAGAGACCGCGCCGCCAGTACTATTATTTGGGTCAGCGGCCACTTCAGCATTGATGGCATCTGCAACCTCTTCACAAATATCAGATTTACGGCTACTGATGACGACCTTGGCGCCATGTCGCGCCATTTCTTCAGCAATTGCACGGCCAATACCTTTACTGGAACCCGTAATAAGCGCGACCTTGTTTGTCAGGTCAAATAGATTACTCGTCATGTGCTTTACCTATATTGCTGTGGAATTCTATTTTCGGTGGTGGAGGAAAACAAAATACACCAACAATTGCCACTTTTTTGCCCCACAAATCCTCAGGTTAGATACGTTTTCATGGATTTCGTTTATAGTTCCGCGCTTAGCAGGTATGAAACCTAGCTGATTAGAATTTTGTCAAAACACCTCATTAGGAAAGAATAGTGACCGCACAATCTATGGAAGAGTTGGTATCTCTGGCTAAACGCAGAGGCTTTATTTTTCAATCCAGCGATATTTATGGCGGATTACAAGGCGTTTACGACTACGGTCCACTGGGCGTGGAGTTGAAAAACAACCTTAAAGCTGCGTGGTGGCGGGCCATGGTTTATGAGCGCGACGATATTGAGGGGTTAGATGCTGCAATTTTGACAAATCCGACCACGCTTAGACATTCAGGTCACGAGGCAACCTTTACTGACCCCTTAGTAGATTGTCGCACCTGTAAAAGCCGCTGGCGCGCAGACCATTTAGAGGGCAACACGTGCCCGGGATGCAATTCAGAAGATTTAACCGAACCAAGGCCTTTTAACTTAATGTTTAAGACCCAAGTTGGCCCGGTACAAGACGATGGCGGCAACTTTGCCTACTTACGCCCTGAGACGGCCCAAGCAATCTTTACCAACTTCAAAAATGTAGTGGATTCCACTTCACCTAAATTACCCTTTGGTATTGCGCAAATTGGTAAAGCATTTCGGAATGAAATCACGCCCCGTAACTTCATCTTTAGAGTACGAGAGTTCGAGCAAATGGAACTAGAATTCTTCGTCATGGCTGGTGAAGACGAGGAGTGGCACAAGACTTGGGTCGAAACCCGCTTAGCTTGGTGGGCAGAACAAGGCGTTGACTCTGAGAACCTTGAGCTATACCACGTACCCAATGATGAGTTAGCACATTACAGCAAAGCTACAATCGACGTAATGTACCGCTTTCCCCATGGTGTTGAAGAATTGGAAGGCATCGCCAATAGAACAGACTTTGACCTTGGCTCGCACACAAAGAATCAGGCCGACTTCAATATTACTTCTAAGGTAGAGCCTAATACAGACTCTAATGCCAAGCTGGTAATGCAAGATTTAGAGAACAAACGATGGCATATCCCCTATGTTATAGAGCCGTCAGCTGGCGTTGATCGCGGCGTACTTGCCATTATGAATGAGGCGTACAAAGTGGAAACTTTGGAGAACGGTTCTGAGAGAACGGTAATGTCATTTAAGCCGCATTTGGCACCTATCAAGGTGGCGATTCTGCCCTTGAAGAGAAATCATGAAGGCATCGTCAATAAGGCCAAGGAAATCAAAAAAGATCTTATGAAGCTTGGCCTTGGCAGAATTTTTTACGAAGACACTGGCAATATTGGTAAAGGCTACCGGCGGCACGACGAGGTAGGTACGCCCCTATGCGTTACTGTAGATTTTCAGACCGTTGAAGAAGATGACACAGTGACGATTCGTAATCGCGACACTATGGCGCAGGAACGCATAGCTGTTGCAGAATTGCCCGCCTACGTAGCAGCGTTTATGCAGGGCTAAGATTGATTTGGGCCGAGCGTCAAAATCTTGCAGCTATAAGTTTCAAGCTACCAAATAGGGTAGCTTGTTGAGTATTCTGACTTGCCAGCGTCTTGCGCACATCTTTAACGCTGCTCACTAGCAGCTGATGAATAGCTGTTGATATGGTGGGCCCACCAGGACTCGAACCTGGGACCAATGGATTCACATTCTCACTGCCTTTCGACAATGTGCGGACTATCTCACCTCCCTCGCCAACTTCTCACTAAATTTCTTAGTACTAAGCTTCGTTAGGGAGCGGGACGCTCTAGCCTGTTATTAAGAGCACTTGAAGCCTTTTTTCACCACGGTTCACACCAAGTAAAACTAGGTTTCAGCTCTCAGGTAGTCTCTGCACCTTCCGACAGTGTACTGTCGGCTTGGCTCAGGATTGCCGGCGTTTTTGCCCGAAGGCCAAGTTCGCTACGGTTTCCCTGAATTCATCCCGTTCATCCTGACCCTTTCGGAGTCAGGCGCACCTTTATTGATGAGTCCACTGCTCTAACCAACTGAGCTATAGGCCCCATATCATACTGCTATCATCTGTTTGCTCGACTAACCGCGCAAACTGTCGACTTGGCCATAGACTGTCTCATGACCAAGCCAACGTTGCTGTTTCAGGTGTTAAACACCGTAAGGATAGGCTTCCTTAAAGAAGGCTAATCTTAAACGTTATTTCTGCCTTTACCACCCTCAACGCTTTCATCTAGAAAACTTCGCAAGTGTTCTGAGCGGCTAGGGTGACGCAACTTGCGCAACGCCTTCGCTTCAATCTGACGTATTCTTTCTCGTGTTACATCAAACTGCTTACCAACCTCTTCTAAAGTGTGGTCGGTATTCATATCAATACCAAAGCGCATGCGCAGCACTTTCGCCTCGCGGGCTGTCAAGCCACCCAACACATCCTTAGTCGCCTCACGCAAACCCTCACCAGTAGCAAGGTCTATCGGGGAGCCAATTGTACTGTCTTCAATAAAGTCACCCAAGTGCGAATCTTCATCATCACCAATTGGTGTTTCCATGGAAATCGGCTCTTTGGCAATTTTTAGCACGCGGCGTACTTTGTCTTCCGGCATTTCCATGCGATCGCCAAGTTCTTCGGGAGTCGGCTCGCGCCCCATCTCTTGTAACATTTGCCGTGATACACGATTAAGTTTATTGATCGTTTCTATCATGTGCACTGGAATACGAATGGTTCTAGCTTGGTCAGCAATTGAACGCGTAATAGCCTGACGAATCCACCAAGTGGCATAGGTTGAAAACTTATATCCACGACGATATTCAAACTTATCTACAGCTTTCATCAAGCCAATGTTGCCTTCTTGAATAAGATCCAAGAACTGCAATCCGCGGTTGGTATATTTCTTTGCAATGGAAATCACCAAGCGCAAGTTCGCTTCAACCATGTCTTTTTTCGCTCGACGAGCTTTCGCTTCGCCAAGGGACATGCGTCGATTGATGTCTTTGATCTCAACAATACTAAGTTCAGTAATCTTGCTCAGTGCCTTCATCTTCTTCTGTGAACGAAGAATATCGTCGCGCTGAATGTCCAACGCTGTGGCAAATTCTTTCTTGCTCTTCGAGATTTTGTTAATCCAACTAACACTTATCTCGTTGCCCACATATTCTTTGCGGAATACTGCGCGCGGCACTCGAGCGCGACGAACAACAGCATTGGTAATAATGCGTTCGTGCCGACGGACAATACCTTGCGCTTCACGGGCCATAGCTACCATGCGATCAAAGTGCTTTGGCACCAACTTAAAGCAGCAATAAGCTTCAGCCAACTTGACCATTTGCGCTTCAGACTCTTTGCTATTGGCACCTTTCTCTTCAATAATTTTCAAAGACTTGTTGTATTGACGCTTGAGTAAAGAAAAACGTTTCTTAGCTTCAATGGGGTCTGGGCCCTTGTTTTCTTCTTCCTCTTCCTCAGCAACTACCGGGGTGCCGTCTGGATTTAACGCAGGCGTACCGTCTGCATTGAGCACAGGCTCTGGTTTTTTCGGCTCTTGACCAACTTGTGTAGCAGCAGGCACATTATCTGTGGGGTCCAAATAACCAACCAATAAATCTGCTAACTTTTCTTCTTTGGTAACCTCAGCGTAGGTGTCTAACAAGTAGCTGACAGTTCCTGGATAATAGGCAAGTGCGGTTAGGACATCTCTGATGCCTTCTTCAATACGCTTAGCAATGGCGATCTCACCTTCTCGAGTGAGCAACTCAACCGTACCCATCTCGCGCATATACATACGCACAGGGTCTGTAGTTCGCCCAGCTTCAGTCTCAACCGCAGCAAGTGCCGCAGCCGCTTCTTCAGCCGCTAATTCATCAGCAGTATTTTCTTCGGTGGATAATAATTCATCCGCATCGGGGGCTGTTTCATAAACAGTGATGCCCATGTCGTTGATCATGCGGATAATATCTTCGATCTGCTCTGGATCAGAAATGTCGTCTGGCAGGTGATCGTTCACCTCGCCATAGGTCAAAAAGCCCTGCTCTTTACCTTTTGCAATAAGTTCTTTTAAGCGCGACTGCTGTTGCTCAGTGGAAATTTGATTACTCATAGTTTCTCATTTCTCGGATGTCGTAGAAGCGTATTGATATACGGGGTCCCCTCACCAGTTCATTCATCTCAATTGAACCGGCAGCAATCCACCTTGTTGGTCGAAGAGAAAGAACACCCTATAAAAACTAGGCTTTTCGTCTAAGAACTCTTTAAGAATCAAACTCTTTTAGCCTGAAAACCTATTGGTTTGAAAGCACCTTGGTTTAGAGCAATTTGGTTTAGAGCACTTTGCTTAAAACCCGTTTTGCTCCAGAAACTAAGCGGTGAGAAGAATAGAGCAAGAAGTCGCGTGTCTGAGGGGCTTTATTTAACCGCCTCACGTATACGCTGTTGGGCTGCTCTTTACGCACTCACCTGAGCGGATCTAAATGCTGAGGTAGGGGTGGATTATACCGCCGAGTATTCTCCGGCACCACCCCTAGGCGCAATCTTTGCGTTTACTTGTGTCTAAATAAATCACTCGCCTGCTAATTAACTAGCCCTCACCGGAACCTTCAGGGCGTCGTACAAAGCTGCGTAAATCATTGATATTGGGATCATTTTGTTGCGCAAGCTGGGCTCTACGTTGCGCCGCTTGATGGGTTTTCACTAGGCGCCCCAAGCCCTCCAAAAATTCTCTTTCTAATGCCAATGGATCTAGGGAGGAAGGTTTTTTCGCTAGCCCAATTATCGCTGTATAAGTGCTGTCATCTGACCATCGCGCAATAACTTCTTCCACATCGGCACAACTTTGTTCTTCTAGCAGCAACATCAAACTACCAAGTAAACCCAAAGAGCTGGCATGAGTTAACGACTCTTCTTGCAGTTTCGAGTCAACAAGCCCCCAAAGCACAGGACTTTTAACCAAAATACCCGCTAGTCGCTCGCTTAAAGCTGCCTCGCCTCGTTTAGCCTGCGGGCGCGGTTTTGCCGTTGTGTTTGCAGTTCTAGGCCCACCACCTACAGGTGCAGCCATGCCACTCATTTCGCGCACCCGGGCAACAACAAGGTCTTTCAAAATACCCTTCGACATTTTATCAAGGTACGGGTTTGCCACGCCCATAAATTTTGCACGCCCATCCAGTGACTCTAAATCTAAACCCTCTGCTAGGCGTTTCAGGAGAAACTCAATACCCGGCGTCGCATTGTCGAGAAAGCCATCAAAGGCCTCGCGTCCTTGAGAGCGAATAAGCGAATCCGGATCTTCGCCATTGGGCAAAAAGACAAACTTCAGCTGGCGGTGCTCATTAAGAATCGGCAAGGCACTTTCCAATGCACGCCAAGCTGCCGAACGACCGGCTTTGTCACCGTCAAAACAGCAAACCACTTCGTCAGAATACTTATATAGTTTTTGAAAATGCGCTTCGCCCGTTGCGGTGCCTAGGGTTGCCACAGCGTTTAGTACGCCATTTTGTGCTAGCGCAACTACGTCCATGTACCCTTCAACAACAATCAGGCGCTGAATATTTCTTAGCGCCTTGCGTGCTTCGTAAAGGCCATATAACTCCTGACCCTTAAAAAATACCGGGGTCTCGGGAGAGTTTAAATATTTAGGGCCTTCTTCCTGACCCAGTTTACGCCCGCCAAAACCAATAACTCGACCGCGCGTATCTCTAATTGGAAACATAATCCGGTGACGAAAGCGGTCATAAACATTGCCTTTGTCATTTTTTATTGTCAGCCCCGCGGTCAGCAGTTTGGTCGCATCCTGAACAACAACGCCTTTGGCTTTGGGTTCGGCTAGTAACGCTTCGCTCATGCTATGCCAGCCTTCTGGGGCGTAACCAATGCCAAAATCCCGAGCAACCTCACCGGTCAAACCGCGCTCTTTCAAATAACCCACTGCATCGGTGGAAGAGCGCAATTGGGCGCGGAAAAAACGCTCAGCTCGCTCTAATACCTGAAATAAACCATGGTCTATTTCCACTCTGGGCTTACCACTGTCTTCGCGCGGCACCTCTAAACCTAAATCTTTGGCCAACGCTTCAACCGCTTCAACAAATTCCATGCGCTCGAACTTCATCAAAAAAGTCAGCGCAGTGCCGCTTTCTTGGCAACCAAAACAGTGGAAAAATTGCTTGTCCGGACTGACAGAAAACGAAGGCGACTTTTCATCGTGAAAAGGACACAACCCTGAATAGTTCTTACCTGTCTTTTTCAAAGCCACACGACCATCGATCACTTCGACAATGTCGGCGCGATCAATGAGATCGTTGATAAAAGCTTGAGGTATTAGGCCAGCCACTAGATTTATGCTTTGAGTATTTTATGTATAAAGGGTCAACGAGAATATCACAGGAAAGTGATTTGAGGAGCCTGCCAGCCTCAACTTAAGCCAAGCATTTACACAATGTTGCATAATGCAAACTTGGCGGCGACTAAAGTGCTGCCGCATTGTCAGTTAAGCTAGCTGAGCCTTAACTAAGGCGCTCGCTTTACCCATATCTACCCGGCCTTCGCCTTGGCTTTTCAGTAGCGCCATGACTTTACCCATATCCTGCATGCCCGCAGCACCAGACTGCTCAATCAGCGAGGCAACAAAGGCTGCTAGTTCTTCGGGCTCCATCTGGGCTGGCAGAAAACCTTCAATAATGGTTATTTCGTAGGCTTCTACTTCGGCTAAGTCATCTCGACCCGCCTTCTTGAATTGACTTAATGCATCTTGGCGTTGTTTGAGCATTTTATTCAATACTGTCATGACATCGTCGTCACTTACTTCGCGGCGCTCATCGACTTCAATGCGCTTCACTTCAGAATTAACCATTCTCAAAGTTGCCACCCGCTCTTTATCACGTGCGCGCATGGCATCTTTGGTAGCTTGAGTCAGCGTCGCCTTTAATTCGGACTTTATTTCAGACATGAAACCTCACTCTTAAAATGGAGTGTGAAGGAAATTCAGGAGGGAGCTAGAAGACCCCCCAACTGGGGCCATTCTACTAGTAGATTTACCAAAGAGGTAAACCTACTTTAAGGAAGCTTGCTCTAACTTAATTTAGTAAGAGCGCTCAAACTTGCGCGTTTCACGCTGTAGCTTCTTGATATGGCGCTTTACAGCTGCCGCAGCTTTACGCTTGCGTACTGCAGTAGGCTTTTCATAAAACTCGCGACGACGCACTTCTGAAAGTACACCGGCTTTTTCACATGAGCGCTTAAAGCGGCGCAATGCGATATCGAATGGTTCGTTCTCTTTGACTCTAACGTGAGGCATATCTTGTCTTGAAAGCTGATAAGGGCGCGGATTTTACACATTGCCTAGTAAACCAGCAACCAACTTTATGCCGTTTATTTAATCTATCGCCTATTCTTCTCCACCTTCTGGCTTCTTCTTCGCAAAAAATGCCTTATTTGGCATTGAGGAGCGCAAGAACCAAGGCGACAACTTGCAATGGCCCATGTGAAACCACGGCACCTTAAATTCACCCAACAATGCATTAGGCACAGCTATCAATGCATAGATTAGGTAACATAGCGCCATGCTAATTTTAGGTATTGAATCATCCTGTGACGAGACAGGCCTCGCTCTGTACGACACGGACAACGGCTTGCTGGGCCAGGCTTTGCATAGCCAAGTAGATCTGCACGCAGACTATGGTGGGGTGGTGCCTGAACTGGCTTCACGTGACCACGTACGTAAAATCACCCCTCTTACCGAACTGGTTCTTGCAGATGCGGGCAAATCCCTGTCAGACCTAGATGGCATCGCCTATACCGCAGGCCCTGGGTTGATGGGCGCGCTGCTAGTAGGTGCATCTTTCGCTAAGTCCCTTGCTTGGTCATTAGACCTGCCTTCAATCGGCGTACACCATATGGAAGCACATTTGCTAGCGCCCTTAATTGACTCAAAAAACGCACCAGACCTACCATTTGTAGCCTTACTGGTATCCGGCGGGCACACGCAACTGGTCCATGTCAAAGCATTAGGGGACTATGAAATTTTGGGCGAATCCCTTGATGATGCCGCCGGTGAAGCTTTTGATAAAACCGCAAAACTACTTGGCTTAGGCTATCCTGGCGGGCCAAAAATAGCCGCCACAGCGTTGTCAGGGGACGCAAAAAGATTCAAGTTCCCACGCCCAATGACAGATCGGCCTGGGCTAGATTTCAGTTTCAGTGGTCTGAAAACCTTCGCACTAAACACGGTACACAATAATTCACCACTAAGTGATCAAGACAAGGCCGATATTGCGCTGGCATTTGAACTCGCTGCAGTAGATACCCTCACCATAAAATGTAAGCGCGCCATTGACCAAGCTAAAGTAAATCATTTGGTTATTGCTGGCGGGGTCAGCGCAAATACACGGCTTAGAGAAAAATTATCTAGCAGCCTGAAGGCCCAAGTTATCTATGCCCCACTAGATCTATGCACAGATAACGGCGCAATGATCGCTTACGCGGGAGCGCTACGAATGCTTGCTGGAGAGCGCAGTGATCTTGGTATAACCACTAGGGCACGCTGGCCTATGGACCAGCTAAAAGCAATTTAAAACGCTTTAGTGAAATTCAGTAAAACAGACAAAAACATGACCCAGCCAGTTGCAGACAAGATTCTTATTCGTAACCTACGCGTCCAAGCCATATTGGGTATCTATCCAATGGAGCGCGAGCACGCTCAAGAAGTAGTTATCAGTTTGGAAGTTGAAACTGATTGCAGCAAAGCAGCTATTTCTAAAGATCTTGCGGACAGTCTTGACTACGCAACCCTCGCAGATGCTGTTGTGGCGCTGACAATAAACGGCCGTTACCTATTGATTGAGACCTTAGTAGAAGACATTGCCCAACACTGTCTAAAGCAACCGCTAGTCCAAGCTGTAAGCGTACAAGTAGAAAAACCCCAGGCAGTCGCCAAGGCCGATTCGGTGGGGATAAAAATTCACCGCTGTAACTGAGATTCCAGCCATGTAATACGCTTCGCCTTTAACCGCTCACCGAAAGCCCTACCCTGAAGACCTAACTTTTCCGCATCGCTTAACGTTACTGTTTTCAAACCTTCTGCAAGAGGTGGTAATTGAGCAATCAATTCCACCCTTTGCTCCGGATCTGGTAATAAGTCCAATAACGCGACTAGGCGCTCGTCAGAATGTAGCGCCTGCAGAGACGCGAAGCATGTGTATAGGGATACGGCCGATAACGCTCGAAAATTGACTAAATGCTGTAAATGTTGGCAGCGATCTAAGGCCAGTTGTAAGAAGCTATTAGGCACCCGTAGACGCTCTGCAAGACTGAGATACTCAGATTCGACTAACGGTAAATGCGCAAAACATTGGGCAGCAGACGCTCCTGCGTTTGTACTTTGCGGCCAAACTTTTATCAGTTCAGGCAGCCAATGCGTTAAAGCGTGACACTGGGCCAACACTGCAAAGAAACGTTTTGCATTCGCTCCCGCAAGGGCTTTGGACAGCTCTTGCCATACCCTCTCTGCGGATAGAGTTTGCAACTCACCACTTTTAGACATTGTGCTCATCAAGGCCATGGTCTCTTCAGCAATGCTGAAATCCGTCAATAATGCAGCAAATCTGGCAACACGAAAAACCCGCAAGGGATCTTCAGCAAAAGCAGGAGATACGTGACGCAGTATTTTGTTGTCCAAGTCCAATTGGCCATTGTATGGGTCAATAAGCCGCCCATCCGCTGATTTAGCTATGGCGTTGATCGTTAAGTCTCGACGCTGTAAATCTTCTTCTAAGGTCACCAGCGGACTGGCATCGACCTGAAAGCCCGTATGACCTATGCCGCGCTTTCGCTCAGTTCTAGCTAGGGCATATTCTTCTTTGCTCTCGGGATGCAAAAACACCGGAAAATCGCGACCAATTTGCACGTAACCTAAATCAATCAGCTGCTCGGGTGTACTTCCAACTACTACCCAGTCACGATCGCCAGGCGCGCGGCCGAGCAGTTCATCGCGAACCGCTCCACCAACAATGTGACATTGAATATTTTCCATGGCAGGAGTTTACAAGATCGGAGCAAGTATTGGCGATACAAGAGCACACTACTGATGCGCGGGCTGACGCGTAATATCCCCTGTCTCTAAACAATAGGCGGTCAAATATCGACCCCAAACACAGCCGGTATCCACCGCAATATGCTTGTTGGAGTGAGTGACGCCATCGAGTGAAGCCCAATGCCCAAACACAATCGTCTCAACCCTTGACGAGCCAAGTGTGGTCTCATACCAAGGCATAAGCTCATTAGGAGCACTGCCCAATGGACCCTTCTCGGCAAAGTTCATGGTACAAACGGCATCTACATAACGCATACGAGTGAAATAATTGGTAATGATCCGCAGGCGGTCCATGCCGGTTAACGACTCTTGCCAAAGAGGCGGTTCATTACCGTACATCTTGGCGAAGAAATCATTATAGGTAACTTGCCCTGTCTGCATTCCACGATCATCTGGCCAGCCAATTACGGCCTCCACTTCCGCCGCGTACTCTAGAGCCTGAGCGCTAGTCCAAAAACTTGGGATTCCCGCGTGAACCATAATATGACCCTTGGCACTGTGGACAAGTTTTTGACCACGAAGCCAATGACCAATCTCCAAAACATCTGGTGCTTGGAGCAACTGAGTAAACGTATCCTTAGAGCCAGAGCTGTGTCCGCCAAATAGAATAGCTAAAAAGTGCAGGTCATGATTACCCAAAACGATTTTACATTGGCCAGAAAGAGTTTTAACACGACGCAACAATTCGAGAGAGTCAGGGCCGCGATTGATCAGGTCTCCAGCCAACCAAAGCTCATCATCAGCAGAAAAATTTAGCTTTTCTAGTAGGCTATCAAACTCTCTAAGACAGCCTTGAATATCGCCTATCGCGTACGTCGCCATGATGACTGCTCTTACTAATGCAACGCGTTAGGGACCAATAGGGAGAAAATTGGGATGGGCACATCCACTCTTTCACCATCGTCGGTCTGAAATTCGTAGGAGCCTTGCATGGATCCCACCGGAGTTTTCAGCACAGCTCCACTGGAATAGCGAAAACCCTCACCGGGTTTTAGCCAAGGCTGCTGACCAATAACACCTGGGCCTTTAACCTCTTCAATCTCGCCTTGACCATCAGTAATAATCCAATGCCGATTGAGTAACTGGCTCGTCTGCTCAGTATTATTTTTAATCGTAATGGTGTACCCAAAAACATAGCGCTGGGCATCTGGATCGGATTGGTCTGCCAAATATTGGGACTCAACGCTGACTTTGATATGTTTTTCCACTATCTCTTTCCGATATGAATTTGCTGTAACGATTCTAGCACTAGCCCTGCACTGGATTTGCTGAGGCCCATTGCGCCAGCTCAATGAATTGCTCAACCGTAACATCGTCCGCCCTAAGCCCTGGATCAACATTAAGTTCGGCCCAGTTAAGCTCTAAGTTCTTCAGTGCATTAGACAATCTTTTACGACGCGCGGAAAATGCCATGCGCAGAACTTGGTCAAGACTTTGCCTTGCTACCGGCAAATGCGCGTCAGCCAAGGGTGTAATACGAATCACTGAAGAGTCCACCTTTGGCGGTGGAGAAAAACTTTCAGGACCCACATCGAACAAATAGTCCACTCTAGCCGTGACTTGGATCATGACACTAAGCCTGCCCCAGGCCTTCGTACCTGGCACTGCACACAAACGGCTAGCCATTTCTTTTTGCAACATAAAGTGCATATCGGCAATGGTACCTGGCGCTGCCAATACGTGATCAATGAGTTTGATAATTAGTGGTGAGGAAATATTGTATGGAAGGTTGCCCACTACTCGCCAAGGAGCGCTGTCTTCATTGCTATCACCAGCACTGGCAAAAACTTCACTCAGGTCTACACGAAGAATGTCCTTATTGATGACCTGAATATTCGGATAACTAGCGGGAAGAAGCGGCGCTAGATCACGATCAATCTCAACCGCTACGTAATGCAAACCTTCATCTGCGTACAAATAATCTGTCAGAGCGCCCTGGCCTGGGCCAATCTCCATTACCCGATCGCCAGTTTTTAGACGAATGGCATCGGCCATACCCTGCAATACACCTTGGTCGTGTAAGAAGTGTTGTCCGAAGCGTTTACGAGGGCGCATTAAGTTCCTTATTAGTAATCAACTGAGCGGCCACACCCAGCGCAGCTACTAGACTGCCGGTATCGGCAGTGCCAGATCCAGCAATATCCAGGGCTGTGCCATGGTCTACCGATGTACGGATAAATGGCAGGCCAAGGGTGACATTGACCGCTTCACCAAAACCAGAGTATTTCAGCACAGGCAGTCCTTGGTCATGGAACATAGACATGACACCATCTGCTTGCTGCAAATATTTTGGCGTAAACAATGTATCCGCAGGCAACGGCCCAATCAGATTAAATCCTTGTTCGCGCAAGCGCTCGCATACAGGCTGTATAACCTCAATTTCTTCAGTGCCTAAATGCCCACCTTCCCCTGCATGAGGATTTAAGCCGGCGACTAATATACGCGGCTGGGTAATTGCGAATTGTTGTATCAACGCAGTGTTAAAAATTCTCAGGCGCCGCTCCAACAACGGTTGGGTCAGCGTCTTGGCTACTTGGGCTAAAGGCAAATGCGTAGTGGCTAGACTCACGCGCATAGCATCTGTCATCAACAACATGACAACATCCTCAACGCCACTATTCTCGGCTAAATACTCGGTATGACCACTGAAGGCTATGCCTGCATCGTTAACTACCGACTTTTGCATTGGCCCTGTAACTAAAGCTGAAAACTCCCCGTCCATACAGCCTGCTATGGCGCGATCAAGCGCCGCCAATACACCGGCAACATTCGCTGTATCTAACTGACCCGGAACAACTGAGTTGCTAAGGGGCATATGCAAAACCGTAATGTGCCCTGCCTGCAATGCAGGGTTGTGCAGATTCTCATCAATACTTAAGGGGAGTTGTAGCAGCTTGGCACGGGCAGCCAGCATATGCCGATCTGCCACCACCAGCCATGGCACTTGGCGCTGGCTCTGGGCTGCTTGAACAACTAGATCTGGGCCAATACCCCCAGGTTCACCCGGGGTAATAACGATCATACTAAGAGCGTATCTTGGTGTTGGAAGTTACAGGCGCATTTCAACAAAGGCTTCGTCTCGAATTTCTTTCAACCATTCCTGACGCTCTTCTTCAAAGCGACGACGGTGCAGCAAATCTACCGCCATATTACGACGGGCATCTTCGCTCATGTCTTCTTCTCGACGCCCTTCTACAAGCAAGATATGCCAGCCAAACTTACTTTCAAACGGCTCACTGAATTCGTCTATGGCAGTGGTGTCCATAGTTTTGGCAAAAATCTCTACAAACTGATCAGGGGTAGCCCAACCTAAATCACCGCCATTCAGCGCGCTGCCCGGATCCTCAGAATATTCCTTAGCTAACGCCACAAAATCACCACCGTTGTTAAGCTTGCTATGCACATCGCGTGCGATTGCTTCCGCCTCTTGCATGGTGCGAATTTCAGAAGGACGTAACAAAATGTGCCTTACCTTGGTTTGGTCCGAACGCTCCGTACCTGCACCGCGCTGTTCCAGCAACTTAATTACGTGGACCGTACTGCCACTAACGATTGGATCTGAGACATCGCCAAGTTGCATCTCTAACACCGCTTCAGTAAACAGCGTAGGCAGTTCGCCGGCTTTGCGCCAGCCTAGGTCACCACCTTCCAATGCCGTACTGGCAGAAGAACGTGCTATTGCTGTTTGTGCAAAATCTTCGCCGCCACGCAAATCTGCGACCATTGCACTAGCCGAAGTAACAGCCTGTTTTACAGTGTCAGATGACGCATCGTCCTCTAGCGTGATCATTATGTGCCCGACACGATATTCATCAGAAAACAGCTGCTTATAGAAAGGTGAATTTAGCAGCCCTTGGATGTCTTGATCGCTAATAGAAATACGACGGTTGATCATTGCACGCTGTAAGCGCGAGATAACCATTTCAGCTCTTATGTCTTCACGGAACTGACGAAAACTGGTGCCGTCTTTAGCCAATTGCGCCTGGAATTCTTGTAACGTCATATTGTTGTTCTGAGCAAATTGGCTCACAGCACGGGTAAGGGTTTCGTCATCTATAGTGACGCCGCGACGCTCAGCTTCTTGCTTTTGAATATTTTCAATAATCAAACGTTCCATTATCTGGCTGACTAAAATATCGTTTGGCGGCAGTTGCACACCGTTAGATGTCATGGACTGACGCACCGCGGTTAAACGGTCAACAAGCTCACTGACAAGTACTACATCGTCATCAACCACGGCAACAATGGCTTCTAATTTTTCGTATGCGGCTAAGGTTACATTCACTGGAGCAATAGCAAGCATGCTCAATGCAAATATTCCAATTACGCTGCGATAGTTCATTTTGCTCATCCGTTTTTCATCTAATTTAAATTGCGACAATCAAGCCGTTAACTTGGCTACAGCACGCTGCCGCGCCGCACTGCCTCTGTATTTATGCGCCGATGTATCGCCGCTTTCTCTCAATCTGGGCCAGCCACCTATACATCAGGCCATCCTTATAACGCTCATTGCGAAACGGGTCTATAGCCGCGTACTCCGCGCTGTAAAATTCTATCAACCTTGTTGCCAAAACCTGCCAAGCCCTTGAACACAACTTGGAGATAAATACCTTTGTCCGTGCGTAAATAAGGAGTTTGCGTATTTGGCTGGGCCTGACCGATAAACGCAGGATTATCTAAATACTGGCGCATCATAAGTCGCGCGCGCAAACAGCAGTCATCATATTCTAACCCGCCGAAGCCCTCTAACGTGCGCCCGTCGGTCACATCATAATGCCATCGCGCCATGACACCTAACTTCTGACTAACCGGCCAATAAAGCGATAGTTCGGCTTGCTCTAAATCATCTTGAGCGCGCTTGCGAAATCCCACATTAAACAAATGCTTGTTATCACTGCGATAGCGCAAGGTTGCGCCCAATTCTTGCCACCGACTTGCATCGTAATCCCACACTTGGTTGGCAATGATTTTCCAACGCGAACCCAAGCGAGCCGACACTTCACCCGCTAGCGCAGCGGATTGTGGCTGGGTATTGGCTAACGGGTTGTTGGTCAGCGTAACAGCATAGTCAGAAAACTGTTGAATTTGCCCAACGCTCACGCTCCAAAGCTCACGACCACTGGCCGCCGACAAAAATCGCGAAGTAACGCCTAGGGTGATTTGGTCAGCATCGCCAATCCGGTCTAAGCCAACAAAACGATTATTCCGAAATAACTGGGTGTAGTCCAAAGAGATAGATGTGGTATCAAAAATCGGTAAGTCGTCCTGATCTTCATAACCTTGGCGCAAGTAATAAATACGCGGTTCTAAAGTTTGTACGCCCTGAACACCGGCAAAATTAGATTGGCGATCAAAATAGAGGCCTGCGTCTAAACTTAGGTAGCCTACCTTTCTACTAGGGTCAGTTTCAGCAACGGTGCCTGCAAATACAGTGTCGTCATAATTAAGTTGGTACTGGCTGTATCTATAGCCTGCTTCAGCGGCCCAAAAGCCAGCGGACTTATGTTGCCCAACACGGATGCGCGGTTCTATATGCAGGCGACTCCCCTGAGCGCTTGCCACGCCAGTTAACCCTGACGCTTCACGATCAAACTCTGCCCATTGAGCCTGTACGCCAAAGGTTGCAATGGACTGACCTAAAGGCGTTGCATAATTCACCCACAGTTGTGGCGCACGCTCATAACTTTCAGTATTGAGCTCATCTAAGCGTTGAAAACCCTGACTCATTAAGCGCACTTGTAGCTTGGGCGAGACATAGGCCACTTCAGCAAGCCGCTGCAAATCAATTGGATTACTCACGCCGAGATTAGAATCTATGTCACGAAAGTAATCTCTGTCACTGGCTCGAGAAAAATCTACTCGGGTTTGAATTTGACCAAATTGACCAAAGTGATTTACAGCTCCAAGCCATCTATCTGCCGGGGCAAACTCATTCGGTAAATTACCCACAGGCACCTGACCGTTACGCAACGCCCGAAATGTGCGGCGGTCCAATGTGCCGTTGTACAAATCATCGTTGGACAAAAAAGCCAAATCAAGGGAGCTGCGCTGCCTTGCAGACAAATACCGAACCTGACCCTCTAAACCAGCGCCGCGCTGTGTCATAACTCGGGGGACTAATGTTGCATCTAAATTGGCTGCAATGTTTAGGTAGTAGGGTAGGGCCAAATCCAAACCGTCTTCGCTGGAATATCCAATAGCTGGCGTAAGCAGACCTGTTTGGCGTTGGTCATTCACCGGCACGCGCAGGTATGGTGCATAAAATATCGGCACCGATTTAACCTTAAGCACAGTGCCTTTTGTTGTGGCAAAGACATCGCCTTCTTTCATCTCAACTGACTTTGCTTCTAAGGACCAGCCATTATTCTTCGGTTCACAGCGGGTAAACTCACCCAGCCTAAGTACCATGCTGCCACCCCCAGTTTGGGACATGCTGGCGGCGGAGCCGCGCAAACCAGCGCCAGCAAATAACAGTTGCACACCCTCAAGCTCTACCGTACCTAAGCTTGTCGCCATTTCAGCACGCTCACCCTGCACAACAAAATCTGCCTGGCTGATACGCACACCTTCGGGAAAAGATACCAGTTGGCTAACTAGATCTACCTCAGCAAGACTCGTCGCTAGGTTGCGCTGACCTAGTTCAATGCTGACATTACCTCGCATAATTAAACCGCCATCTACTTGACCAGATAGTTGATTTAAATTTGCACGAAGAAATTCTTCGTCACCGCTAGTTGACACGTTGGTTTGTGTTTCTAACTCATAGACCCCAGCACATTGTTTGCCAGCCGTTGCCAACTTGTTTGCGTTTAATCTTTGATTAGGAGTTTGATTAGATGTTTGATTGCCCGTTCGATGAAAATAGCTTGCTGCAAGGTCGGGCAATAGCCCAAAGGGTTTAGCTTGCGCTGGCACAGTACTACTAGCTAGCGCGGATAAATCAGCAGTGGCGCATCGGTTTTCGGCAGACGCATCACAGCTCTGCGTACCAGAAATTTCTGCCTGCAGGCCTAGAGAACACGTTACGCTAAAGGACAGCAAAGCTATCAAGATATATTTCATGGCGTACATGATAAAAGAATTGTCTCCCCGGTTATAATACCCACGTGAAAAACTCCAAAAAAACAATCCTAGCTTGGTGCAGAGAAGTCACAGGCGCACCGGTGAGCTTACTCTCCCTCAGAGTAGAAGCCAGCCATAGAGTATTTTATCGCACATCAGGTCACGGGGACGAAAGCTGGGTGGCTATGTCCAGCCCGCCAGAGCTAGAAAACAATGATCAATTCTTAGCCTTGGACGAGCTATTTCACGCCAACGGCCTTGGCGTACCAAAAATCATGCATAAAGATTTAGCCTTGGGTTACTTTCTTATGGAAGATTTGGGCGACACCCACTTAGAAGATCTTTATCCCGCCAATGATTTAGCTGGGACAACAGGCTTGTCCGATACGCCGCTGGCGCAAGAGGCGGTCATAGCTGCTCTAGACACACTACAGCAGCTACAACCCCTGCGCAGTGAATTGATCCCGCCTTATGACCAAACGCGGATGACAATGGAGTTTGATCTCTTTGACGAATGGTTTTTAACCAAGCTATTGGGTTGCAAGGTCACCGCTGAGCAACAAGATCTTCTCACATCAGTAAAGCACACGCTCATTACCGCCATGCTAGATCAACCCCAAGCTTGTGTGCACAGAGATTACCATTGCCGAAATCTACTCTATCGAAGCCGCGCCCCAGCAAAATCTATAGGTATTGTCGATTTCCAAGATGCGCTTTATGGACCTGCTTTGTATGACCCGGCCTCGCTGTTGCGCGATTGCTACTACACTTTTTCAGAACAGGACATTGACACGTTGCTTAAGCACTACCTAAATGCCAGCAGCATCTTTAGCGACTCTGATTATGACCTCGCCACCATTAAGACTTGGTTTGACCTAACTGCAATGCAGCGCCAAATGAAGGCCGTAGGTATTTTCGCCCGCCTCCACCTGCGCGACGGCAAGTCTAGTCACTTAGAACACATACCAAGTGTACTGAACCGAATTGTCGACCTTGCCGCTAGTCACAACGATACTTATGCACTGGCCGACTTCCTCAAAACCTTAGATCAGCCCATGGCAGATTGCCGACACCTAGCATAAATATGAAAGCGATAATTTTGGCAGCTGGGCGAGGTGCTCGCTTAGCGCCGCTCACCGACACCACACCCAAACCACTGCTACCGATCAATGGTCAGCCCCTGATCACGCGACAACTCAAGCAACTGCGCGCAGCTAATATCACCGAAGTAGTGATAAACCTATATCACCTTGGCGCACAAATAGAGGCCGCGTTAGGCAACGGCGAAAAATTTGGTATGCAAATAAGCTACAGCCATGAGCAGTCACTATTAGAAACTGGCGGCGGCATAAAAAAGGCCCTACCCCTACTAATGGATAATGAATTTGTCGTGTGTAATGGCGATATTCTTACTGACTTCGACTTTGGTACTTTGCCCAAAACTCTGGCCCCTAACGACAGTGCCCACTTAGTTTTAACCCCTACACCCAAAACTAGAGCACAAGGTGACTTTGAGTACAGTGGCGGCCGGGTAACAAGCCGCGGCAACCAGTACGTTTATTCCGGCATCTCTATTTTCTCCCAAAAGATATTTGCCGGCAGTCCAGAAGGTGCCTTTTCCACTCGCGACCTGATGTTTGATGCGATAGCAAAAGACCAATTATCCGCACAACTCCATAACGGCGCATGGACAGATATTGGCACGCTTGAGGATTATCAAACGGTTATCAACGGTTAACAGCATTTGCCGGGTAAAAGTGGCCCACGTGCCAGTTATCGCTAGGTGCTATGTAAGCTGCTAAGTTAGACTTAGTTTTTTACACCATGAAAAACTTATGAGCCACTGGATTTGCCCTTCTATTTTAGCCGCAGATTTCACCCGCCTAGGGGACGAAGTTCGCAATGTCCTTGCCGCTGGCGCTGATACCATCCACTTCGACGTAATGGATAACCACTACGTACCCAACTTGTCTATCGGCCCACTGGTCCTAAGCTCCTTACGCAAAGCGGGTATAGATGCGTGTGTAGACGTTCACCTGATGGTGAAACCGGTAGACCGGCTTGTTGAAGATTTCCTCAGCGCAGGAGCCGATTACATTACAGTGCACCCGGAATCCACAGAGCACTTGCACAGAACGCTTGCCATGATTCACGAAGGAGGTGCCAAAGCAGGACTGGTATTCAATCCAGCAACACCAATGGATGTACTCGCCGAAGTCATAGATATAGTTGATCTGGTACTCATCATGTCAGTGAACCCTGGCTTTGGCGGACAATCATTTATCCCGTCAAGTTTGACCAAGATAAGCAATGCGCGCGAGCAAATTGACGCAAGTGGCAGAGATATCCGCCTACAGGTAGATGGCGGTATCAAAATTGAAAATATAGCCGCCGCAGCCGCCGCCGGCGCAGATGCATTTGTTGCGGGCACCGCTATTTTCGGCGCAGCCGATTATGCGCAAACCATAAGCTCTATGCGGGCGGAAATTGCTGGAGCTGATGCTAAGTAGCCTGACCCACCAATGACTAGAGAATATGACGCATACCTTTTTGATCTAGATGGCACCTTAGTCGACTCGGCCCCAGACATTGGCGCAGCCCTAAATCACTGCTTGAAACACGCCTCGCTGCCAACCGTTTCTGCAGATTTGGTGCGACATTGGATAGGCCATGGGTCCCGTACGCTTGTGCGCCAGGCGCTACTGCACCACAACATGGAGCCTAAAGACGAGCTTTTGGACCAATTGCTTGGTCCATTTCTGGACTACTACACCCAGCATATTGCCGACCTTAGCCAAGCTTATCCGAACACGCTGGACACCCTAGTTGAGCTCAAGCGGCGCGGAGCATCTTTGGCAATTGTTACCAACAAGCTGACAGAACTCAGCGTACCGCTGCTTGAAGCCTTAGACCTAAAAGTACACTTCGATCTCATTGTTTGCGGCGACACAACAGCAAACCCAAAACCTGCCGCGGACCCCATTGAACACTGCCTGAGTTTTTTCCAGCTAGCGCCAGAACGGGTACTCATGATCGGCGATTCTGACGCTGATGTAGGCGCTGCTAAGGCGGCCAAAGTAGACGTGGTTTGTATGCGCGATGGCTACAACCATGGGGTAGACGTTGCAACACTGAACCCAACCCGCGTCATAGATAATCTGCAGGAATTGCTTTAGTTGGAATTTTTCCTCTTTCGCGCAAATTTTTGACATTTTTCAGAGATTTTTGTGGCAATCATCGGCTTTTTGCCGCCAACAACGATTTCAGATCTCCACAACACCAAAATTGCGTGATAGCCTTCCCTCCTGCATAGAACTATTGGACGTGGCGATGCCGTGTTACGACTTAAAAGATAAATCAAACGGAGCCGCTCCGTTACTAGGACGTTGGCGACACTAACTGCCCACCCCGCTGGCGCTATTTTTTGCCGGCATCTTTTTCGTCCAAATTTTATGCTAAAGGCTAATAATGAATACTACTTTACCTGTCTATAACCGTGTTCCCGTTGTTCACGAAACACTAGCTGACCTAGACACGCCCCTTTCTGTTTATCTCAAACTCGCCCAAGGTCCCTACTCATATCTACTTGAGTCTGCCCAAGGCGGCGAAAAATGGGGCCGCTACTCAATCATTGGCTTGCCTGCGCGCACAATCATAAAGGTACGCGGCAATCGTATTGAAGTGATCACGGACAAAGAAGTTGTAGAGTCCGTGGAAAGCGATGACCCGCTGTCATTCATCGAGGCATTTCAAGCCCGC
>CAJJDH010000061.1 GCA_905182905.1 marine gamma proteobacterium HTCC2089 | reverse complement strand
AAAACCTAAAATGGTCCGTTGTGGATTGTCCAATTTTTCTTTTCTAAACCGACTAGCATCAGGCAAGTAGGACCACCCATCAGGTAGAGTTTGCTCTGTTAACCCAGCTATTGTCGTGTAGTCGGTGATAGCGACCGGCTCATCACCAGTCATGTCAAATGGCACTAATACGCGCTGGCCTCTCGCCGCTTCAGATAGTTTCCCTTGGTCATCGGCGATTATTTTTGCTGCGCCTTCCTCCTGATTACTAAACATTAAAGATTGATAGGATAAATCTTTGCCATACTCCAAGCCGCGATCGCGCCCGTGCAACCGAGTGTCGAGCATGTGCAGGTCTGCAAGATCACCAATTTGAAATGATCTAAAAATAGGCGCCTGATCACCCTGAGCGCCAGTTCTTATGGGCAACCACTCATGATAAGCCTGCCTTGCTGCACGAATACGCTGATGAAAGTCACCTTCGCCTTCATTATGATTTTCAGCACCTTCTTTCCAAGTATTGTTAGTCAGTTCATGATCATCCCAGACACAGATAAACGGATGACGTTGATGCAGTGCCATTAGATCCGGATCTGTCCGGTATAGACCGTAGCGCATACGATAGTCTTCAAGGCTGAGTATTTCTGTAGTGGGTTCTACATTTCTCCCCAGCTGTTCAAGCGCAACCTTATTTGCATACCTGCCCTGTGCGTATTCGTAGATGTAATCCCCCAGATGGAGTACTAAATCCAGATCGCTTTCGGCCATATGTTTATAGGCGTTGAAATAGCCTTGGGGGTAATTGGAACAAGAGGCAACACCTATTTTGTATTGCTCGACCATACCCGTTGGCAGCGTTTTAGTTTGCCCGATGGGACTACTTTTACCATCGACAATAAACCGGTAGAAGAAACTACCATTTGCAGGCAAACCTGTTGCGTCAACTTTGCAGGTATAGTCTGTGTTAGATGACGTAGTTGCTGTGCCGGAGCTGATAATGTTGTCGAAGGATGGATCGGCTGCCACCTGCCACCGTGCTATTACATTGCTGTGCGATCCTGATCCAGGAAGCGCCCTAGTCCATAAAATCACTCTATCGGACAAAGGGTCCCCGCTAGCAACGCCATGCGTAAAATGAACTAAATCTTGTGCATGAACCTCGAAGCCCCTTAGCGCCAAGACGCCTAAACTTGCACCCATACCCTTAATGACACGACGACGATTGACAGACAGGCTCATTGATTCAGTCTCCAGCTAACAAAGGTCTTAACCTACTGTAAAATTAACCTAATGCCCACGGCTAAATTTGCCTCAATCCTGCACTTTAAAGGCCAATCAAAGATCTCTCTGCGCCTTGCTTATGCCCCAACTCCATAACCGCCAAAAAGTTTGGAATTTGCTTGCCCAATTGGAAGAAACCCTTGTTGGCGTGGGGCCAAATAAGCCGGTCATAGTCACGCATAAAAGCAGTGAGTTTGATGCCTTTAGCTGCCAGCTTCGGGGCTAAGCTTTGCAGGCGCAGCTGTGTGGGGCCAGAGGGCACATAGGCGTGGAGTATCTGTTGAACTTTACGCTCAACAGCCCAAGTAACGATCTCATCTTCCCCCATAGCCTGCGGTGCTACGTCGATAATTGTTTCCGCGCCTAGTTGCTGTAGTGCATCTTCTATCGCTCCTTGGGTAAAATTTGTGACCCCGTCACTGGTCCGCTCGATTGGGCTTCGCGGTGTTGGAGTCAAAGCTGCAACCGCGGATACTGGTGTAGGTAACTGGGTATGCAGATCTTCCTCAGTTAAGAGCAGCACAGTATTCTCTCCTTCCGATGTAAGACAACTCATGGGTTTGGGCCACTCTATTGGTGTATTTTGCAATGCGCTAGGTGATAAGTTTTCTTGTTGAGGTTTTGCGCAAGACGCAAGGCGTTTCAAACCTAGAGAGAAATCACAAGAATCCGTATACCTGGCTCCGGAGCAATTACGGATATTTGTTGCAGTAGCCAAGTAGGTTTTGTCTTTGGTGTGCAATCCAGCCACCCATCGCCAAGCAAGCGTATTAGAGGCTGGGTCGCCGTCAAGGAGGTGCCTGAGGAAAAAGTCTGCACCTAACTCCCAGGGCAGCTTAAAGGTAAAAATCCAAACGCTCGCAAACCACATGCGAGCATGGTTGTGCAGGTAGCCAGTGGTTTTGAGTTCTACCACCCACTCATTAAAAGGCAGAATATCTGTTTCACCCGCAGTTGCTTTGTCGTAAGTTCTTCTATGCGAATGATCTTTATTGAGCGTCTCCAATACCCACGGCAGCTTGTGCTGGTATTCAGACCAAAGCATTCCCTTATGTTCAAGCGATCCCTTCCAGTAACTACGCCAGAATACTTCTTGCACAAATTTGAACGCTGTTTTTTCGGTGTGCTCGTTCAAAACACTGGCTAGTACCTCTTCTTCGGTGATAAGCCTGTGGCGGATATAAGGGGAAAGGTTTGAAACGTTACTATGTCGGCCCAGGCCCAAATCAAGATTGCGCGTCGCCTGATAGTCTTTACCAGCACGAGGTAGGAACTCTGCTAGCCTTTTAAGCCCCTGCGCACGGGTTGGAACCGCAATGCTCTGTTTATCTAATTCGGTTGTTTGCATCATGAAAACGCCGTTTTCTCACTCATCAATAGCCTTACTTCCATCCTAGCAAATGCCTTTGAGCATCTTCGGGGCAAGAAATAGACTTCCTAGGGTTCGAACCCACGGACCAATCCTATCCATCATTCAAATTTTCGGATACTTTTTGTCTACATTAGTATTAGACATTGTTTTGCCATTATGAGAAAAATTGGCATTTTTTGAAGTTCAAGAACGTTATGTAGAGATTTTGGCAATGTTATGCGGTACGGTATCGACCTGAGCCAATAAATTTTTCCCTAACACCAT
Source organism: marine gamma proteobacterium HTCC2089 (assembly GCA_905182905.1). Taxonomy (GTDB): domain Bacteria; phylum Pseudomonadota; class Gammaproteobacteria; order Pseudomonadales; family Azotimanducaceae; genus UBA4421. The sequence goes on along the minus strand of CAJJDH010000061.1, from coordinate 8,107 downwards.
TTACAACAAAGTAATGGATTCAAGGAGTACGGATAGATGCAGCACGAGAATTGGATATGGGAACCAAGCGAGGGTGGACAGGTCGACGCAGCGACTCTGAATCTAAAGCCCGTAGATCCTATCGCGTATAAGATGAAAGATATTTGGGGTTACGATAGGGATGAATTTCCAATAGAGCCTTTTGATATTGAGGTAAGAATTACTGCGCCTACGGTACGCGATGGTCTGCACCTCTTCGAGCAGGCAGTTAAAGAGTATATGCTGGAGCACTTCGAGGGTTATACACGACACCAATATGTGGAACGCTTGGATTGGAGTGATGAGTTTTCAGAGTTGAAGACTTGCGAAATCACCATGAGTGGGTAACCCGCCTGTCAGCTTTGCTCAAATACCTACTGGCTGGCTAAAAGGTCAGTTCAATTAAAACGTGTTTTGGCGCGGCGGCATCTATATCTTGGGTTTTTGGCTGACCGTCAACTAATGCTACATGGGCAAAATAGGCGCTGGCCCTGCTGTTGCGGCAGAACTTTTCTAGCGCGGTTGCAATTATGCCGACATCTTCCTTTTCAACATTCACACTGGCCGACACTCTCTTACCTGCTAGCTGGATATCCAGCTGTTGCTCGTGAGCTAGGTTTTTCCACCATAAACCCGCGCGCTCTGTCATACAAATGATGCCGCTTTTAGTTTTTAAATAGCTCACCGGAATCACATACATTTTGCCTGAGCGAGCGCCGCGCACGTTGAGTACTACAATACTGTGACTGAATAAAAAATGCAGAGGACTATTCGCAAGCAGGACTACAACTGGATTAAGCAAAGATAAAATGGATTTCATAACAGCACTCTTATCGATTGGCACTTCTCAAGCTTCAAGGCGCATCCTACGTCTTAGCTCGACGCAAAAACAGTTACTTTGGTGAGACTTTTCACAACCCATATTCACGATTCATTCACAGATAACAGCGCATTGTCGCCAGATGAATGCAATCGAATCCGTAAAGAGCGACCTTAAACCTCGCTTAGAAGAATTACTCCTTCACCTAAACGAAACTGGGCAGATAGCTGCCACAGCTTTTTTTACCAAAATCTTTATTGACCTAGAAGCTGTGGAAGGAGAAGAGCAATTATTAGAGTTGTTCATTGAACTATCCACTACAGCATTTTTAGGCATACCCTTCGACGAAGTGGCCTTAGCCCTGATAGACGATGTATTAATGAATGCCGAACAAGTCGCGCAAACGTTCTCTGTCGATGACTCCACTCCACAATAAAAAAAATGTGTAGCTGCAAGTGAGAGTTGCTTTGGGTAGCGACTAAGGCCTCAATCTCTTATTGTACGCATTGTATATAGGGGGATAAGTGAAGGCACTTCAAAGAATAGTATTTGACGGTCAATTCCAGATGAAACGGGGCGTACTGGCAACCCCTACTTTTGCATTTGAGACCTGGGGCAACCTAAACGACGACCGCAGCAATGGCGTGCTTCTGTTTACTGGATTGTCGCCTTCCGCTCATGCAGCTTCTTCTAGCCTAGACCCATCTGCAGGCTGGTGGGAAGACATGATTGGTCCAAACAAGCCGCTAGATACAAATAGATATTTCGTCATTTGCATCAACTCTCTGGGGAGTTGCTTTGGCTCCACAGGCCCTGCGAGCATTGATCCCGAAAATGGCTCACATTACCGGCTCAATTTCCCTGTACTCACAGTAGAAGATATTGCTGATACCGCCGTTACAGTTCTTGAGCATTTCAATGTGCCCAAATTGCACACAGTTGTGGGCGCATCTATGGGCGGTATGACCGCACTGGCTTTTGCACTCAACCACCCAGATAAGGTACGCCGTCTCGTCTCTATTTCTTCTGCTGCCAGAAGTTTGCCTTACTCAATTGCCTTGCGCTCTTTACAACGAGAGATGATTCGTAAAGACCCACTTTGGGAAAACGGTCAGTACGCGTTAGTCGACCACGGTCCAGTGACTGGTATGCGACTGGCGCGAAAACTCGGCATGATTAGTTATCGTTCCGCTGAGGAATGGAGCGAAAGGTTTGGACGCGAACGTGCTCTTGGCTTTACTGACGAGGACAGCCCATTTGGTATTGATTTCGAGGTGGAATCCTATTTAGAGACTCATGCTAACAAGTTTATTGGTTCCTTTGATGCTAATTGCTATCTGTATCTTTCCCGAGCCATGGATTTGTTCGATGCCGCCGATCACGGCGGCAGCTTAGCTAATTGCTTTACAAACCTGGGTCTTGAATCTGCGCTGGTCATTGGCGTTCGCACAGACATGTTGTTCCCTATGGCTCAGCAGCAAGAGCTGGCCGATGAGATTGCAAAACACATAGACGAAGTCATCTTCACTCCCTTAGATTCAATTCAAGGTCACGATTCTTTTTTAGTCGATATGGATAGGTTTAGACCAGCAATAGCCGCCTATTTCTAACCTACCAATTTAGTGGATTTCCATGACCGAGGGCGCGCAAATCTCTCCTATTTGTACAGCTTGATAACCAAGTATGTTGAGTTGTTCTAGGCAGCTCGCGATTTGCTCTTGAGGCAGCGTAGCCAGCATACCACCGGAAGTTTGTGGGTCTACAAGCAGCTGCAGGCCTGGATGAGTCGCATCAATACCAACCAAGGTATAGTCCTGCAAAACCAGCGCATTAGCATTTTGCAAAGAGCTAGCAATACCTTGCCGCACTAAGTCCTCTGCGCCGGGTAACATGGGTACATTAGCCAAACGCAATTTCACGCCACAACCAGCACCGCGCAAAATTTCTCCTAAATGGCCCGCGAGACCAAACCCTGTGACATCGGTCAGCGCCCCTACTTTGTGCGCGACCAACACTTCTATACTGGGCCAGTTGCTTTGATCCATCGACGCCAGACATGCACTGGAAAGCTTGCTGTCTACCTGCCCTCGCATATCACCGGCTAACACCACACCAGTGCCCAATGGCTTTGTTAGAATGACCCCGTGGCCAATTTGCGCAGCTGACTTGGTGCTGACCTTGCCACTGCTAGCCCCAAGTACAGTGAGTCCCAAATTCAATTCGGCACCTTCAGCTGAGTGACCACCAGCCAGCACAACATCATGCGCGTTGAGTACATCTACTAAGCCACTCATAAGCTGAAACAGTTCATCCTCCATCATAGCCTCGGCCATTAACGGCACAGTGACGAAAGCAAGGGCCGCGGAGGGCTTAGCCGCCATAGCAAAAATATCGTTGAGACTATGATGGGCAGCGATGCGACCAAAGAGGTAGGGGTCGCTGACCATACTACGAAATCCATCTACGGTAGCTAAGGTAGTTGCTCCGGTGTTAACGACTTCAGCGGCATCATCGCCAATACCCAACTTTAAATTCACTGACACTTGTGCTGGCAAGCGCGCTAGTACGCGGCGCAATGGGTCTGCGGCAAGTTTGGCACCACAGCCACCACAACGCATTAAGTCGTCAGGTAAGTCCTGTGCTAATGCACTAGGCAGCACGTGTGCTGGTGGCTGCATAACCGGGAGATCACTAAAGCGGCTCATGAACTGCTCATCAATCCGCCGCTTGAGTCGCCACCAAATTCTTCCGCGAGTTGCTAAAGGCCCCCAGGAGGCAATGGCGGTACCATCACCACAACCGATTAAATTCAGATGGTAGCGTTGAGGGCGGAATCGACTTCGCGCCCCCTCTAAGCCTAAACCTTGAACGGCTAAGGCTAAGTTATCTGCTAAAACTGGGCCTGCGCGAACAGCATAGACTCCCGCCTTAGGGCGTTCTTGGTCAACCAAGTGGGCTACATCTCCAGCCGCGAAAATATGTGGGTGAGATACGCTGCGAAGTCTGTCATCTACACGTAGAAACCCCCGCTCGTCTTGATCAATACTAGCTGTCTTTAACCATTGTGGCGCACGCACGTCAGTAACCCAAAACACTTGATCTGCATAAATTGATTGCGCACCTGCCCGTAGTTTTAAGTCAACGCCTTTTAATGCGGGGTTAGGTTCTTCTGAAGCCACGTGATCTTCAACGTAGTGGATTTTCTTCTCTGCAAATACAGCTTTTAGCTGCCTGACAGCCGCGCCACCATGACCCGGCAGAAGGCGTGGCCCCACCAGATAAATTAGTGTTTGAACAGATAGGCTTGCTCTAAAGGCTAACGCTAGTTCGGCGCCACCAGCGCCGGCGCCAATAACAGCTATGCTGTGAGCTGAGGTAGCATCAGAATAGGCTTTTTTAACTTCTGACCATTCGGGTATGAATTTGTTTAACGGTTTAACACGAATTCCACTACCCGTGATTGGTGTTTGCTCGGCACCGCAATTCACCGACAAAATATCAAATCGCAAGCTCGGCCTGTCAGCAAAGCTGATTGTATTGCCAAGTGGATCGATGCCTACAACCTTGGCACAAATAAGACGGGCGTTGGCCAAAACGCACAAGGGCCCCAATGCAATGTTGATATCTTTTTCGCTATACGCGCCGGAAATATAGCCCGGTAACATACCTGAATATGGTGATAGCCCACTCTCAGACACGAGTGTGATGCGTACCCCTGCAACAGGATTCATCGCGAATTTTTTCAGTACTTGAACATGGCTATGGCCACCGCCAATCAAGACCAAGTCTCGAAGCGCAGGAATTTGGGATTGCATCAATGACCTAAGGTTACGTTTCTATTTTTACGATTTAACCACAAACTAGACTAAGAGATGTGCCGGCTCACACATAAACTCTTTAACTGCTGGCAGATATATCGCAACAAGCCGCAACGCTTAATAAAGATTAAACGATACTCTGCTCGCGAAACGCCGCTATTTCTTCTGTCGAGTAGCCCATTTCGGCCAAAACTTCGGTAGTGTGTTCGCCCATTTCAGGTGCTTTGACCATAGCTTTAGTCTTCAGGCCGTCAATGTTAAGGGGGTGCTTAATCACCAGAGGCATATCTATGCCTGTAGGTGGCGCAAAGGCCATATTGTTGGCAATCACTTGCGGGTCATTGGGTAGATCTTCTACTTGACCTACCAATGCAGAAGGAACACCAATGGCGTGAAACTCTTCCATCCACTGGGCAGAAGGTTTTGATTTAATAATATCGACTAGCTCCAGCGCCAGTTGATCGCCATATTCTAGGCGGGCATCAGATGTGGCAAAGCGCTCATCCAGCAATAAATCAGGGCGTTCCATAGCTGCAAACATTAGGTCCACTTCTTCATCTGTTCGAACCATACTGAACTGCATCCAACGCCCGTCGGCGGCCTCGTACATTCTTCGCGCAAAGAGCCTTGGTTGACTCGCGTAGTAGTCTGCAAAATCAGCCTCAGCGAAGGTGCCTTGGGCAATGCACGAGGCTGACCAGATTCCATTGGCTAGTAGAGAAGTATGAACATGACTACCCTCGCCGGTTTGTTGACGTCTAAACAACGCAGTAAGAATAGATGCATATAAGCTGACCGAAGTTGGATGATCGCCCATGCCCGGCAATGCCGGTGCTGGCGGTGCGCCAGGAGAGCGAACCAAATCCATCAAGCCTGAGCGAGACCAATAAGCAACCAAATCAAACCCTTCACGGTCTCGTTCTGGCCCTAACTCGCCGTAGGCCGTTAGTGATGCATAAATCATTTTCGGGTTGAGGGGCGCTAGGTCTGCATAACTCAACTGCCATGCGCGGCGCATTGGATGCGGCAGGTTGGTGATATACACATCGCACTCTTCAACCAACTTGAGCAAAATTGCTCGGCCTTCATCAGACTTAAGGTTGAGTGTAATAGATCGCTTGTTGCGATTATCCATTTCCCAGGTGTAATTTTCTGCATGAGTAGGGGTCGAAGCCATACTCGCAAAAGCCCGATAACCATCGCCTATTTCTGGAGCTTCTATTTTTATAACTTGAGCGCCATAGTCAGATAAAATAGTCGACGCTACCGGCCCTGCTATCCAGCTACCCATGTCTAGGACTTTTAAATCTGAAAAAAGAAATTCATCGCTCACCCAGCTCTCCCCCATTAACTTCTAGCTAAACCTCTACCGCCTAGATCCGGCGCTTTTCATCACAGTGATAAGTCATAACCGTTAGCAACACTGCTTTGCAACCAACCCCTTGCAAGTCACAAAGGGATTGGTTTGGCCGACCGATATGCACTACCTCTATCTTGCCCCCTCGGCAAGCAGAAATAGGCTCGTAGCATATGTCCGAGTCGATTTAGGCCTCGCCCATCGCTTCATTCCATTCCGCCACCTGCGCCACTGATGCTAACAAGTCGGCAGTGTCTCCTTCAATGGTCACTGATTCGATAACATCGCCTTGAGCGATTGCATTGACTACATCTTGGTCGGCATCGCTTTGTACCGCGCCAAAAATCGTGTGTGCATCATCTAACCATGGAGTAGCAACATGGGTGATAAAGAACTGCGAACCGTTAGTGCCGGGGCCCGCGTTAGCCATAGAGAATTTACCTGGCGCGTCGTGTCTAAGAGACGCTACAAACTCATCTGCAAAGCGATAGCCTGGACCACCGGTTCCGGTGCCCTGAGGACAACCGCCTTGAACCATAAAATCTGCAATTACGCGATGAAAACCAATGCCGTTATAAAAACCACGCTCAACTAAGTTTACAAAGTTGGCAACTGTCATTGGGGTCTCTTCTGGGTATAGATCTAACCTAATCGTGCCTTTATTCGTTTCCATTACTGCAACCAGTGACATAAATCACTCCTTTATTCTAATTATTTGTCGTCAATTATATTTTTTATATCTGCGAGAAAGCGAACTGTAAACTACTTATCTGGTCAGCGCGATTCAACCTAGGCCAGTGAACAGCCCTGAAAATTTCCCGTCTGGATATGTTATACCAGACCGCTGTTGCACAGTACCCGAAACTACCAAATGCTGGGCGTATGCCCTGATTTAGCTATGAGTTCGCAAAAACTCCCGCGCACGCTCTAACCCTTGGGCGACACTTGAACCCTCTTTCCAGTCTTCAATCAATTCCGCATTAGGCGCGAGCGCGGCTAAATGTTTAGAGCTCGAATTGGGGTGATATAGGTCATTGCCTGCAAACACCAACATAGGCGTTTGGCACTGAGTTACAAAAGTGTCTTCTACGGTGAACAATGGCAAATCATTGTCGAACATATTATGCCTAAGCGATGCCATAGCTTCTGGCGCGTAACTGTCGGATTTCGCCGCCAGCAGATCTTCCGCCCACATATCGTACATAGCAAAGAAGATGTCTCGATTATCATCGCGCCCGATGGTCTGTAGAACTAATGCAGAAGTAATTCTCTCCGGCGCATGCTTAATCAGGTTAAGAATATACGGGCCGCCAATACACATGCCTGCAACGTGAAATTGATCAATACCTAAATGGTCCATTAGCGCCAACTGGTCTTGGGTATAGGTGTCCCAGTTATCTCCCGTAGCAACGGGCGCTACTGAGTCGCCAGCATTGCGCTGATCCATGGCAATAACACGGTATTCGTTTTGCAGGGCATCAACGGGATTCCAGGGGCCGTGATGCCACATAGAAATGGCAGAGCGCATACCGCCCGGCGCAATGAGAAGTAGTGGCTTACCGTTACCGTACTCTTGAAAATGAATTTGCACTTGGCCTCGCGTAAACGTTGGCATAATTTCTCCCCTTTTTAATTACGTTACTCTATTTCTCACTTGGCAAAAAAAAACCAGTTCTGCCGAACTGGTTTTTCGTTACACCGCATGAAAGTATTGTGTTTACATAAACTTCGTAAACAAACTTTGTAAACAAAGTTCTTAGGCAAAGTTTTTAGACGAGGCCTTTAGATTAAGCCCTTCCAAACAGCCTCAATGCGAATGCAGTACCACTTGCAGGTCGGTGAATCCATGAACGAAATTTGAAGGCACCAGTACTGGATCTCCTACCACTTCAACCATATGAAAGCGCTTCTGAATTTCTTCCCATAGTATTCTTATTTGCATTTCCGCAAGGCGATTACCCATGCAGCGATGAATGCCAAAACCAAAAGATAGATGCTGACGCGCACGGTCTCTGTCAATAATAAATTCGTTCGGATTAGCAATGGCTCGCTCATCACGGTTCCCCGAGATATACCACATCACGACTTTTTCTC
>CAJJDH010000060.1 GCA_905182905.1 marine gamma proteobacterium HTCC2089 | reverse complement strand
TGGTACATCCTGATCAAAGCGATCAAGTACCAAGTATGATCGAACGCTATCACGGGATGATAGAACGCGGTAACGGTACGGTGCATAGAACCGAAGACTGGGGCCGTCGCCAACTGGCTTTCCCAATCAATAAAGTGCACAAAGCACACTACATCATGCTCAACATCGAAGTGGGTCAAGAAATTCTTGATGAGCTAGAAAGCGCATTCCGCTTTAACGATGCTGTGATTCGTAGCATGGTTATACGACGTAAAGGCCCTGTAACTGGCAACTCTAAGATCTACGAAGAAGAGTTGCGAGACAAAGAGAAAGATCGTGAGCGCGATCGTCGTCGTGAAGAAGAATCTGCTAGCAGAGCCGCAGAATCAGCTGCTGAAGAAGCGCCGGCTGAAGAACCCGCAGAACCAACAGCAGAATCAGCAGCAGAAGCTGAAGGAGAAGAATCATGATGAGAGGCGGTGGCAGAAGAGTACAAGTCCAGTTCAAAGAAATTGAAGTGGATTACAAAGATTTGGATTCACTGAAGCAGTTTATTGGTGAAACCGGAAAAATCGTTCCCAGTCGTATCACCGGCGCAACAGCCCGATTCCAGCGTAATCTTGCAAAAGAAGTTAAGCGCGCTAGATATTTGGCCTTGTTGCCTTATACCGACCAGCATAAATAAGCTGGCATAAGGAAAGTCTATGAACGTTATATTATTAGAACGCGTAAATAATCTAGGTGATTTGGGTGATGAAGTGTCGGTAAAGCCTGGCTTTGCACGTAACTACCTAATTCCTAATGCTAAAGCGGTTCAAGCAAACAACGCTAATCGTGAAGTATTCGAACAACGTCGCGCCGAGCTTGAAGCCAAGGCAAACGAAATTCTGGGTGTGGCTAAGTCTCGCGCCGAGAAAATCGAAGGCCATATTTTGACCATCATGGTTAAATCTGGTGAAGAAGGTCGCCTATATGGCTCAGTTGGTACACAGGACATTGCAGATGCCCTAACGGCTGACGGACATGAAGTAGAGCGTAGCGAAGTTCGCCTACCAGACGGTGCTATCCGCGCCATCGGTGAGTACGATATCGCCGTACAACTTCACTCTGACGTTACAGCCGGCATTAAAGTCGCTGTAGTTGAAGAGTAAGCGGTAGATTAGATCGCACAGATACTGTGCCCTGATACCTAGCTGTATTAGGGCGCGGTTGCCAAATCCTAGTCATCTCAGCTGAATGTTCAGCTTATAGAATCCTGAAGTACGCAACGCTGAGTCAATGTGCTCCAATGACTTGCAATCCCAGCGTTTACTGCTCAATCTCTCTATCCCATGTCGAAGAGTGAACTGCTGATTTATTGGCCGTTGTCCTAGCAGTGAGAGCAGCCTCTAAATAGAAAATTTGAATCGCCAATGTCTGAGTACGACTCCGAAAATAACGCCCTAAATGCGCTGAAAGTTCCGCCCCATTCCAATGAGGCCGAGCAGTCTGTGTTGGGCGGCCTTATGTTAGACGACCAGTCTTGGTTTGATCTGATAGAGGTTGTAGCGGACACCGACTTTTATCGAACTGCGCATCAAATTATTTTTGCGGCCATGAATGAGTTGGCAACAGACGACGCGCCCCTAGACGCAGTAACAGTTTCCGAGCGCCTCCAGTCTCGCGGGCTACTTGAAAAAGCCGGTGGTATTGCGTACCTGGCGGAACTGACAGAGTCCACACCGGGGGCCAGCAATATCCTAGCTTACGGTAAAATTGTTCGTGAACGCTCAGTACTGCGCCAGCTTATCGGCGCGGCTAACCAGATAGTAGATTCAGCCTTCACACCAGACGGGCGTGATACCGACACACTCCTTGAGTTGGCGGAACAATCTGTGTTCCAAATTGCGGAAAACCGTGCAAAGGAAAACGGACCAGAAAAAATTGCCCCCTTGCTTGCCAAAGCCGTTGAAAAGGTGGAGTTTCTTTTTGCTTCCAAAGGCGCAATTACAGGCGTTTCATCAGGGTTTAAGGACCTAGATAAAAAAACCTCGGGGTGGCAGCCATCTGACTTGGTTATTTTGGCCGCTCGTCCGTCCATGGGTAAAACAGCGTTCGCCGTGAATATGGTGGAGCACGCGGCAATGTCGGGCGGCTCTGTACTGGTGTTTAGTATGGAAATGCCAGCCGAGCAAATTGTTATGCGTATGATTTCTAGCCTTGGGCGTATTGACCAGACTCGGCTGCGTAACGGCGAACTTAAAGATGAAGACTGGACGCGCTTTACCGGCGCAGTTAGCCAATTGAAAGATAAGCGCCTATATATTGACGACACACCAGCACTGACGCCCGGCGAAGTTCGCTCTAGGGCGCGGCGTGTATCACGCGAAGCCGGCGGTTTAGATTTAATCGTAGTCGACTATCTTCAGCTGATGCGGACAGCAAAGGCCAGCGAAAACCGTGCTACAGAAATTTCAGAAATTTCGCGGTCTTTAAAAGCGTTGGCGAAGGAAATGAGTTGTCCAGTTATTGCGCTCTCTCAGCTCAACCGCCAGCTAGAATCTCGACCCGACAAACGACCAATGAATTCAGATTTGCGCGAATCAGGCGCTATTGAGCAAGATGCCGATGTCATCTTGTTTATCTATAGGGACGAGGTTTACAACGAAAATACCGAAGACCTTGGGTTGGCAGAGATTATTATCGGTAAGCAGCGTAACGGACCAATTGGTAAGGTGAAAATGAAATTCACCGGCAATTTAACCAAATTTGAAGACCTTGCTCACGAGATGTACAACGACTTTGTCGAGTGATCTGTGCCCCAAGCGTCATAACTAAACCCGCTGTGAGGCGAAATGGCCAAGAGTAAAACTAAGTCAGCATTTGTCTGCGAAGATTGCGGCGCTGAACACAGCAAGTGGCAGGGTCAATGCAGCGTATGCAGTGCATGGAATACCCTTAGCCGAGTGAATATTACGCCTATTGCCAATGCCGCAGTTGGATACGCAGGCGTTACCGCCCAAGTAAAAAAACTCAGTGAAATAGAAGCTTTAGAAACTCCGCGCATAGCCTCCGGTTTTAAGGAGTTAGATCGTGTCTTAGGCGGCGGCTTCGTGCCAGGTTCTGTAGTGCTAATTGGTGGCGACCCCGGCGCGGGGAAAAGTACCCTGCTACTGCAAGCCTGTACCACCTTGGCCCAAAGCAAAGGCGTACTGTATGTTACCGGCGAAGAATCGCTGCAGCAGTTAGCTATGCGCGCCAAACGCCTGAGCCTGCCATTGGATGGACTAAGTGTGGCGGCAGAGACCCGTGCAGAAATCATCGCCAACCTGATTGAAGAGCAAAAGCCTGCGGTGGTGATACTAGACTCAATACAAGTCATGCAAATGGAGTCAGTAGACTCCACACCAGGTTCGGTGAGTCAGGTGAAAGAAACCGCCGCTTATTTCACCCGTTTGGCAAAGCAAAAAGATGTGGTCATCGTTTTGGTAGGCCACATTACCAAAGAAGGCGGCATTGCTGGCCCTAAGGTTTTAGAGCACATGATTGACTGCTTTATGATGCTAGACAGCCCAGCGGGTAGCCGTTTTAGAACCTTGCGCGGGCACAAAAATCGATTTGGCGCAGTGAATGAGCTAGGCGTCTTCGCCATGACCGATATGGGTATGAAAGAAGTCGCCAACCCTTCCGCAATATTTCTTCAGCGCGGTGATGTAGATTCACCAGGCAGCATTGCCACAGTAACATGGGAAGGCACAAGGCCATTGTTAGTAGAGTTGCAGGCATTGGTAGACGATGTTGCCGGCGGGCACCCCAAACGGGTAGCAGTAGGCTTAGATCAACAAAGACTCGCCATGCACTTGGCAGTATTACACCGCCATTGCGGAATAGCCTTAGGTGATCAGGATGTGTTTGCCAACGTTGTAGGCGGCGTGCGCATAGCCGAAACCGGTGCCGACCTAGCAGTACTGTTGGCAGTGCTGGGTTCATTCCGCGACCGAGTGCTGCCCAGAGATCTCATCGTCTTTGGCGAGTTGGGACTAACGGGCGAATTACGTCCTGTGACCAATGGTCAAGAACGTCTGCGCGAAGCGGCAAAGCATGGCTTTAAGCACGCCATTGTACCCTTCGCCAACAGTCCGAAAGAGAAGCTAGGTAATATGAGTGTGCATGGGGTTAAGACTCTAGCCGCCGCGCTGGAAGTAGTAGCAGGTCTTTAAGTAAAACAATTCCGCCGGTTAGTTCTTCTAACCGGATGCCGTCCGGCGCAAAAAACATTCCAATTGTCTGATTTCTATTCGGCGCAAACCTTTTTCATAGTTCTCTTTTAACCACGCGGACTAACGCGCGTTGCGGGGGGGTTATTGCGCATGCGCGATTTGATAAGACGAAATCCCCTGTTCCATGAATTAGGCTCAATAAAGTCAGGTGCTTGGAAGCGATTTAAGAAAATAGGCAAAGCAGCTAAATGCGCATGCGCAATATACAAATTTTAGCCAACAATAAGAGATTCAACATGAGTAAAGATGATGTTAGTCAGATTATAAACTCCGATGAGAATCTTGTTAGAAACTTTATTTCAAGTATAACTAATGCAGTTAATAAAAAGGTTGAAGATAGGGAGTCAAAACGCCATAGGAACTTCTCATTGATACTTGCTGCTATAGCCTTGACAGGAACGGCTGGAATTTACTCTATAATAACTACAACTATTGACACGGCTGTTTCTGAAGCAATTTCCAAAGAAAGAGCTAGCGTAAGTTCTATTATTGCCAAGGAAGTAGAACGAGAAATATCTGAAGTTAATGATCAATTAAAATTAGATAAATTATTCCAACAAATAACTTACTTAGCATTCTCTCTTGATTTTAAGAATAGCTTTTCAAACTCAGAACGAGACTTGGTTGTAAATTATCTGCGTCAATACAAAAAAGGGAATGGAGAGGTCGATGAAGAATTTTTTACCTATTTAGAAAAAATAGTAGACAGCTTCTCCTCAGCATATCTTGATTCGCATATTGATGAAATATATGAGTTATATGGTGACAGAATGCTCGAACATCCAGGGATTTCTATTACACTAATAGATCATTATGGAAGACGATATTTGGCTGCATTACATGATGGAAAAAAAGAGGAAATTGATTTGTTAAGTCCGATAGCCAGCAAAGTTAAAAAATCCGCGATTCGGAATAATTCTCCAGAGCTAGCAATTGCTCTTGAATTTGGTGAAAGTGTATTTACACAAAATACACCTGGTATTGATCATGTGGAAAATTTATTTACGCAAGCGAAACTACTTTCAGATGGTGACAAGTCAATTCTTATAAGTCGTTTGTTTAGATATAGGAAAAGTGAATATTGGCAAAAAAGAAAACGATACATTGGCGTGGTAATTGGTAGGGTATACGATGAATTCTTTGCTGAAAATGAGAAACAAATTGTTGAGTTAATAGTCAGTGATGAGGTTTTTAGAAAGCTCGCAGCTAGAGCAGTCGAGTATAGTGACCCATTGCAAACTGATTTATTAAAGTGGGCAAGGGATAACAAATAGCTCCACCGGACAATTCAACGCGTCACTTGTTTTGCTTTCGCAAAAACGTGCCACTTTGAATTGCCGCTGAGCAAGGCGTTAGGTGGAATGGTCGTGAAAATTGAAAAATAGCAAAGCTGCTTTGGATAAGGCCATAGCTTATTGACTAGGTCGCCCGCGTGCATCAAGCGAACATGATGAAGGTAGCCTGACTCCGGCTACCTCTACCTATCCCAACTTATCCCTTCCCTATCTATGAATTGGCTTGTACTGCACTCGCGTAGGTGCTGAATCGCCCAGGCGTTTTTTGCGGTCCACTTCGTACTCGCTGTAGTTGCCTTCATACCAAATCACATCACTGTCGCCTTCAAAGGCGATGATATGGGTGGCTACTCGGTCCAAGAACCATCTGTCGTGTGAGATCACTAGCGCGGTGCCAGCAAAGGTCAGTATTGCTTCTTCCAGCGCTCGCAGTGTTTCCACATCTAAGTCGTTAGTGGGTTCGTCCAGCAGCAGTACGTTTGCGCCTCGGCGCAATAGCTTTGCTAGGTGTACGCGGTTGCGCTCTCCACCGGACAGCTTGCCAACGAACTTTTGCTGGTCTGTGCCTTTGAAGTTGAATCTGCCCACATATGCGCGGCTGGCTATTTCGTGCTTGCCAATGCGCATTATGTCTTGATTGTCAGACACCTCTTCCCACACAGTTTTTTCGTCAGACAACTCGTCGCGACTTTGGTCAACGTAGGCCATTTGCACGGTTGAACCAATATCAATACTGCCTGTGTCCGGTGTTTCTTGGCCTGTGAGCATTTTGAAGAAAGTCGACTTGCCAGCACCGTTGCCACCAATAATGCCGACAATTGCGCCGCGAGGGATAATGGCGTTGAAGTTGTCTATCAACAATCTTTCACCAAAGCCTTTGCTGAGGTTGCTGATTTCCATGACCTTCTCGCCAAGGCGTTCGCCGGTGGGAATAAACAGTTCGCCAGTCTCGTTGCGTCTTTCTTCTTCTGCGGCGACTAGGTCGTCGAATCGAGCCAAACGCGATTTACTCTTCGTCCGCTTGCCTTTGGCATTAGATCTTACCCACTCTAATTCGGCTTTAATTACGCGTTGTCTGGCTTCATCGCGTGATGCTTCTTGGGCTAGGCGTGCTTCTTTGTTTTCTAGCCATGTGGTGTAGTTGCCTTCATAGGGCAGGCCGCGTCCGCGGTCTAGCTCTAAGATCCAGCTGGCTACGTTGTCTAGGAAATAGCGATCGTGAGTTACCGCCACAACAGTGCCGGTGTATTCGTCGAGAAAACGCTCCAGCCAAGACACACTTTCTGCATCTAAGTGGTTGGTAGGCTCGTCCAGTAGCAGCATGTCTGGCTTAGACAGCAGTAGTGAACATAATGCTACACGCCTGCGTTCGCCGCCTGAGAGCATGTTTACGGGTGTATCCCAAGCGGGCAGTCTGAGCGCATCAGCGGCAATGTCTAGCGTACGGTCAATTTCCCAGCCATCTACTGCGTCTATCTGGGTGGATAAATCGCCTTGGCGTTCCAGCAGGCGAGTCATTTCGTCGTCGTCCATTGGCTCGGCAAACTTATCCGAGATCTCGTTGTATTCTTTCAATACAGTCATTATCTCGGCCACGCCCAGTTCTACATTGCCGCGCACATCTAAGTCTTCGTCCAGCGCCGGTTCCTGAGGCAGGTAACCTACTCGAATGTCTTTTTGTGGTCTGGCTTCGCCTTCAATATCGGTATCTTGCCCTGCCATAATTTTTAGCAGGCTAGATTTACCTGAACCGTTCAAACCTAGGACGCCAATTTTCGCTCCAGGGAAAAACGAGAGGTGAATATTTTCCAGAATGGTTCTTTGCGGAGGGACAATCTTAGTGACCCCTTGCATGGTGTAGACATACTGCGCCATGAGTCTTCCTGTTAAAACAAAAGCGGCAGTATACGGTCATCTGCACTCTGCGCCAGCCCCTATCAAATGAACTGGTAAATTAAGTTTTCAGTGCGTGGTTGCTCAGTATTGGTAATCGCCGCGTATGACTGGCTAGAACTGGACAAATTGTCCAACCAATATGAAAGAATTTCCCCAAAAATGGTGCTTCTTTCAGGTCAATGCTGTTGCGCTTTAAGTTATACTTTGCAGCTTCGACGCGGAGCTATCTTTGCCGCCACCAAAATTCAACTAGCCCCATATAAGAGGTTTACTCATGTTTGTAGGAAACGAGACCATTGCTGGTTTTGATGAAGAAGTTGCAGCTGCGATCGCTCAAGAAACCGTTCGTCAAGAAGAGCACATTGAACTGATCGCGTCGGAAAATTATGCCAGCCCTCGGACGATGGAAGCCCAAGGCAGTGTGTTAACAAACAAATATGCGGAAGGTTATCCGGGTAAGCGTTATTACGGTGGCTGTGAGCATGTCGACAAAGTCGAAGTGCTGGCAATAGAGCGTATTAAACAACTGTTCGGCGCTGACTACGCAAACGTTCAACCTCACTCTGGGTCTCAGGCTAATGCGGCAGTCTATTTGGCTTTGCTTGAAGGCGGTGACACTGTGTTAGGCATGAGTTTGGCTGATGGTGGTCATCTTACTCATGGTGCTTCTGTGAACTTCTCGGGCAAGCTTTATAACGCGGTACAGTACGGTATAGATATTGCTACCGGTGCCATTGACTATGATGAAGTGGCGCGTTTGGCTCTTGAGCATCGTCCAAAATTATTACTGGCTGGTTTCTCAGCTTACTCACGCCAAATCGACTGGCAGCGTTTTCGCGAAATCGCAGACTCTGTAGGCGCATACCTGTTGGTTGATATGGCGCACGTAGCGGGTCTAGTTGCTGCCGGTGAATACCCAAATCCGGTTCCGTTTGCTGACGTCGTTACATCTACTACCCATAAGACCCTAGGCGGTCCACGAGGTGGCATTATCTTGGCTCGGTCTAATCCAGATGTTGAGAAAAAGCTCAATTCTGCATTGTTCCCCGGTAGCCAAGGTGGTCCTTTAATGCACGTTATTGCGGCTAAGGCTGTGGCTTTCAAAGAAGCTATGAGCCCAGAATTTAAGGCGTATCAAGCCCAGACGTTGGCAAATGCTCGCGCCATTGCTGCTGGTTTGATGGAGCGTGGTTACTCAGTTGTTTCTGGCGGTACAGACAACCATTTATTGCTGTTGGACCTAGTCGACAAAGACATTACGGGTAAAGCAGCGGATGCTGCTCTTGGCCGTGCGAATATCACAGTAAATAAAAATGCGGTACCGAATGATCCGCGCTCTCCCTTTGTCACCAGCGGTGTGCGCATTGGTTCACCGGCTGTCACGCGCAGAGGCTTTAAAGAAACTGAATGTCATTTACTTGCAGGATGGATTGCCGATATCTTAGACGATATTGAAAATGAAGAAGTGAATAAGGCTGTACAAGCCAAGGTCCTTGAACTTTGCGGCAGATTTCCGGTCTACCCGAAAAACTAGTTCAAAGTTAGAGCCATTACTCATTTGAAAGGTAACGGGCCATGCATTGTCCCTTTTGTAGTGCAGAAGACACAAAGGTAATTGATTCTCGTCTTGTCACGGATGGTGAAGCCGTCCGTCGCAGGCGCGAGTGCCTGACTTGCGGTGAGCGTTATACTACCTTTGAAACAGCAGAGCTGGTCATGCCGCACCTTATCAAGAGGGACGGGCGCCGTGAACCATTCGATGAAGAGAAGCTGCGTTATGGCCTTTCTAAGGCGTTAGAAAAACGCCCGGTTAGTGTTGATGAGATAGAAAACTCTCTGAACCATATCAAACATCGTATGCGTTCCACTGGCGAGCGCGAGCTGCCATCGCTGCAGGTTGGTGAAGAAGTGATGATTGAGTTGCGGGCATTGGACCCAGTGGCTTATGTGCGCTTTGCTTCGGTCTACCGCGACTTCCAAGATTTGAGTGAGTTTGCTGATGAAATTCAAAAGCTCAACCTCGCCAAAGAATCCTAACAACTTATGAAAGCCTCAGATCGACTATTTATTCAGGCCGCAGTGCTGCTCGCGGAACATGGCCGCCTCACCTGTGCGCCGAATCCTACGGTAGGTTGCATTATTGTGCGCAACGGCCAAGCCATAGGGCGTGGTTATCATGAATACGCAGGCCAAGGTCACGCTGAGGTAAATGCCATTGCAGATGCTGGCGGCGATGTTACCGGCAGTACGGTTTATGTCAGTCTCGAGCCTTGTTCGTTTATTGGCAGAACCCCCGCTTGCGCGCAAACATTGATAGACGCTGGCGTTACTAGAGTTGTGATTGGTGCCTTGGATCCAAACCCAAGGGTAGCGGGTAATGGAATTGCCATGCTTAAAGCCGCCAATATCGAAGTTGAATTGTTAGATCTAGTGCAGGCGCGTAATTGTATCGCTGGCTTCACCAAACGCATTACTACCAATCGGCCTTTTGTGAGGTTGAAGAGCGCCAGTAGTCTAGACGGGGCAATTGCGCTGGCAGATGGCACAAGTCAGTGGATCACAGGGTCACAAGCCAGGGCGGATGTGCAGTACTGGCGTGCTCGCAGCGATGCAATTATTACTGGTGTGGGCACCGTTGTTGATGATGATCCGCGACTCAATGTGCGCGATGAGCGTTATGCGCATTGTCATCAGCCATTGCGCGTGGTGCTAGATGCTAATGCTCGCACGCCTTCGTCTAGTCATTTGATGTGCGACGGCCAGCCTACATTGCTTGTGCATGCGCATGCCACTCAAGTGCCCGAACAAGACCCAGACGGGGTGGAACGCCTGTTTCTTAAGAATGGCCCAACTGATCTTCAAGGGTTATTAGATACCTTAGGTAACCGTGGCTGCAATGAGGTTCTGGTGGAAGCAGGCCCCGGTGTGCTGGGTAGTTTCCTTAAGACTAATTTATGGGATGAATGGATTTGCTATCTGGCGCCCAAGGCGTTGGGTGGCAATACTCGTCAATTGGCAGATTTTAATATTGAAAAACTTGCAGATAGCATAGATGCCAAAGTGGTAGATCAGGCTAGAATAGGTGACGACGTTCGCCTGACCCTGTGTCCGTTAGTTAGATAACTAAACTATTTGATGCTCTGCGCGGCTTTCAAAAATATGAGAAGAACAATTAGATGACCGATCAAGTGCCCGATCAAGTGCCCGATCAGAAGCCAAAGAAGCCCAATATGTGGGCTCGCCGTAAAGCTCGCAGGGCGTTAGTCCAAGCGGCTTACCAATGGCAGGTAACTGGCACCAGTATCGCGCAGCTCCGCAGAGAGTTTGGCGAGAAAGCCCTAGATAAAGCAGATGCGGATTTTTTTGGTGAAATACTGCATTTGATGATGACCACTACTGCGGAATTAGACGCTGAGCTAAGCCCGTTGCTAGATCGGTCCATTGACCAGTTGGACGTAGTTGAGCGCGGCATACTCAGACTTGCCGCAACAGAGATGATTCAACGCATCGACGTACCTTACAAAGTCGTAATTGATGAATACGTTGAGTTAACCAAATTGTTTGGCTCCCAAGACGCGCATAAGTATGTCAACGGCGTTCTAGATAAATTGGCTCAGAGCGCCAGAAGTATTGAGGTCAACGCTGCTAAAGGTAGTGGGCGTGGATGAATTTGCGCTGATAGACATAATCGTAGATGCCATGGGTGATCGTGCTCAAGGCGAATGGGTACATTTGGGTCCCGGCGATGATGCTGCAGTAATTACAACTACACCCGGCTATGACCAGGTCGCTTCCATTGATGTGCTCGTCCCTGACGTACATTTCCCTGCCAAAGCACCGGCATTTTTAATTGGTTATCGCGCCCTTATGGTGAGTCTTTCTGACTTAGCTGCAATGGGCGCTTCCCCCCGATATTGTGTGGTCGCACTAACGCTAAATGATGCAGAAGACGGCAGTTGGCTGGCTGAACTTAGCCGGGGTATGGCCGTCGCTGCACGTGAATGTGGTGTTTATATTTGCGGAGGCAATCTTACTCGCGGACCACTAAATATTGCCGTTAGTGTTCACGGCGAAGTGTTGCGTGGTGGTGCTGTGAAACGTTCGGGTGGACGAGCAAATGATAAGCTCTATGTATCTGGTCCGCTTGGTGGCGCGGGCGCGTGTGTTAGTCAGAGTAAGCTGCTACCGGTGCAACTGGAAGCAATGAGCGAATTGCAAAAGGCCTATTATCAGCCACAAGCGCGATTTGATTGGCAGCGCGAGCTGAGTTTGGCGTCTTGTGCCATCGATATCTCGGACGGGTTGCTCCAAGATTTGACACATTTAGTGAATGCCAGTGGTTGTGGTGCGCAGCTTATTGAAGAGAATATTCCATTAGTCGCGGGCGCGAGTACGGCTGATGCTCTAGGTTCAAGTGATGATTACCAACTTTTGTTTGCGAGCGAGCAGAATCATCCGGATGCTTTCTGTATTGGTAAGTTGTGCACAGAAAAGGGTATTTGGCTCAATGGCCAACTGGTCGATGCTCAAGGCTATAAACACTTCCATGCTTAAGCTGAAACAAATTTATCAACCGTCAGTCTTTTGGCTCACAGCCTTCGGCCTAGGTTTTTTACGCCCAGCGCCTGGCACCTGGGGTTCGCTGGGTGCGGTCGTTTTTTGGTGGTTTTTTCTCGCAGAACTTACTCTTTTTGCGCAGCTTGGAATAATTGTTGCCTACTTTCTTTTTAGTTGGTGGTTATGTAACCGATTGATCAATCGCCTCGGGGTACAAGACGAGCCGCAGATTGTTGCTGATGAAGTTGCGGGTATGTGGCTGGCGCTGATTTTTGCGCCGCAGATCTGGTGGGTAGCATTGCTAGCGTTTGCGTTGTTTCGGTTTTTTGATATTGCCAAACCCGGTGTGGTGGGGTGGCTTGATACAAACGTGCACAGTGGGTTAGGGGTGATGTTAGATGATCTTGTCGCTGGCCTACTTAGCGCGGGCATTGTTTGGCTGGTGTTGCATTTTTAGCTTTAATGTAGTGGCGCATGCTACTACTTTTATGCCCGCTAGAAGGTTCTATGTACCGCTCGGTTCGCTAACGTTGCTAACAATGACGTGTGCAAGCCGGTTTGTTTTAACAGTGCCAGCGCTTCCTGCAAGAGATCTTCTGCTTTCTGCTTTGATGGGTCCAGCCCGAGTAATCGCGGGAAAGTGTTTTTATTTAAGTCTTCGTCAGAGCCTGCTGGTTTACCTAACATGTCGCTTGTTTCGGTGACATCCAATATGTCGTCTACTACTTGAAATGCCAGACCAATTTTTGCGCCAAATTCGCCAATAGCACTATAGGCAGCAGACTGAATGTCCGCACCTGCACTCAGTGCTCCTACTTCAAGTGCTGACTTTATTAACGCGCCAGTTTTAGCTGCGTGTAACATTTCTAGTTCAGGCAGTTCTAACACCTTACCTTCGGCAGCAATATCTAAACACTGCCCCCCTGACATACCCGGCCAGCCCGCTGCTTTGGAGAGCAAACTAATGATTGTAAGTTTGTTGGTTGCGGAAATGCCCTGTGCTTCGCTAATAGCTTGAAAGGCTAAAGAGTGCAGGCTGTCACCAGCTAAGATTGCATTCGCCTCACCGAATGCTATGTGAGTACTAGGCTTACCATGTCTTAGAGCGTCATCGTCCATGGCTGGTAAGTCATCATGGATCAGTGAATAGGCGTGGATAAATTCAAAAGCACACGCTGCTGGCATTGCTGTTTCGTAGTCGCCTCCGAAGGCCTCACAGCTTGCACAGACCAACATGGGCCTAAGTCTTTTGCCCCCTCCCATAACCGCATAGCTCATCGCGTCTAGCATAGGCTGCGCAATTTGCGATTTGGTAGGTAAATGTTGCTGGAGAGATGCTTCTATCTGTAACTGTAGAGCAGAGAGGTCGCTAATCATCAAGGTCGCTTAGATTTAGGTCTTCAAGAACGCCGTCTGCTGACAGCATTTTAACTTTAAGTTCCGCTTCAGCTAGAGATTTCTGACACTGACGCGTTAATAACACGCCGCGTTCGAAGGCTTTTAGTGACGCATCTAAGCTCAGGTCGCCGTTTTCCATTTGCTTAACCAGCTGTTCTAGCTCCGCCATAGCAGCTTCAAAGTTCACGCTTTCGGCGTTGTTGGCTTCTTCATTTTTAGAAGTTTTCTTTTTTTCGGTCATTATTCTAGATGGTCCAGTGCGCAATCATTGTGGTCGCAATTGCAGAAATTGTGAGGCTCTATGCTAAACGCTCACAACTATTTTGTAACCCAGTGGTTGTAGAAACCTCGGTAGCTTTTACCTAGCGGCGTGTTGCCAGTAAATCCAATTTCTTCCGCTTGGCTCCCTCAATTGTGCTGACTTTGTCGGATAGCAGCTGTGTCTGGTGGTTTTGCGGGCTATAAGCTGGCCAGTTGGGTACGCTGCTTCCATTAGGGTTGCCGGTTTTAGCAAAGTTTGTCCAGTAAGTACTCATGGTTTGCGCCATGGCAAAGTCTTGGTCCAGCCAAAAATCTCCCGTTTTACCTACGTTATTAAAAACATAGGCTAAATCGCCTGAATGATACGCACCTGCACTGCGTGGGCCGCCAGGCAAACCGAGGTCTGGATCATTGAATAAGTAAATTTGGTAGGCCGGCGGCACGTAGTCCATATAGTAAAGGTAGGTAGGTTGGTCGCCGCGATGGTTAAATGCCGCCCAGCTGCGCATTGATAGAGCCATGTATGAATCGGTGAATATTTCTCTTTGCACCATGCCTGGAGAGATGGCTAACTCTTTTGCGTATAGGGCTTTTAGCTCAGGCGCTGAGTCTGCAAAAGCCTTGGTGAGATAGTTGTCTAAATCTGCCGCGGTAAAAGACTCATTCACGGGAATTAATTCATGGCCTTCGTTTGCCAGAGATCCCACTAATAATGGTATTTTTATGTGCTCGTCGGCGGCAAAAACATCTGCGGGTGCTTTGGGCAGCACCCAGCCGTCAATAACAATACGACTGGCAGCACTCCAATCGCTAGTTTGCATAGCTGTTATTAGGCTTTGATTATCTATCCCGCGCAGATCTGCGGCTGTTACTTCTACGCCAACGTCTTCGGCATTAGATCCAAGGGCTAGTTGTGCTAAGCGAGTACCTCGTTCTTGACCATTGGCGTCACGTTTTTCCTTAATTAGACAAGCCGCAGATTGCCCTATGGCTTTGTGGAAAAGGCCGCTGGTTAGGGGCGAGGCCATCAACGCACAAACGCTACTTGAACCGGCAGATTGGCCAAAAATTGTCACATTGTTTGCATCACCGCCAAAGGCCTGGATGTTTTCCTGCACCCATTTTAGGGCTGAAATTTTGTCCATTAGACCGTAGTTGCCGGAACTGTTGTGTTCGGACTCTTGCGCTAAAGCTGGGTGAGCCAAAAACCCCAATGGGCCCAGCCGATAATTGACGGTAACGACTATCACACCTTTGCGAGCCAGTTCCGTGCCATCGAATACCTCAACCTGCGCACGTCCGCCGGTATGGGCGCCACCATGAAACCAAACCATAACCGGCGCACTTGTATTAGATTTTTCAGGTTGCCATATATTTAGATGTAGGCAGTCTTCACTGCGGGGGAACTCGCCGCGACCCCAGACAAATTTATCATTGCCAAATGCTTGCCAGCAGGCTGAGCCAAATTTGGTAGCTTGTCGTACGCCGGTCCAGGACTCTAACTCTTTGGGCGCGCGCCAGCGTAAATCGCCAATGGGAGGCTGTGCATAAGGAACGCCGCGAAATACTCCGATGTCCGGGTCACTGTCCGACCATGTTCCCTGCAGTATTCCTTGAACTGTTGTGGCCTCATTAACTCGATTACTGTTCATAGCAGATTCCATATCAGTGCAGCCACTCAAGCCAACGACCACTAGAATAAATAGTGCGAGGTTTCTTTGTGACGACTTCCTATGTGCGGGCTTTGGCTTTTGCATTTACAGGTTTAACCTTTTGCAGGCCTCTTCGCGTAGCTCACGCTTGAGGATCTTGCCTGAGGCAGTGCGTGGTAGCGGTTCATGCTGTTGCAATGTGTGTGCGGGAACTTTAAAGCGTGCAAGGCGCTCAAGAAGAAAGCTGTTTAGCTCGTCAGTATCTATGCGTGTTTCGGTATAAATAGTTGTACCCACTTCCTCGCCAAGGCGCTCGTCAGGTACTGCATAAACTGATGCCTCGTGAATAAGCGGGTGTTCGAGCAGTGCTGCTTCTACTTCGCCGCAGCCGATATTCTCGCCGCCGCGAATTACTAAATCTTTGATTCGATCTACGATAAATAGGTAACCTTCATCGTCCAGATAAGCCACGTCTCCGGTGCGCATCCAACCGCCAGGTAAAAAGGTTTCGGCATTTGCATCGGGCCGGTTCCAATAGCCGCGAAAAACTCCTGTACCTCTTATAAGGAGTTCGCCTCGGTTGTTTGCATCTAGTGCATTGCCAGCTTCGTCGATTACTTTGAGTTCCATAACACCACTGCAACGACCAGAACTGTCAGGCCGCTCTAGGTAATCTATTCCGCCAATACTGGTGCCAATAGCGTTGGTTTCAGTCATGCCCCAACCGGTACCCGGTAGTGCTTTGGTAAATGATTTTTCTATATTGCGTACTTGCTCAGGTGCTCTTGGTGCGCCGCCGCCGCCCACAGAGGCAAGGGAACTTAGATCTCGTTGCGAACGCTGAGCTTCCAACACCAGATCTCCGGTCATTGCGGCCGGAGCTATAAAGGTCGTTATTTTTTCTTCCTCGATCATCTGCGCTGCAATTGCTGGGTCCCACTTATACATGCAAACCAACTTGCGCTGGTGGCGGTAACTGGCCAAGTAAACCGCATGGGAGCCAGTTGCGTGAAATAGCGGCACGGCCATTAGCGTTGCCGGCGGATGTGCTGGGGCTTCTGGAGGTTCTTCCATTAAGCCTATCGCAGTAGTCTGATCCAGCTCCCAGCTCATCAGCGCACTGATGATATTCACGTGGCAAGATGCAACACCCTTGGGGTGGCCTGTCGAGCCTGAGGTATAAAGTAGGGTGGCGTCATCTTCAGGTTTTGCGTACTGCTCGGGCATTGCGATGGTTTGACCGCTGTTTTCGAGCTTTGCCACTAGGTTGGCAAGATCCACAGCGTTTGGATACGCCGATGTTCTTACTGAAATCAGTTGCACTTTGGGTGGCGAGGCGATTTGGGCAAACCGAGCTAATCGCTCCTCATCTGCAAATAGTACTTTTGCACCGCTGTCAGTGAGACCGTAGGCCATCTCTTCGGGCTGCCATAACGCGTTCATGGCCACTGCAATGCCGCCAATGGATGTAGCTGCCATAAAAGCAAGTATCCATTCTGGATAGTTGCGCATTGAAATGGCCACACGATCACCGGGCTTTACGCCGTAGTCGTTGACCAAAATCATGGCGATTTTAGAGGCTTCTATATAGGCCTCATCAAAGGTTAGACGTTGGTCTTCATAGATAATGAATTCCACTTCACTGCGACTTTGCGAGAAAAGATCGCGTAACGTGGGCGGGGCGTTTTTGAAGCGTAAACACGGTCTATCGAAGACACTACCTGGTACTAATTCGTAGGGTTGTTCCGCCGCGGTTAGTTCTTTCAGTACGCTGGCCCTTGTTCGTTCAGACACCCAATTCTCCCTCTTTTGACGCTAAAACTAATTTCTCCGTTAGGTAATCTAAAGACATATGCTGATCCAAGCAAGGCTGGCTTCGGCTTACCAAAGACTCGGGCCCGCCTGCGAAAGGTGCCGCTTGTCTTAGATTACCGTTATCCATAAACCAACTAGTAAATAGAATTTTTCGCCTAGCCGGGTGTTACACTTGGGCTGTGTGAATACTCCCAGCGGGCAGCTACGGCGAAAGATGATAAAGCGCGACTAGAATTGCCGGGTTTTGCGTACTGGATAACGACGAGAGCTTAGTATTTGCCAAATCCAAGGCTTTGAGTCTTAAAAATTTATCCCAGATACGCTTGGGTGTATTTCAGAAGGGTTGAGATTGTTGAAGAATAAAAAAATAATACTGCCAATAGTTATTCTATTGGGTTGTGCGGGCGCGTCTTTTCTTTTGGTGAAACTACGCGAAGTCCCTGTAACACAAGTAGCTGAACCTCCGAGTTTGCTAGTAGAGGTAGCTTCAGCTTACAGCCAGCCAGTTGAATTCACTGTTAGCTCCCAAGGCACTGTTGGCCCGCGTACCCAAACCAATTTGGTTGCTGAAGCATCAGGGCAGATTATTGAAGTGTCTGATGCATTTGTCAGTGGCGGCTTTTTTGATGAAGGCGACGTTCTTGTGCGCATTGATCCAAGGAATTACCAGAGCGCGGTAAAAAGAGCCAGAGCAAGTGTTGCGCGCGCAGAGACTCTTTTGGCGAAAGAGAGTGCTTTGGCCGGGTACGCTAAAGAAGATTACAAACGCCTGCGCAGGTTAAAGCCTGGCACCGGTCCTGCTTCCGCGCTTGCCCTGCGCAAGCCTCAGCTCCAAGAAGCTATTTCAGAGCTGCAGTTTGCTGAGGCTGAATTAGAAAAGGCGGAAGGAGATTTGGAGCGTACGGTGATTAAAGCACCATACATGGGGTTGGTGCGTGAGAAACGCGCAGATGTAGGCCAATATGTGAATACAGGGTCGGCGCTGGCAACTACTGTTGCGGTAGATATTGCTGAAATTCGACTGCCGGTAACTCAGCGCGATTTAGCCTATTTGGATATCAATAAGATCCGTCGCGGTGAGCCGTTACCTGTGACTATCTCCGCAGAATTGGGTGGCACGATATTTACCTGGCAGGGTCAAATCACCCGTTCTGAGGGAGTTTTCGACACCAAGAGTCGAGTGCTATATCTGGTGGCGCAAATTCAAGATCCTTATCGGCTTGTGGGCGATGTAGATTCAGTGCCCCTTCTCATTGGCACCTATGTTTCGGCAACAATCAATGGTAGAGATGGCGGCGATCTATTTCTTATCCCGCGTTATTCACTGCACCGTGGCAAAACTATTTGGCTTGTAGATAACGACTTACGCATTCGCCCGGTAGATGTTTCAGTAGTGAGATCTGACGAGTCTTTTTACTATGTTGACGGTGGTATTCCTGAGGGTGCGAACTATTGCGTTACCCCGTTAGATAAACCGCTGCCAGGGCAGAAAGTCAGGATCAACGGCTAGTACTTATGTCACAAAATTCGTCGGAAAATAATTCTCGAGAAAATTCAGAGCAGCAGCCTTATCAAGCTGGGGGTGGGTCTGGGAGTCAGCCACCAGGTCTTATAGGTTGGTTTGCTGCCAACCACGTTGCCGCCAACTTGGTCATGATCTTTATATTCGCTTTTGGCCTGCTGGCCATTTCTGGTCTTAAGAAAGAAAGCATGCCGTCTATCGTATTCGACATGGTGACGATAAGTGTTGCTTATCCTGGCGCCGGTCCTGAAGAGGTAGAAGTCGGCATCATTGTTAAGATTGAGGAGGCACTGAATTCCATTGAAGGGATACGCGAGATTAGAAGTACAGCTAGCGAGGGCATGGCTAGAGTTCAAGTCCAAGCAAAAGTTGACTTTGCTGTTTCAGAGCTAACGGATGAGATCAAACTCGCCATTGATAGTATTTCTACTTTTCCTTTAGACAGCGAAAGACCGGTGATCGCTAAGGTTGAGCGAAAGATGCAGACGCTGCGTGTTGCCGTATCTGGAGACTTGACCGAAACCGCCATGAAACATTTGGCCGATGATATTAAGGAAGAAATCACCGCGTTGCCTGAAGTCACATATGCGTCGACGCTAGGCGCGCGCGATTTTGAAATGGCGATTGAAATTCCGGAGTATCGACTGCGCGAATATGGATTAACGCTCTCTCAGGTAGCGCAGATTATTCGCCGTTGGTCTGCGGACATCCCGGGCGGCACAATCAAATCTGAGGCAGGCTCTATTCGACTGCGAGCAATGGGTCAAGCGTATACATCTCGCGAATTCGAAAAGATTATTTTATTGACCAACTCTGATGGTTCTATTGTACGCCTGGGTGATATTGCCAATGTTGTAGATGGCTTTGTTGAAGAGGAATTCTACGCGTTTTTTAACGGCAGGCCGGGAATGACAATTGAGGTGAAGTCAACGGACCAGGAAAGTGAGATTGAAATTAGCGCCGCTGTGCATGCCTATGTGGAGGAGCGCAGAAAAAACCTCCCTGAAAGCGTCAACCTTGATATATGGGGTGACAGCTCTTTCTATTTGAAAAGCCAAATCAACATGTTGATGAAGAACATGATGCTCGGCGCAATTCTAGTGTTTGTTGTTCTGGGTCTGTTTTTACGGTTACGCATGGCGATTTGGGTTTTGATTGGACTCCCCATTGCCTTTTTGGGCGCCACTATGATGATGCCAACTGTGGATGTGACAATTAACATTATCAGCTTATTCGCGTTTATATTGGTTTTAGGAATTGTCGTTGATGATGCAATTATCATTGCTGAAAGTGTGCATACCCAAACCGAACGCGACGGCTATAACTTGCATAATATTGTTGCAGGTGCTCAGCGTGTAGCTGTGCCGGCCACGTTTGGTGTGCTCACTACGGTTATGGCCTTTGCACCAATGTTGTTGGTGACGGGTCCACCTTCTAGCCTAACCAAGGCTACTGCTTGGGTAGTTATCTTTTGCCTGTTGTTTTCACTGGTTGAAAGTAAACTCATTCTGCCCTCGCACTTGGCATTGTTATCGCCACCGAAAAAGAATAAACGCGGTATTCCTGAGTGGGTTGATGACAAACTACAGCGCTTTATCAAAAACGTGTATCAGCCGTTTGTGAAGCGCACTATTGAATATCGTTATGCAACGTTAGCCGGTTTTATTGGCATGATTTTATTGGTATTTGGTCTAATGGGCGGCGGGTTTATTAAGTACGGCTTTTTTCCCGATATTGATAGCCCAATACTGCAAGCGTCCGTCAGTGTTCAAGAAGGTTCGCCCCCTGGCCTCGCAATGGAAATTGTTGATCACATGTACGCCAGCGTTGCGCAGATAGAAGAAGAGGTTGTTGCTGAATCTGCCACGGGTACCGGTTTTATTAAAAATGTTCTTTCCATAGTGGCTCAAGATAAACAGGGCTTTATCATGATTGAGCTGCTACCTAATGAAAGTTTGAAGATATCCCCCGAAGACATAGAGCGCCGCTGGCGCGAAAAGGTCGGCGAAATTGCTGGCACAACTGAACTGAAGTTTGTCTTTCAAGAAAAAATGGGTGGTGCGCCTATTTCTTTAAAGTTACTCGGTAAGAATGCATTGCAGCTCGAAGCTGCTGCTGCTGCCCTGCAGAATTTTTTGTCTACCCAAGAGGGGGTTTACGAAATTACCGCGTCAGTCAATGAGGGGCCTCAAGAGTTAAGTTTAAAGATCAAACCCTCAGCAGAAACATTGGGTATTACGCTGGTAGATTTGGCCAGTCAGGTGCGTGAAGCGTTTTATGGTGCCGAAGCTCAGCGCTTTCAACGTAACAGCCAAGAACTCAAGGTGATGGTTAGATACCCAAAGAGTGATCGGCGCTCTATTGGTGATCTTGAAAGTATGTGGATAAAACTTCCAGGTGGCGATGTAGTGCCATTTTCAGCTGTTGCTGAGTTTGAACTGGCCCAAGGTTACGATGTTATTCGGCGTATTGATAAAGAACGGGCGATCAATGTAAGCGCTAACGTGAATGGATCGGTAGTTGAATCTGCAGATATTTTTCGCCAAGTGAGGCTGAATTTTTTACCTCTGCTGGCAGCAGATTTTGCCGGTGTTTCTATGCAGTTAGACGGAAGTTCAAAAGACGAGCAAGCAGCTATAGCCGAGCTGTGGATAGCTGTGTTTTTTGTGCTCGCCGGTATCTACGCCTTGCTAGCTATCCCGCTGAAATCCTATTTACAGCCGTTGATCATTATGTCGGTTATACCCTTTGGATTGATTGGCGCTATCTTAGGCCACTTCTTTCTTGGCAAAACCGTTAGCGTGATTTCGATTTTGGGCTTTATTGCCTTGGGTGGCGTGGTTGTTAATGACAGCTTGATTATGGTCGATTTTGTTAATGTCAAAGTGCGGGCGGGTATGTCCCACGCTCAGGCTGCAATTGAGGCGGGCTCGGAAAGGTTCCGCGCAATTATATTAACCTCATTAACAACATTCTTTGGTCTGGTGCCAATATTGAGTGAGACTTCTACCCAGGCCCAGATGATTATTCCAATGGCTATTTCTTTAGCGTTTGGTATTTTATTCGCGACAATTATTACGCTGGTCCTGGTGCCGGCGTTGTACAACATATTTGCTGACTTTGTGCCGGATGCTCGTGGTTTTTCTAAAGCGTCTGGTGAGGTCGTTTGAGTATTGGCGGATTACCATTTGGTAGAGGGTGATCTTCTAATGAGTGGCGTTCGAGGTTTCAAGGCGGGGGAAGTATGAGCAAAGAAGGTAACGGTGATTGGAGCGGTGAATTAACACCGCAGCTGATAGCAGAACTGCAAACTATGGATACGCCAACGGTGTGTAATGCATTGGAGTTGATCGTACCAAAGCGCAGGGGTTACGGGTTCACAACCAAGCAATTGGTGTGCACACGCCCGGAGTTGCCGCCAATGGTGGGGATTGCTCGCACCGCGACAATTAGAGCAGCGCACCCGAGTGACCTTAGCGCAGCGGATGCTAGGGCGCTGTCAGATGCGTACTATGCCTATATCGACCAAGGCGCAAAACCCAGTGTTATTGTCATTCAAGACTTGGACGGCGACGGTGGATACGGCTGCTTGTGGGGTGAAGTGAATTCAAACATTCACAAAGGTTTTGGCTGTGTTGGACTGGTGACTGATGGTGGTGTGCGTGATGTACCTGACATTGCGCCAGGCTTCCAAATGCTTGCCGCCAGCGTTTTGCCCTCTCATGCATTTGTGCACGTTGTGGATTTCTCGCGTCCCGTAGATGTCGCAGGCATGCGGGTTGTAGATGGTGATGTGATTCATGCCGATCAGCATGGTGCTGTTGTTATACCGTTTAGTGCTGTGACTCAGGTTAAGGCTGCAGCGGACAAAATTGCCCGTCGCGAAGCGGTGATTATTGGCGCTGCACAGCAGCCTGACTTTGATATTGAAAAGCTGCGCCAAGCCCAAGGCGACGCAGCTGAAATTCACTAGAGTAATGAGCTGAGGTGATCGAATCCGCTTTAGGGTTCTGCAGATGCTTTAATGGCGGCTAGCCTTGCCGCTTCGAATTCATCGCCAGGATACCAAGCGGGTAGCGCACTTTGGTTGGCCAAAGACCAAGCGGTATAGAATCCGAACTGAGCATCTTCCACCATTCCGTCAAATTTCCATTCGTCGGTTATCTCGTCACTGGCCTGGTGATAGTGTTGGTTAGTGTAAATTTCGCCAAAGGCTCTACCTGCCTCTATACCGCCGTTGCGCAGGTCTTCTCCGCCTTCAAAGTTTAATGAAGGAACACCAATTTTTGCTAGGCTGAAATGATCAGAGCGATAGAAATATCCTTTGCTGGGGTCTTGGTCACCTTTGATTACTCGACCTTGGAGGTCTGCTGCCATTTGCGCCGCTTGATCTACCGTTGACCGACCGTAGCCTACATAAGAGATATCTAATGATCTGCCATGGATTTGCGCGCCGTCCATATTAATCGCGGCGGCTAATTTACCTGGTGCTACAGGCGGGTGCTGGGCCAGATACTGTGAACCTAGCAGGCCTTGCTCTTCCGCTCCAACAAAAGCAAACAATAACGATCTCCTTGATTGCGAAGGTAACTGTGAGAATGCTCTGCCGATTGCTAGCACTGAGGCAACACCTGTGGCGTTATCAAGTGCGCCGTTATAAATGACGTCTTCGCCGGGTGTTGTAGCAACGCCTTTACCCAAGTGATCATGGTGGGCTGTGAAAACTATAACCTCGTCTGCTAAATCGCCACCCCCTATGCGAGCCAAAATATTTGCTGAGGTGTTGGATGTCATTGTGATCGGCAGAGTTAAGTCGGTAGTAATAGGTAGCTCTAGCGGCTGAAAATTTTTGCTGCTGGCCTGTTGTCGAAGGCTGTCCAAATTTTGCCCTGCGCTGGCAAAAAGAGCGGCTGTACTTGTATTACTCATCCAGCCCTTTATTTCTATGGTCGGTTCACCTTCGTTGGGTAATTCGGACTGCGGTCCGGTCCAAGAGGTTTCTACTACTTGCCACGGGTAACCGGCGGATGGGTCTGTGTGAATTATAATCACTCCAGCCGCCCCCAGCTTTGCTGCAATCTCGTACTTGTAGGTCCAGCGACCGTAGTACATACGCATTTCGCCACCAAATAGATCTGGATCCCAGTCAGGGTCGTTGTTCATCATGACAAGGACTTTGCCGCTAACGTCTACACCCTTGTAGTCGTCCCAATCATATTCTGGTGCCTGAATACCGTACCCAACAAACACCAACTGCGCTTGTTCTAATGTGGCGGTGGCTGCTTGTTTGCCGGCTGCGACAACAAAGTCGGTGCCTTGTTGATAGGTTTGGAGTCCATTAGGTGTATTGAATTTCCAAGTGTCCGGTTGCTGGGCATTTAGCGCAATGAGTTCAAATTCTTGACGCCATGAGTTATCCGTCGCACCGGGTTGCAGGCCCATTTCCTTTAATCTACTGATCAGATACGTTTGGGTTTTGCGGTCTCCTTCTGTACCAGGACCTCTGCCTTCATAGGCATCTGATGAAAGTTCTACTACATCTGCACGAATATCTGACGCTTGTATGAAGCTAGCGGCAGCTACAACATCTTGGGTAATAGATAATGGTTGTTCTTCGTTGGCGTTAGGTTGGCAGGCGCCGAAAAGCAAAGGCAATAATATTGTGAGTAATAAGCGCGAGCCCATTTTTTGCTGCATAAACGTCATAAGAGCTCCCGTAAGTTTTGGCCAGTAAACATTTAACTACTTTTATCTCGCTAGGCAAACCTGGGTTTTGCTTCATTCAGGCAAGTATTTTTTTCGTTAGTTTCGCGGAAAATTCTCATAAGCGGTTTTGGCTACCGTAAATTCACGGCGAGTGGAAGTTTGTAAATGCTCCTTCTTTCGGGTTTATACTCGGGTAAAGCTAGTCACAGTAGGTTTAGGGAGAGAGGATGTCGGAGCAACAATACCCATTAGAGGGCTTAAAGGTCTTGGATTTTTCCAGAGTTTTAGCCGGTCCGTTTGCAGGACGAATGTTAAGCGATCTAGGTGCTGATGTAGTTAAGGTAGAGCCGCCCGATGGTGACGTAACCCGCCTCTGGGGTAAGGTCGTACAAGGTTTGCCAGGCTACTATCACCAGCAAAATGCGGGCAAGCGGAATATTTGTATGGACTTGCGTGCTGCTGGCGCTAAGGAACTGGTATTTGAGCTAGTCCAAGAAGCGGATATTTTGATCGAGAATTATCGCCCTGATGTGATGCCCAGATTAGGTCTTGGTTATGAAGTGTTAAAGGCGATTAACCCCAAGCTCATTATGTTGTCCATTTCTGGTTTTGGCCATGGCGGGCCAGAGTCCCATCGACCCGCATATGCACCAATAGTGCACGCAGAAGCGGGTCTTATGTATAGGCAAGCTGATCGTAGTAGCCTACCTTTTAGTGATCTACCATTATCAGTTGCTGACACTAACGCCTCGTTACATGGGTTGGTCGGCCTGCTGTCTGCGGTAATCCTGCGCCAGCGCACTGGATTAGGACAGCATATTGATATTGCTATGATTGATGCAACCGTCGCCACTGATGACCAAGTGCACTATGCAGTAGAAGATTCTGAAGACACCTCCGCCGGTGCCAACGACACCTGGGATACAGGTGCGGGGACCATTCTTTTATCTGCTGATTTTCGTTTTCTTTGGCGACAACTCACCGATGTGCTTGGAACCGATGATCCAACGCATAAGGAAATGCCACTACCTGAGAAGATCCGTATGCGTCGCGAAATAGCGGGAGATTTTTTCACAGGATTATCCAGTTGGACTGAGGTAGAGGAGGCCATGGGTAAAATGAATTTAGCTTGGGGTCGTGTGCGAGCGCCAGCTGATTTGTTGGAACAACCTACTGTGGCTGCCCGTGGCGCCATTGTGCAAATGGATGATCGTGCTGGCGGTACGCGTCCAATTACGCAGTCGCCCTATCGATTCTCGGACGCGAAAAGCGGCGTCAGAGGGCCAGCGCCGCATCGAGGTGAACACAATGAGCAGGTCTTGACTGCTTGGCTGAATAAGACCCCTGAAGACGTAAGAGCGCTGCGGGCTCAAGGGGTATTGCAGTTAGATGAAGAATTTGTCTCTGTAGATTGAAGCTAAAAGACTGAGCGTGTTAACGCGTCTCAGTAGGCATAAGTTTTGCGTGCGGTGTTGCGCTATACCTGGAACTTTCTGCGCGAATTTATAATATGTCAGGCAAAAAAAAGCCCCGCTTAAGCGAGGCTTTTTTGGGCATGGGTATATTACCCGCCGAATGAACGTTGGAAGTCTACCCCCCACGCTCTTGCTTGTAACAAAGTGCCTTGCAGACGATAGTTCTCTTCATGATTCGCTTGAGAAATGTCTCTGAAGTTAACTTCATCTGTGGCGTTATCAACAAAGAATCTCACGCGAGTCTTGGCGTCAGCCGAGGCCCAAATAAGACTTAAGTCAACGCGCCGGCGTGCTGGAATTTTGTCATATGCACGCTCTATTGAATCGCCGTTGTAGTCGCCTGTGTAGGAAAAGGCGCCGTTTAGCGTCAATGATGCATCTGAAGCAAGTATCCATCTATAGTCGGCCCAAGCAGTGAACTTGTGCTCTGGAATACCCTTTAGCGAGCTACCATTCAAGTTGTGGCTTGTTGCTCCGAACAGTGGCACTGGTGCTAAATGGTTTTCGTCTTCAAGTAAAAGGACATCGTCCTTGTACTCTGTTTTGGTAAAGCTGTAGTTAGCATTGACTGTTAATGCATCTGTAGCCAACCAAGTTCCCTCAATTTCAAAACCCGAGTTAGAAGTATCACCAGTGTTTACCGGAATGTCTCTGGAGGTATTTGTTAGTGGGTCGAGTACGTCAACTTGGTCTTGGTAGTTTTCATACTGGTAGGTATAGATTGCGCTGAACAGTTGTACAGTGCCGTCGAAGAGTGTGCCTTTATAGCCTAATTCATATGCCGTTACGTTTTCTTTATCGTAAGACAAGATGCCTACTGGCGTACCCGCTGCGCCGCCTACCCTGGCGTCTAGGATACCCAGACCGTATCCGCCTGCTCTATAGCCGGTTGTTACGTAGCCGTAGATCAATGTATCGGCATTAGGTGTCCAGTCGAGGTTCACACGGAAAGACGTATCGCTCCACTTTTGACTGTCAGAAGCTAGAGAAGCTACGCCCAGTGGAACACCCGCCAATCTAAGCGGATTTGCACAAGTTGTCGCATCTAGTGCACAGGTTGGTGCAATCGGCGAATTGGGGTTGCCGGTAGGCGTTGCTGCGCCCATATAAAAGTTAGTCCAAGCAAGGTCAGTGAAGCCAGCAAATGCAGCAGCAGGAATGCCAAATGCTGGAACGCCTGTTACTGCCGGGCTGCGTAACACTTGGCCTGCTGTTAAGCCGCCTGTGCCTGGTACAACAAAGGCCGGTGAGTCAAAGAATGTCCACGGGAACATAAGTTCTGCGTAGGCACCGCGATTTTCGCTAACGTTCTTTTCGTCTTCTGCCCAACGCAAGCCTATTGTTAGTGCCCATTCATCGTTAAAAGTATAAACACCTTGAGCGTAAACGGCTGTTTGCTCGGTCTTATTGGTATTTTGGTGCCTATAGGCGTTACCTGCGCCGAAAGAGTCGCCACCCCAAACGCTTAGTACTTGTCTATTCATTGCTGGTGTAGCCAATGTAACCGGAGTAGTGCTTATGCCCAGCGAAGGTAGGAATGCACCAAGGGTACCGTAGTTCGCAGCTTGGCTGATGCGACCTTGTGAGCCTTCATCAGTAATTGTGAAATCCTGCAGCCGAGAACTTTTGAAATAGTACAAGCCGCTCGTCAGGAAGAATTTGTCGTTTACGTCCCAAAGCAGTTGCAGCTCATGGGAGTAACTATAAATATCTTCTAATACTGTATTGCCGAAATCTGTGATCTCACTGTTTGAATCATCTGTATCGATATCATAGGTGTAGGCGAAGTCGCTATATCCAAATGAGTATTTAACACTCATCGCATCACTGGCATCCCAAGTGATCGTGGTAGATGCACCGCGTTGATCAAAACCTGATCGGTTATTGCCGTTTGTCAACATTTCGTGGCGTACTTCATCTAAATCGCCATCGCCGTTTAAGTAGTCGTTTGACGCATATGCAGGGTTTGGCCTGCGTGGTGCTAGATCAACACCAGGACGGTTGTTTGCCCCATATGCCACTGCGCCGGTATTTGGGTTAGTGAACATCTGTGCGCCAGCTGTACCAGCAGTAACGGCGCGTAAACCTTGGGCATAAACGTTAGTAACTCGAGAACCGCGTGAGCTGCCCCAACCTTCATTGATCAATACATCGCCTCCGATCACTCGATCAGAGTTGCGGTCATTGAAGCGAAAATCTACTGAAATTGAATCCGTCGCATTCCACTCAAACATCAGTGCGTTGTTTATGTCGTCTGTTGAGTCGGTGCCGGGCATGTTATCAACGCTGCCTAGAAGCGGATCGTTTCTGCGCTTGGAGGTGGTGAAGCGGGCTTTCAACGTATCAGTCAAAGGCCCTGAAATGACACCGTACATTTCTTCGTTGTCATTCTTGCCAAGCTGCACCCTAACCATTCCCGTAAGAGTGTCGGTTGGGCGTTTGGTGATGTAGTTGATTGCACCACCGATTGAATTTCGGCCATATAGCGTGCCCTGTGGGCCACGTAAGACTTCGATTCGCTCGATGTCAAAAAGACCGTTTTCTGTGAGCGCGATTAACGCGTCTTCAGAATAGATACCGTTGTAGTAGGTAGCAACACCTGGGTCTCCTCCCAGTGCTCTGAAGTTTCGACCTACACCACGTATGCGGATGTCGAAGGCGTCTCGTGTGGTGGCTGGAATGTAGTTTACAAATTCATTGGCATTTTGAATGCCCATGTCTTCTAACATTTCCGTACCAATTGCAGTAATTGAAATTGAAGTGTCAGAAACTGTTGATTCAACTTTCTCTGCGGTAACTACAACTTCCTCAATGCGTCTGCTTGAATTTTCATCATCAGCGGCAAAAGCGCTGAAGGAAAACAGAACGAATAAAGCACTGACTGTGCCTAATATGAGTCGTTTCATTATATTCCCCTAATGCTAGGTATCGAGTACCCTTTTGTTATAATAGTCAACTAATAGTTGACGAAGGTCAGACTAGGCGATTCCTGCCGTAAAGCAAGACTTTGAGCACAGGTTTTTGGGCGGCAATAATGAAGTGTGTATTTTGGTAACACTGAAATAGGGCTAAAATAAACCTAAGATAGGACTAAGGTAGGAGTTGGGCAAGGCTAAATTAGAACTTGCACGCATACAGCGTAAAACTGCCTGCACAGGGAGATATTTCAGCTATTTTGCGTCGAGTATGCCGCCGGAATGAGTTTTGAGGCGCGGGCGCATCCTTTTGTTGCACACGGATGCGTCATTCACGTTTAAGCTGGACAAGCATTTTTGGTTTACGTGTTATGGCTTATCGCGTCGAAGCTAAGAATGCCACAGGTTGGCTTTTGTAGGATTGTAATTTGTAGATGAGTTTGCGTTTGGCGGGTAGGTCGGAAACCAAGCCTATCCACTTGCCATCTGCATCGTAACTTACAGCAAGAGACATTTCGTCTGCCTCCACTCTATAGCTAGTTTTTGTTGAACTGTCGGTTAAGTTTTCTGGGTAGATAGAGACGGGTACCAGTTCTCCTGTCTGACCGTTGAGTAGCGTATGTTGTGCAATAAATGTTGGTGCCCAGTAAGCAAAGGGGACAATGCACTGCGTGTCATGAAGTTCTTTTTTCTCCGATGCAACGCGAAAACCTCTAGGGGTTAGACTGCCAACTAACGAAAATGACTTGTCCTTGATTTGCGTATCACTGGCAATTTTTTGCAGACAAAAATTTTCATCGTATTCTTCTCGTACGCGATGTTCATAGGAGAAAAAGGTTATACCCATAACTTTGTATTCAAATTTTGCTTCTCCTTCCAGCATTATGCCTTCAGGGTGGTATTGGGCTTTGAAAGAGTGATAGCCCACTTCCTTCTTATCGATAAAAGCCCTGAATACCCAAGTTTCTGTTTTTACCAGTGTTTGGGTTTCTGGCTGGTTTGTCGGAGTACCGCTTGCTTGTACGTCCGGTGTTGCTATAACAAACATCAGGGCTAAGTTGAGTAACTGCTTCCAGGGGAAAAAACTTGATGTGTGTGCCACATAGTCCACATAACCGGGACGTCTATCGCCAATAGTGGATTCCATTCTTTTAACCCCAGTTATGCGAGTCAGTAAGAATGTGAGTAGCGCCATTGCCAGCAATGGCTGCCAGAAACTGTAGTGCAGTGAGATGCAACAGACGCCTAGCCAAAAAAGCCACTCACCGAAGTAATTTGGATGGCGACTGTAACGCCATAGGCCAGTATTGAGGATAGCGGTGGGAGACTTCTGCGCTCTAAATTTGGTGAGCTGCAAATCTGCCACGAATTCGTAAACAAATCCGCTGGTGGCGATTAACAGGCCCGCCCACTCCCTCCAAGTAACCTCAGCGGTTTGTGCAAAGATAGGCGGTAGAATCAAACAAATGATCCACGCCATAAAAGCTTGGGGCAAAAATATAAGATACAGGCTGGTATAAGGAAAATTTGGGCCGTTGGCATTTCTTATTGCCGTGTATCGATGATCTTCCCCCAAACCAATTTGCCGCCGTCTAAGGTGGTATGCCAACCGCAGACCCCAAAGGGCAATTAGTGCTAGAGCGGTACTCTGAAAGACGCTAGGCGTTGCTGACTGCGCGTAGAAAAAAATTCCCAGGACAACATGGTATATGGGCCAAAATATATCTGCGACGCTAACGTCGCGTGCACCCAGTGACCATAGCCAGACTGCGCTCGCTAAAGCGAACAAAATGCCGAGTGCAAGAATCTCTGGATTCATCGTCTAGATCTAGTCTGCTTGAAAACGCTTATTCACAGCTTTGACCACTCCGCCCAAAAATGGCACGTGGGAGTAAAAGCCCAAGCCCGAATCCCAGAAATCTTGATGCAGGATTACCTGCCCTTGTTCATTAAAACGCAGATGCGTTATGCCTAGGGTGTCGCTCTCTACAGTGCGGAGAATAGGTTTGAATGTAGCCCTCATGGACCAGACTAGATAAACATCCGGACCCGAAATTAGAGTCTGGTGCATTTCTACCTCAACTGTGGTTCCGGCCTTTCCGAGGCCATCGAAGTGAGTGACCACTTTCTCTCTATCTCTTGTATGCATGAGCGCGTCGCTGAAATGCAGCTCTTCAGCGTACAACCTGCGGGCAGAGTCAGCTGTGCCGGGTTGACCAAGGCCCATTAGGAATTTGCTGAATTCCTCGATTGTGTCTGGTGTAACATTTGTATCTCCAGCGAAGTCATCGAGAGCCACTCTGTAAGCGTCAGGATACGCAGAATTGCTCACTGTGGTTTGGGAGGCGCAACCAAGGCCAGTGACGAGAATTAGCGTGACAAAAATATAAGTAAGGTTTTTCATGGTCGCAGTGTAGGAATCTTTTCGTGAAGTACTGGTGACGGGGATTTATTTTTACTTCACGCAGCCTTCACGTACTGGCGTCGAAAGTGGCTGGGTAAAAAGAGGGGCGTTAGTAAGCTGTCAAAGCTGAAAGATTTTGCCGCAGGCGCATTTGTTGAAAAGGGTGTGCGTTGGGGCGGGATGTCTGTGGAGCTTTCGAGTTGTGAGACAAAGTCCCCCTAGACCCAACTCTAAGGAAGTAGACCAATGGATCTCTCTAACTATTTATCCAGTACCAAGCTCGTTAATGCCGTGCTCCTCAAAGTGGCTTGGGTAGCTTGTGTGATAGGTGGTAATTGGTACGGGTTTGCAGTTGTGCTCGCCATTCTGGGCATGAGTATTTATCAGCGAAGTTTTGCCCAAGATTGGCCCTTTGCTCTCGGCTTGGGGCTCTTTGGCTTGGTGTTGGATAGTGCATGGATGCTGTTCGGCGTTTTAGATTACGGTGCGTCAGCTGGACCTGCCTTTGCCGGAATTAGCCTGGCCCCTGCTTGGATCGTTCTGCTCTGGATAACTGTCGGCTTTTCGCTGAATCATGGCTTAACATTTTTTGTTGATAGGCCATTATTAGGTGCATTGATTGTTGGCGTGAGCGCACCCTTTTCGTACATGGCCGGTGAGAGCTTTGGCGCGGTAGTGATCCCCTCATATGAGAATTTAGTTATCCTCGGCACAGTGTGGGTTTTGGTATTTTATGCGGTTTTCACGTTGGCGAAAAACGTCAATGCTGAGCACGCCCAAAAACAAAAAAGTGCACAGGCTGTGCCAGCAATATAGCCTCAGGCTACTGGGTTTGCTCAGGGCATTCTTTTAGCTGCTAATGCGGTGCCGGAAACATCAAACGCCGTAACATCGGCGAAATAGCTAATTTTTAAATAGAGTGAGTATTGAAGATTCAACGTACTAAGCTGGCAACCAAACTAGGTCGAGTATTTGCATTGCAGGTAGCACTTGTGAGTCTTGCTGTGGCCGCCGGTATTTTTGTTACGAATACTATAGTTGACGACTTTTTAATCAGCGAAGCGTTGGAAGACGAAGCTGAGCATTTTTGGGCCTTGTACGAGGAGAACGCTTCGCAATCTTTGCCTAATACCAACAATATGATCGGATACATGGCTGATGAGTCTGATCTACCGTCACTGCCAGAGCCTTTGCGCCAGCACGAGCCAGGGTTTTTAGGTCGGGTAGATCTAGGTGACTCGAAACCAACTCTTTACGTGAGTCAGAAAAGCCCTGGGGTGGGTCCTCGATTATATTTGCTGTTTGCTAGTGAGGATGTTTCTCAGTTGGCATTTCTATTCGGTATTTTGCCTTTATCTATTGCGCTGCTTTTGATTTACGGCTTTTCATTCCTAACCTACAGACTCTCCCATCAAGCGATATCACCGCTAGTGCAAATGGCGGATTATTTGGAAGGTTTTCGTTTTGGCGATTTTAATGAGTCCGCTGTCGATCTCGGGGATTTGCGCAAAATAGCTAATGCCGAAGTTGATGTGATGATTGATGCAATCGATAGCTTTGCAGAGCGCCTAGATACATTTATTGAAAGAGAGCGAATATTTACTCGTGATGCCAGTCACGAATTACGTACACCCATTGCGGTCTTCAAAGGCTCCCTAGATTTGCTGCAGTTGAATGCTGACCGTCCGGAGATAGACGCAAAAGCCATTGATAGAATGAGTCGCACGGTTGCTGATATGGAAGGGTTGGTAGGCACAATGTTATTGCTGGCTAGGGGTGAAGAAGTGGAGCGACGGGAGCAGCCCACTCTTATCAATGACCTAATGCCTAACCTCATCGAGCAACTTGCGCCGCTCGCTCAATCTCGCGACCTAGCACTTACTTCTGAGTCAGCGGGGGAGTTTTGGACTTACGTGCCGGAACGAGTGGTACAAATTTTGATTACCAATCTGCTGCGCAACGCCATCAACTACACCCTTGAAGGTGGCGTTACCGTTAGTGTGAGCGGTAATGAGTTTTGCGTAACGGATACCGGAATTGGTATGAGCGCGGAAGAACTGCATCAGGCATTTGAACCGTTTTATAGAAGCGATCGTGTCCGCACCAGTAATGTCGGCCATGGTTTGGGCTTAGCCATTGTGCGCAGGATGGTAGATCAGTTTGATGGTAGTTTGGATGTGCAAAGCGAAGAGGGCGTAGGCACCAAAATATGTATCAGCTTTCCTGTTGCAGTAGCAGCAAAATCTAAATAGCCAATTGGCTAGTGTTGGGGAATGCTTTGTGTTGTTTTGCTGGTTAGACAATGTCTGCACGCATACTTTTCCACGCAGCTAAGGTTCGGTCGCG
This sequence comes from marine gamma proteobacterium HTCC2089, assembly GCA_905182905.1. Taxonomy (GTDB): domain Bacteria; phylum Pseudomonadota; class Gammaproteobacteria; order Pseudomonadales; family Azotimanducaceae; genus UBA4421. Next base: position 6,136 of record CAJJDH010000060.1, on the reverse strand, counting down.
GCCTTGAGCCAAGTCTATGATGGGCGCTGGGTAGCCGGCAAAGCCACCGCCCTTCCATGGTTCTAGTATTTGCTTTTTTCCAGCGTTGGCAAGCTCAGGCACCATGCTTCTAACAAAGTCGCCACTGCCGTCAAAACGCTCCGCCTGACGTATTGGATTGAACATGCGGAAATAGGGGACGGCATCTGTGCCGGTGGATGCACTCCATTGCCAGCCGCCGTTGTTGGCCGCAATATCACAATCCACCAGTTTCGACATAAAATACTTTTCGCCCAGACGCCAGTCTAAAAACAGATGCTTTGCTAAAAACTGTGCAGTGACCATGCGTAAGCGGTTATGCATCCAGCCTGTAGTGTTGAGCTGTCGCATACCTGCGTCTACCAAAGGCAGTCCTGTTTCACCTTTTTGCCAGCTCTCTAACAACTCAGTGCTTTGGTTCCAAGGTAAGTTATCTGTTTCGCGACGAAAGGCTTGGCCCATTGAAATGCGTGGATGTTCTACCAAAATATGGTTGTAAAACTCACGCCATATAATTTCGCTCACCCATGTGTTGATGCCTTCGGAAGGGCCAACCCAACGATTACCGTTTACTTTATAAGCTGCTGCCAAGCATTGATTGGCGGAAATAACGCCCATTGCAAGATGGGGAGATAGGCCACTAGTGCCTCGCACATTTGGCGTGTCACGGTCGCGTTTGTAGTTGTCTGCGCGATTCTTGCAAAATGCGTTTAGTTGTTTGAGCGCCGCGCCTTCGCCAGCATTCCATAACTCTTGACCAAAGCTCTTGCTTATACCGGCGATTTTCGCAGGCGCTTGTTTCGGTTCAATGGATGGCCCCTGAGCTTTGGGCGACGGTAGAATATTTAGCCCAATTTCTGTTAGCACTGTCAGCCATTTGCGTTTGAAAGGTGTAAACACTGAATAAGCTGTGCCATCTGGTTTTCTAACGCTTCCCGGCGTAAGACAAGTGAAAGCATTGAAAGTCTCGCAACTAATACCATTGGTTTGCAAGGCTGCAATGGCTTTCTTGTCTCTGCGTGCCTCGTTTAGTGCAATTTCATCGTTGAAGAAAACTTTAGTAGCGCCTATAGCTTTGGCGTTTTTTACGACCACGTTGATGGATGTCGCGTAGCTTGGGGTTTCAACAATTCGCAACGGAATGCCGAGTGTCGCCAGATCTTTACTCAGTTGGTCCAACGTCCTCAGGATCAATGCCAGTCGGTGCGGTGATATGGTGTGCTCCAGCCACTGCTCGGGTGTGAGTATGAACAACGCCTCTACAGGGCCGGACTGGCAGGCATAGTAAAGGGCAGGATTGTCACGTACACGAAGGTCCGTGCGTAACCAAACTAGGTTGGGCATTGAGAGCGTCTCTGAGGTTTGAGTTTTATAGTTTTTTTGGTCTAGCTGCCGACTCATGCGGCAGCGAGCAGGGTTACTCTTCAGTCGTCCCTTTGAGGCAGTAGCCCTGGCCTTGCCTAGTTTGCAAAAGAGGCTTACCAAAAGGTCGATCTATAATTCTTCTTAAGTTATAGATATGACTGCGCAGAGTATCGCTATCGGGTGGCTCGTCGCCCCATAGTTCGCGTTCAAGTGCTGCACGAGTAACAACCTTGGGTGATTCTCGAATCAATACATGCAATATATTGAATAAAGTGCGCGACAGCATCAGCGGCGTTTCACCACGGGTAACCTCCATGGTGTCGAGGTTTAGCTTTAGGTCGCTGACAAGAAATTCTTTCTCCAAGTGCAGGCTGCGCCTAATAACGGCGTCTAGTCGCGCTTTCAGTTCTGGCATATCAAAGGGCTTAATCAGGTAGTCATCAGCACCGGAAGCAAAGCCTTGGAGTTTATCGTTAAGCTGGTCTCGAGCTGTGAGCATGATGATTGGCGTCGTCACGTTGGCATCTTCACGCAGACGTTTGCACACGGTCAGACCGTCAGCGCCCGGCAACATGATATCTAAGACGATCGCATCATAAGTATTGGTTACACCAAGGTGCATGGCAGTGAGGCCGTCGGCTGCATAATCGACAATATAACCACTGGCTTCCAGATACGCGCCAACGGTCTCAGCCAGTTCTTTATGATCCTCTACAACTAGTACTGTTTTGCTCGGTGTTTTCACGACTGATCCTAATGTTAGTTGCTCTTATATTTAGGCGTTTAAACCCGCAAGAGAGGGCTCTCTAGGGGCCTTCACTCACGGTTGACGATAGGGGGATACGTTGGCATAAGCGCGCAAACTTAGCCACTGTGATAGATGCGCAAAATATGTACAAATATTCACTCGCCTAGGTATTGCGCTAGCGCTGTCTCTACGGTTATCTGCGCGATGGCGCTGCGCGTAGGATTTTACCGGCTTCAGAGCGATGGTTGCGGACAGCTTGGTTGCCGCGAGGGAGCTGCTTTAGCGGGGTTTCTTGCTGAAATGAATGGCTGTTTATTGGCAGCGCAGGGCATGTGCCTGGGGCATCACGGTAGGCTAGCGCAGCTGCAAATTGGGCTTCGTTTTCATTGCCCAGAAGTTGGGTAAAGTCGTCCGCAACGGTGCATCCGGGTAAAGGCACGCCTTCAATTACATTGAGGTTTTGCGGCGAAAAACCGTCCGGGTAGTCGCCAAACCCCACAGCGTTTGTGCCCTGAAACTGGGTGGAAAAATAAGTTGTGCCACAGTTATCTTGGGGATAATAACCGTAGGGTTTGCCGCATGTAGTGGTACCTATCTGAATTACCTCCACACCGATACCCCGTAAACTATTGATTATAGATTCTGACGCTGAGCATGTGCGGTTGCTGGTCAATACAAATACTCGACCAAGCCCTAGTGTGGGTAAGTTTGCACCGGAAGTGAGGGTCAGGCCAACGGTCCTTTCTTCAAATAGCGATGGTTGTAATGCGGCCCCTGTTACAGGGTTCACGTTAGGATACTTGTCATTAAATGTGAGGGATTCAAATACTTGGTTACGGGCAATGGCGCCAGCAATCATGTAGGCCAGCTGGTTGGCAATTATCAAGTACCCGCCGCCGTTGTAACGAAGATCTAAAACCAGATCGGTTATATTCGCTGCTGCGAGGTCGGTAACTGCGGCTACTAGTTCTTCTTCCGCCGTAGCAATGTGATCGTTGAATTGTAAATACCCTACAGGTCCACTTGCTGTTGTTAAGACCCGATATAAGGGTACTGGATCTACAGTAATGGCGGATGCGGTCATAGAAATCATGCGCGTGGTGGTGGCACCTAAATCACGCACTTCAAATTGATGGGTTTCGTTGGCGCTGGATGGAAAAAATGCGCGGTTTAAAATGTCAGCATTCCCTGTTTCAACATTTGCACCATCTGCAGTTATGACTTGCGCGCCTCGGGAGAGGTTCGCTGCTGCTGCAGCCGTATTAGCTTCCACAAAAGCCACTACTATTGATCGGGGTGGCGACGAACTTAACAATAAAAATTGAGCACCATAACCCACAGATTGTCCGGTTGAGGTAAAGCTATCCCATTGCGCAGTGTCCAGAGAGAAATGAAAGCGGTCCTTCTCGGCTCCCGAAGGGGTTCGCGCAAAGGTTTTCATTAGCTCGAAGTAGTCCGCAACATCTTGGGCAGAACTGGCATTTGCTTGGGGGTCTACGTCTGTAATTTCGTTGTACCACAAGTACTGGTCGTTGCTCCAAGACCTCAGGAAGTTGTTTTCGTCGGCGAAAGTGCCTTGAATATCAGGGTAGGGGGCATTGGTGTTTGGGTCTGTGCCAATTCTTGGAATGCCACAGCGATTAGCGAAATTATCGGCCGGCATAAACACCGCGTTAGCAGTTACATTAATGCTTAAAGCTAAGTTTGAGAACGCTTGCCCGTCTGATGCTCGTATGTTGACTTGATAAATGTTGTCGGCGTTTGCGTCTAATGGATTATTAAAAGTTGGTGCGTTGTTAAATGAAAGTATCCCATTGTTGGTAATGCTGAGGGCGGATGCGTCAGCGCCGAGAAGGTCAAAACTAATAGTTTGTCCTTGAGCGTCAGTTGCATTGATTGTGGTAACGACACTAGTGCCCTCCAGAACGGTTAAGAGGCCAGGGTTGATGATGGTAGGTGGAGTATTATTTGGCGTTGCCGGGGTGGGCGTAACTGCTGTATTGCCGCCACCTCCACCTCCACCTCCACAGGATATTAGGGCGAGGATTAACGTCGTTGTCAGTATCGCCTTAAGTGCTACCAGTTGCTTATCGCCTTTGCGGGTTGAAGGGTAGTCTGTTAGGGAAGATAGGTTATGCATCCGTATATTACCCTGGGGTGTGGCTAGAAATCAGGAATTGTAGAGCCTAAATTTTTAGGCGATTTTTGCAATCTAATATCTGCTCTCATTAAGTGATAATTCATCGCATTGATAAGTACTTATATGCTGTTGATTGCGTGTGGGCAACTTTTCGCGACAGGCGGTTATAAAAGTTGTGTTAGCGCATATTGTATCTGTAAATTGAAGCAATGGAAAAAACGAGAAGAATGATGCAAGAGCAAATTAAGGAATTATACAAATATTCGCTGCAACCTGATTTGCAGCGGCTGTACCAGGCAGTAAGTGGCGCGGGGCAAGGTAATACTGATGACCAAGCATTAGTTTGTGGTGCAATGATATGGTCTGCTTTTGCGTCACCAGCGGGTATTCCATTGGTGTTTGATGTCATCGCTGATGCTCAATTGGGTAAGCCAATTTCTCATGATCAATGTGATGTTCCTGCTGTGTCTTTGCCAGAAGCGTTTTGGCATGCTTTTGCCACTACTGTAGAAGGCCCAGAGGGTGGCTATGATGCTACTTCTATTACTGTTGCGGTTGCAGCGCTGGCTGGGGTGTTGGACGCTAAATATGTAGATCTTTCTGAGGCTGCGGCCATAGCCCACCCTGGGGCGGATTCCCCAGCAGAGAAAACTGTGCCCCCATTGCTGGCACTGAAAACCCTCGAGGAATTGCCTGAAGGTAGCCTTGGTAGAGATCTACACAGTATGTGGGTAGATAACGGTTTTGATCCGGAAGTACTTGATCGACAAGCTATAGGGCTTGATCAGATGAGTCCGGCATTGCGCTATTTAAATACGCGCATTCTGCAAATGCATGATATCTGGCACTTGGTTGGCGGATACCAGACTACCAGCTTGCACGAGATAGCCATCTCATCCTTCCAATTGGCGCAGTTCGGACATAATTATTCTGCTATGTTTTTGGCGACCGGTGCCACTATGAGCCATGTTCGAACCCCTCAAGGCTTTGGTTTGCTGATGCAAAATCTGGCTGAGTCTTGGCAGCATGGCAGACAATCGCCATCATTCATGGCTGTTGAGTGGGAAGATTATTGGCACAAAGACGTTGAAACTGTGCGCAGCGAGCTTGGTATTAGTGCTTTTAAGGGCAGTTTTCCGGCAGATTTGCTGGAACAACTTGCTGCCGTGGCTTAGCGACCTGCATTGCTGAGATTGTCGACAATTAGTGAGTTCATTTAATGCCTGAAACCCTGTCTTTCAGAGATTTTGAAGTTACCGTGATTCGTTCTGATCGCCGCCTCAGCGCGACGATAAAGGTAGATCAATCTGGGGTTTCGCTGAGAGTTCCCAAAGATATCGCGCGCCATAGAATTGTTGAGTTGATTGAAAAGAAAACGCCCTGGATTCTTAAGAAATTGGAATATGCGGCATCTTTGGCCGCGCGACCAACTCTAGAATATGAGGATGGCGACCCTATAACTTACTTGGGTGAAACCTACAGTTTACAGATACAAGTTGGCGCGCGCCCTTACGTGGAACTAACGGCTGATCAGATCGTAGTTACTGTCATAGAGCAAAACAGGTCAAACCCTCTGCATGTGAGGATGTTGTTAGAGCGCTGGCTATTAGACGAAGCAGCCATCCTGATGGCGGAGCGTTTAGAGTATTTTGCCCCGCTTGTTGGGGTGCGTCCCACTGGAATGCAGGTTAAAGCTTACAAGGCTCGCTGGGGTAGCTGTAAGGCCGATGGGCAAATTCAGTTTAACTGGCGACTCATTCATGGGCCGGCGGAGGTCATAGACTATGTGGTCGTTCATGAGTTGTGTCATATCCTTCAGCATAACCACAGCCCCGCATACTGGTCTGAGGTGGCGCGTGTAATGC
>CAJJDH010000059.1 GCA_905182905.1 marine gamma proteobacterium HTCC2089 | reverse complement strand
TTCCTGCACCACACCCGTAAGAGGGTTGGTGAAACTGCGCACAGCTGATGCTGGATTGTAAAAATCCTGCGCCATAGCGTCGGTCTGAGCGCGGTCAATGAAACGGTAACCTGGTACTATTTCTGTTGTTCGCGAACCTTCGCCGTCTTCGTTAAGTACAACTAAACCTGCACCGTTAGCACCACCAAATGAACGATCAATATCCATCCAGTTCTGGCGTACGTCTAAAGTGACTGTGTCACTGACATTCCACTTCAACTGAATAGCAAGGTTGTCTGTGCCAAGACCGTCTAAATCTCTGGTTGGTCCAAGTTCTTCAATCGAGCCATCTCGCTCTCTATAACTGAAGTTTACTCTGCCCATTAACTTGTCTTCGATGAGCGGTCCAGAAAACGCACCGTAGTAATCTTGTGTGCCGTAATCGCCAACAATGGCTTTCATAGCGCCCTCAAAAACATCAGTAGGTTCTTTGTAAAGAATATTGATCGCACCACCAACGGCGTTGCGTCCATAAAGCGTACCCTGTGGTCCACGAAGAACCTCAATACGCTCAACGTCCCAGAAGGTCGCCGCAGTAGCAGTCAACAAATCTTCTGAGTAAACACCGTTCATGTAGGTTGCAACGCCGGGGTCTCCACCTAATGCACGGAAGTTACGGCCAACACCACGCACCGTAGCATCGTATGGCTGAATCGTTGTAGCAGGTACAAAGTTCTGCAAGTCTTCCTGATTTCTGATACCGAAATCATCAATGAAATCACCGGTGAAAGCGGTGATAGAAATAGAAGTGTCTTGGATCGACGCTTCCTGCCGTTCAGCGGTCACTATGACCTCTTCAATTTGCCTGCCTTCCGCCAAAAGTAGATTTGGTGCAAGTATTGCAGTTAACGCAGCCCCGGAAATGAGGCGGTTTTTTCGTGACATCAGTTTACCCTCCAGTGTTCTGATTCACTCTAGTTACCATATACCAAAAGTGCACGCAATCTTAATGTGTAGTAAAAGAAGGTCGCATTTTGAGTGAAAAAGTAACATACCTAGTATTGCTTCGGTGTTGTTCAAACAAGTAAAAACACTGGGTTTTTACGCTTGGACGAAAAGATTTTGGTTGTTAGGTAATGGATATTGAGTAAATCGTGTAAATTTCCAGTGTCAAAGGCCGCAATTTTGATCAGATGTTAAGATGTTGTTACTTTGGTTGAGCAAGGGCTTATGATGTTTGTTGTGCGGCTGAACGTTCACGCAATTTGAATTTGTGTGTAGAAAATACCCATATAGGAAAATGGCATGTCGATTAAAGGTATGCAATATGAAGGGGGTATCGTCATTTTTACAATACTTTTAAGAGCACAACGCACAACTCTAGGAGATGGCTATACGCTAATGAAATGCTATTATTTGCGCTCTTAGGGCTAATATTATTCGATGGGGGAGAGTTGGCGATGGAACATTTTGACGTAATTATTGTAGGCGCTGGAATATCTGGCGTTAGCGCAGCGGTACATTTGAGTCAGGCTTGCCCGGAAAAGAGCTACTGTATTTTGGAGCGTAGAGAGAGCGTTGGCGGCACTTGGGATTTGTTTAAGTACCCTGGTATTCGTTCAGACAGTGATATGCACACGCTTGGGTTTAACTTTAAACCTTGGAAAGAATCTAAATCGATAGCGGACGGTCCTGCGATTCTAAAGTACGTCAAGGAAACTACCCATGAGTATGGTCTTAATGAGCATATCAAGTTTTCTCATAAGTTAACTAATGCTCAGTGGTCCTCACATGAAGCTAAATGGACATTAGATGTAGATAACGCAAATTCGCAAACTCAAATCAGCTGTAATTTCTTATTCATGTGTAGTGGCTACTACAGTCATGATGAAGTCCACGATCCACAGATTAAAGGTGTGGAGAGCTTTGCGGGGGAGGTCGTCAGGCCGCAATTCTGGCCAGAAGGTTTAGAGCATAAAGGTAGGCGTGTAGTAGTAGTAGGTAGTGGCGCTACAGCTATGACGCTTGTGCCAAATATGGCCGCGGATGGCGCGCAAGTTACTATGCTCCAGCGCTCTCCAACATATGTGGTAGCGCGCCCAGATCAAGACGCTATTGCCAATTTTTTGCGCAAAATACTGCCGGAAAAGTGGGCCTACAATATTACCCGCTTTAAAAATATTGAAATGCAGCGTTACTTCTACTATCAAACTCGGACAGCGCCGGCAAAGGTCAAGAAGCAGCTGTTAGATATGGTGAAAGCTATGTTGCCTGAAGGTTATGATATGCAAAAGCACTTCACTCCAAGTTATAACCCTTGGGACCAACGACTTTGTTTAGTGCCAAACTCTGATTTGTTTGAATCCATTAAGTCCGGTAACGCAGAGGTCGTCACTGCAGAGATCGACCAAATCACCAATAAAGGTATACGCCTAACCAACGGTGATGAGTTAGCTGCGGACATTATTGTCTTGGCTACGGGCTTGAAACTCGAAGTATTAGCGGGTGTGCCGTTTACGGTTGATGGTGAGGCGGTAGATTTTTCCAAGCAGTTTACTTACAAAGGAATGATGTACTCGGGTGTTCCTAACCTAGCCAACACTTTCGGTTATGTGAATGCTTCTTGGACTTTGCGTGCGGACTTAACGTCAGAGTGGGTGTGTCGGCTTATTGAGCATATGGATAATAGCGGTGCTACTCAGGTAACGCCGCAACTGCGCGAGCAAGACCAAGATATGCAAACCCTGCCGTGGATTGCTGATTTCCCAGCGGGTTATATGCAGCGGGTCATGCACTTGTTCCCTCAGCAGGGTGAAGGTCCGTGGAAAAATACCCAAAACTTCGCTTTGGATAAGAAGATGATACGCAAGGCGCCAGTTGCCGACAGTGCATTAGTATTCTCAGCTAATGGCAAGTCCAACGCCTTCGACCCTCGGCAGAGTGAAATTGATGGGCAGCCTCAGCAGTCCGCTGGCTAATTGACCTTGCACAACGTTTTAGGCCTGCCGCTTTGGGTTTGGCCTATCTGTTTCGAGGTCCCGGCGATATTGCCAATCCGCTTCTGAGTGGTTCTGTTTAGGGTTTACTTATCTAGTGCGCGGAGTGCATCCGCGTGGGCATAGCCCTGTATTGCTGCCACTGCTGGGTTTGTCACCATGCCTCTATGCACGTTAAGGCCTGCCCGTAAATGCGTATTGCATCTTAATGCGTCAAGGTTGTTTTCTGCTAACGATAGCGCATAGGGTAATGTTGCGTTGGTTAATGCAAATGTTGATGTTCTGGCAACCGCGCCCGGCATGTTAGCAACACAGTAGTGGATGACGTCGTCAACAATATACGTTGGGTCATCGTGGGTTGTGGCTCTACTGGTCTCGAAGCAGCCGCCTTGATCAATGGCGACATCAACTACAACAGATCCAGACTTCATCAATTTAAGCATTTTGCGAGTGAGCAGCTTTGGAGCGGTGGCGCCAGGAATAAGTACTGCGCCGATGACTAAGTCCGCGGATTTTAATTGCGTCTCGATGGCTTCAGTTGTGCTAAAAAGTGTATTCAGGCGTTTACCATACAGCTCATCGAGGTGGGTAAGGCGGGGCAGCGAACGGTCGAGTATGCTGACTCTTGCGCCCATCCCCATTGCAATGCGTGCCGCATTAACGCCAACTACACCACCGCCGATAATACACACATTGGCTGGGCTGACTCCTGGTACGCCACCAAGTAGGACGCCAGCACCGCCCTGAGTTTTTTCTAAACAATGTGCGCCGGCTTGAACGGCTAGACGACCGGCAACCTCTGACATGGGCGCTAGTAAAGGTAGGCCGCCTCTATCGTCGGTTACTGTTTCATAGGCGATTGCGCTGACGCCAGATTTAACCAATAGCTCGGTTTGTGTTGGATCTGGCGCTAGGTGCAGATAGGTAAACAGTATCTGACCCGGTCTGAGCATCGCGCATTCATTGGGCTGAGGCTCTTTGACCTTGATAATCATACCCGCTCGGGCAAAGATTTCCGCCGCCGTGTTAACAATTTCTGCGCCAGCGTCTAGATAAAGCGTATTGCCGATGCCAATAGCTGCGCCGCCATCGCACTCAACTAATACCGTATGTCCGTGTTGAACAAGTTCGCGCACACCTGCAGGGGTCAGGCCAATTCGATATTCGCGATTTTTGGTTTCTTTGGGTACGCCAATCAGCATGTATTACTCCGGCAGGTGTCTGCAATGTGCTGCAAAGTGTGCGTGTTTTGGGGCAGAATTATTTAGGTATTATCCGATAAAGCGCTGTAATTTCAGTTGATTGCTCTGCTAAGTTTGTCTTTTCAGCATAATTAACGGTTGATGCGGATATGAAGGAATTGTTAGACCTCGGTACCATAGACAAGAAAATTCTTACACAGCTGCAAAACGACGGGCGAATCACCTACGCAGAACTGGCTAGGCGTGTGGGCCTGTCCACCAGCCCGTGCTTAGAGCGCGTAAAGCGTATGGAGCGTTTGGGTATTATCAAGGGTTATACCGCCTTGCTAGATGCCAACTATCTGAATGCTGGTTTGGTGGTTTTCGTGCAAATTCGGTTGCACAGAACTGCTCAGGATGTGTTTGAGGCGTTTAAGGCCGCCGCCATTGGTTTGAGCGAAGTGCAGGAGTGTTACTTGGTATCAGGTAATTTCGATTACCTGATTAAGGCTAGGGTACTCGATATGGACGCTTACCGTAAATTTCTTGGCGAGACATTGCTAACCTTGCCGGGTGTACAAGAATCCACCAGCTATGTAGTGATGGAGCAGGTCAAAGAGACCATGAGTATTTCCATTCCTAGCTAATTTGCTGTATCAGATAAGAGCAAAATTTTCTCTTTGTGGGCGCTGATATGGCGCAGTCTGATGCCTACGCAAATCGCCACGATAAACATGCCAGAGGCGATGCCAGCCCAGTAACCGTAAACGCCTAGTGGCGTATCGGTAAGTAATCCCTCGGCTAACACGTAGCCTATGGGTAGAGCCAAAAACCAATAGCCTATAAGCCCGAAAATCATCGGTATTGTGGTGTCTTTGTAACCGCGCAGGGCGCCGATGATGACCGCTTGAGCGTCGTCTATAGTTTGATATACGGCAATGAATAGAACTAACACAACAGCCAAGGCAATGACCTGAGGGTCGTCGGTGAAAATACCCACTAGCTGGTAACGCAGCCCGACCAGCACAAGACTCATCACCAATGCATAAGCAATAGAGAACTTGAATATGGCGCCGGCAGTTGATCGCGCAGCAGCCAAATCGCCGCTACCCACTAAGAAACCAATGCGAATACTTGCAGCGCTACCAATGCTCATTGGAATGACGTAAGTCATCCAATTCAGGTTGCCGGCAATACTATGCGCGGCCATATCTACTACGCCTAAGCGCGCTACCAAAAATCCGATTACGCCAAACAGCGCCATTTCTAGGAAAATGGCAATACCTATAGGTGTGCCTAATTTGAGAATATCTTTGCAGGTGGCAAGAATTGGAAATTCGAACACTTTAAGAAAGCCGGTGGCTTTAAAGTATGGCTTAGGCAGTAGCAGCAACATGAGTAGCAATTGCAACCAAAAGACGATTGCTGTTGCCCAGCCGCAGCCCACGCCGCCCATTTCTGGGAAGCCAAACTTGCCGTAGACCAGGGAGTAGTTGAGAAAGGCGTTAAGGGGCAGCACACTACCAGCGATAAGCATGGGAGGTCGTGTTTGACCAAGCCCTTCTAAGGTATGGCGTAGTGCCACATATATGATAATGGGCGGCACGCCCCAACTAATAGCGTATAGATAGTCGCTGGCAATGTCGGCTATGACCGGTTCAATTCCTGTTAACTGATAGATGCCGCCCGCATTATGTAATAACAAAATCATAAGTAGGCTGGCGCCAAGTGATAACCATAAGCCTTGACGAATTTGATGGCCGATGTCGCTCATCTTGCCAGCGCCGCGTAAGTGCGAGGTAATTGGCGCCAGCGCCATGGTGACACCTGTGAGCAACATAAATGCTGGCCATAGGACATTGCCGCCCAAGGACACACCAGCCAAGTCTGCGGCCGAATAATGGCCTGCCATTGCAGTATCTAGAAAGCCTGTTCCCATTATGAAAAATTGAGTTAGCACCATAGGCCAGCCAAGGGTAAAAAGCGGTGCCAAGCTTTCTCGGAAACCGAGTTTTTTGCCAGGTAGCGCGGAGTTAGCACTGTTGGCGATAGGTGTTGGTTGATCTGTATTCATAGCGGTGCGCAGCGTTCCGATTTAGTTCGCTAATTGCATCCGCAGTTAGACGATCGCGCAGCAAATCTAGATGCGCGGTGTTGAGTATTGGGTGCCTAAATTACAGGCGAGGCAATGCTGGGACAGAGCCGAGTATTTGTAAACACTTTGCATTGACTAATGTTGGCAACGCTACCCGTTGCCACAAATCAAAGGTGCGGTAGCTAGCTGCTATCTTGCGCTGGGGCGTTCATGGCCTAATATGGACACGCGTTCGCCGTAACGACTATCTGGCCAATAGTCCCAAACTGCGTGATGCTGAGTACAACGATTGTCCCATAAGGTCAGCGTATTGGGCTGCCACTGTACGCGGCAAGTGAGCCTGTGTGTTCTGGTGATGTGATCGAACAAGGCGCCCAGTAAGGCCTTACTTTCCCAACCATTCATCCCTTTAATGTGGGATGTAAAACCGCTGTTCACAAACAACACTTTTTTACCGGTCTCTGGGTGTGTGATGATCATCGGGTGTTCGTTCTTTGGATACGCATCCCCTTGAGGGGGAGCGACCTTGTAGTTGCCCAAATAGGGTAGCGCACCATCGTGGACTGCGATTAGACCGTCCAGGAGCTGTTTCATGGTGTCGCTGAGAAGGTCGTAGGCAAGATACATATCGGCGAATAACGTGTCACCGCCACCGCTCTCCGGGGTTTCTTTAATGTAGAGTGCGGAACCCATTGGCGGGATTTCGTCACAGGTGACATCTGTATGCCAACCATTGCCCGCGGTATATGCGGAATCTTTAGTGGTTTTCACCGCAAGAATTTCCGGATCGCCACCGTAGCTATGTTGCATTGGATGAACGTGAAGTGTGCCGAATTTTCGGGCAAAAGCTTTGTGCTGATCGCGATCAATGTCTTGGTCGCGAAACACGATGACTTTCCAGTCAAGCCAAGCTTGGTAGATTTCACTGAACTGCTCATTAGACAGATCTTGAGACAAGTCTACGCCGGTGATTTGTGCACCGATGTGCGGCGTTAGACTGTCTACTCCGATCGACTCGAATCCACTGATCATTGCCATACTTTTCTCCCCAGATTAGCTACTCGGTCTGTTTATTTCCTACTCAGGAAGCCCAAGAACGCGTTTTGAAATAATATTTGCTTGGATCTCGTTACTGCCACCGTAAATGGTAGTTGCCTTGGTATGCAGCCATTCTTCGACGCTGGTAATTTCCATTTCGCTGAACTCATTGCCGCCGACTCCTAGCCCTTTAAATCCCATGAGTTCGCGCTTCAATTCTGCGCCGTCTTGTTGCAGAGCTGCACCAAAGAGTTTGAAGATGGATGTGGCTGCGCCAGGTGTGCCAGATTTGTTTTCCGCGTTAGCGCGCAATGCGGTAAGGCGAAAGGCTGCTCTGTTCATATTCAGCTTGGTAACTTTCTCGCGAATGGCAGGATCATCAATTTTCCCCTCGCGTTCGCCAACATAAGTTTTGGCAATTTCGACTAACCCTGTGCCAGCTTGGGCTGGCCGTGCTCCGCCGGTTAGACCACCGATACCAGAGCGTTCAAACTGTAGTAGGCGCTTACCTACCGTCCAACCCCTGTTGAGTTCGCCGACTAAATTATCTTTGTCTGCAACGGCATCATCAAAGAACGTTTCACAGAACGGCGAAGAGCCGGAGATTAGGCGAATAGGCTTAACTGTGACACCGGGCTGGTCCATGGTCAGCAGCACAAAACTAATGCCTTCATGTTTGGGTGCGTCCGGGTCGGTTCGGACGAGGGCAAACATCCAATCGGCGGTAGCTGCGCCAGAGGTCCATACTTTTTGGCCGTTAATGACAAAGTGATCGCCTTTGTCCTCGGCTCTAGAGTTTAGTGCAGCTAAGTCAGAGCCAGCATTGGGTTCAGAGTAGCCTTGGCACCACTGAATTTCGCCGCGAATGATCTTTGGCATGTGGCGCTCTTTCTGCGCTTGGGTGCCGTATTCAAGTAAGGTTGGACCAATCATAGTCATACCCATACCACCCAATGGCATGCGGGCACCGACATTGCCCATTTCTTCATAGAAAATTTTTGCTTGCGCAGTGCTGAGTCCGCCGCCGCCAAATTCAGTTGGCCATGTGGGAGCAGTGAAACCTTTTTCAGCGCAGCGTTCTAGCCATAGGGCAACGTCTGGTTCCAATTCAATCTTACTGCTGCCATTGGCTATTTGCCCCGGCCCTTTGGCTCCTTCAGGGCAATTCTCTGCCAACCACCCGCGCACATCACTACGAAATTCTGCTAGCTCACTCATCAACTGTCTCAAATTTTCTGTAATACAAAACTCTACTCGTTATAGACTGTGAAACTCAATATTGAAATTGCACTAGTTTTCTTGACATAGAATGGGTCAGGATGATGAAAACTCTGTGCAATGACATCATAACAGGCTTGGGAGGGTCGAATGGTTGAAGCAGTAGCGGCATTTGAATTAAAAAATTTGCGCGATGAAAAAATTGCCTTTTCTGGTACCAGCGACGCGTTGGTGTGCTTTATTAAAGAAGATTGCCCAACCTGTAAAGAAGTCATGCCTGTGCTGATGGCTATGTATGAGCATTTTGCAGGTGGTATAGACATTCAAATCATTGGTCAAACGCTAGAGGGCAATAAGGCCTTGGACAAAGCCTACGGACCGGGGTTTTCTATTTTGGATGACAGTGCCCTTAAAGTTTCCTTCGCAGCTGACGTAGAAACGGTTCCCACTTTGTTTCGAACCGATGCTGACGGCGCCGTCGCTGATACCCTAATAGGTTTTGTTAGAGATGAGTGGCAAGACTTATTGCAACGTCTGAGCGCCGAGTTTGCGCAAGCCGAAGTTGATCTTGATTGGCAAAGTTTGCCCCAGTGGCGTCCAGGCTGCGGTTCTCTTTCGGTAGACCCGAGCAATGCCGACCGATTGCGCGCAGAGGCTGAGAACAGCCCCATAAGAGCGCGAAAAATTGACGTTGGTGCCCAAGATGATGAATTCGAGTTTATGTTCGATCAGGGTTTTTCTGATGGCTTACCCTTAGTCCCACCAACTCCAGAAAGAGTGCTGCGCATGCTTGAGGGTACACGGCGCGACGCGCAAGAAATTATTGGGGTTATGGCGCCAAATCTGGGCGAAGTGAATATTGAAAAGATTGCTATTAACGCTGTGATGGCTGGGTGTAAGCCCCAGTATTTACCGGTAGTCATAGCGGCCGTAGAAGCCATTTGTACCGATGATTTTAACGTTCACGGTGTTATGGCCACAACTATGGGCGCTAGCCCCGTGATAGTGGTTAATGGGCCTATACGCCACCAAATTGGTATGAACATGGGAATGGGGGCGCTGGGTCAAGGTAATCGCGCTAACGCCACTATTGGCCGCGCCGTGCGTTTGGTTATTCGTAATGTTGGCGGAGCAAAACCCGGAGAAACCGAGCGCTCGGTTCTAGGTAATCCCATGAAGTTCACAATGTGCTTTGCTGAATGGGAAGAACGTAATCCCTGGCAGCCGTTACACGTTGAACGTGGTTTTGATGCCTCTGACTCTGTGGTCAGTGTTTTCACCATGACCAGTGGCCCCACCTTAATCGTGGATCAGGAGTCGCGTAGTGCCGATGCTCTTGCGGGCACTATGGGTCAAACCCTGGAAGGTATTTACAATCCAAAAGCACACTTCGCCACCAATTGTTTGCTGGTAGTGGTGCCTGAGCATGTAGATACGCTGATGCGTGATAACTACAGCAAGGCTGATTTGCGTAAGCGTATACAGGAAACTTCTTCTCGCCCAACACGTGATCTTGTCGGTAATGATGTCTCTGGCGCGGGTCTTAAAGCTGCCACCGCTGCAGGTATGAGTGAGGAGGCATTAAATAAAATGATGCCCAAGTTTAGAACCGAAGAGGATATTCACATTGTTGTCGCCGGTGGTGAAGCCGGTAAGTTTTCAGCAGCGTTTCATGGCTGGGTTACGGGCAACATAGGTTCAATTCCGGTATCGCGAAAAATAGATATTTGATGCGGCGATGACTCGCCGAATGAGTTATAAATAGATTTGCAAAAACTAGAGGAGAGTTGTGGATATGACAATGCTATCCATTTTGGATCCCACTGATGAACGGGTTCCCGTGTCACGGCAAATTACGCCGCGGCCCAAACAGATTGTAGGTAATGTAGCGTTGCTAGATATTTCCAAGCCGCGCGGCAATGTTTTGCTCGATCACTTGGAAGAGACTTTGAGCCAGCGCCTACCGGATGTAAATATCACGCGCTATGCCAAGCCTACGTTTTCTAAGCCTGCGCCAGAGGCGCTGCGGCAGCAAATTCAGGCAAACAACGATTTTGTGATTGAGGCCTTGGCTGACTGAGGATCCTGTACTACGTGCAGTTTGCATGACACGGTATGGTTTGAAATTCAGGGCACCCCAGCGGTTTCTATTGCGTCTTCAGAATTTGTCACCGCGGCAGATGCTCAAGCGACGGCATTAGGTATGCCCGATGCTGAAAGAGTATTTGTGCAGCATCCCATTCAGGATGCTACAGACGATGAAATGCGTGCTAAAACAGACGCAATTGTCGATAAAGTGATAGCAGCTTTGAGTCAATTGGAAGGTTCAAATACTTAGTCTCACTTCCCCAAAAAGATAAAAGAAGAGAAAAAAGAAAAAAGAGACAAAACTCGATAGATACGAGGCAGGAAAAGTGTGGGCACGGTGCTGGGCGGTTTTCCAGCGCCAGTGCTAGCCTGCCAGATATTTGTTTGGTTAAATTTTACTCGAGACAGTCGCTCAAGTAATCTTTTCGGCTTGTCGGAAAGATCGTATCCCATGTCGCATAACTTTTTTGGTTGGTGCTTCTATAATTCGCATGCCCCGAATATTCACAGGGTCTAATTCATAAGTACTAGGCTTCGCTAAGGTGGTTTTCTTGCAGCAAGTTCACCAACGATTTCCCAATGGCATATATTATGGGTACTACATTGTAGGCGCAGCTTTTATTGCGCAATTTGTCGCTATTGGCATGTACAGCTACGTGCTGGGTTCTTTCATGGCGCCCATGATTGATGAATTGGGCTGGTCCCATTCTGATTTCACGCTAACTCGAACTATTGGTCAGTGCGTTATGGCCTTAGTTGGAGTGTTTGTTGGCGTTCGCGTTGATCGTTACGGTGGTCGCCCCATTATGTTGTTGGGTGGTGTGGTGCTCTCGGTGTCGCTGTGTCTGCATAGCTGGGTGCAAAATCTTTGGCAATGGTGGTTCCTTAACGGCGTTATGGTTACTGCCGGTTGCGCCATGCTTGGCAACCTAGTTGTTAACGTCACGTTGTCCAAGTGGTTTGTGGAGCAGCGTGGCTTAGCTATAGCTATAGCTGCAATGGGAATTTCTTTTGGCGGATTGGTCCTGACACCATTGGCAACTTGGCTCATTGATACGATAGGCTGGCGCGAGTCATGGTTATGGTTAGGTGCGGGTACAGCCGTCACTGTGCTACCGGTTGCCCTATTGGTGCGCCGCAGCCCAGAAGACTATGGATTACATCCAGACGGACATAGCCCAGAACAAATAGCCCAAGGCCAAGGTCAACGGGCGCAAGAAGAGTTGGCGCGATCTTTCACCCGAGCTCAAGCTCTGCGCACTTTTTCATTTTACGCGCTTGTTACTGCTTTTGGCTTTTTCTCGATCAACATCGTTGTGATGTTGCTACAAACTGTACCGTACTTGACTGACAACGGCTTTACGCGCATTGAGGCAGCCTACGCAATTGTTGTCGCGTCTGCGCCTGCCATGCTCTCGAAACCCCTTTGGGGCTATCTTATTGACCGCAGCCCCACTCAGCCTTTAGCAGCATTGTCAGCATCGTTAACCGGTGTGGCGTTGATGTGTATTGTTTACTCCACAACAAGCGGCGAACTATTCTGGGTTTATGCCGCATTCTTTTTGTTGGGTGTTGGCTGGGGGGGCATGATCCCAATGCAAGAAGTTATTTGGGCATCTTTTTTTGGACGGCGTTTTATCGGATCTATTCGGGGCGCGGCTATGCCGTTTACTTTTGCGTTGGGCGCAATGGCACCCTGGCTTTCAGCCCTTTATCGTGATGGTTATGGCGACTATGGCGTGCCGTTTTTGGTTGTAGCGTGCCTGAATATTTGTTCTGGAGTGCTGATCTTTTTTGCGCCAGCACCAAAAAAGCTAAATGTTAAGCAATAACGCAAGATAGGCTCTTGGCATTGTGTTGTTGGGCAAAATGGGACGGTTTTTTTGTCTTTTTATAAATAAGCTTTATGATCACGACCGGTTAACAGGAGGGATAAAGGTGACACAAGATATTCAGATAGATTCTACGGGTGCCGTTGGTGCGTTAGTGACTAATATTGATCTTAATCACGTTGGCGACGCACAAATGCAGACCCTTCGCTCCGCTTTTGCCGAACATGGCGTGCTTTTTTTTCGCGAGCAAAATCTGGCACCCGAGGCGCACTTAGAGTTTGCCCGGCGTTGGGGTGAAATAAATATCAATCGATTTTTTGCACACGTTGATGGGCATCCTGAAATTGCTGAAGTAGCAAAGGAGCCAGACCAACAGTTTAATATCGGCGGTAACTGGCATACAGATCATTCTTATGACCAAATACCCGCGCTAGGTTCTATGCTCCTTGCCCATGAAGTGCCCCCGGTCGGTGGTGATACTTTGTTCGCAAGTTGTAGTAAGGCTTATGACAATTTGTCGGAGGGTATGAAAGAAACATTATCTACGTTGCGCGCAGTGCATTCATCGCGGCATGTATTTGGCGATCAGTCGGGCTACACAGACGCACTGAGTGGGAGAATTGGTAACGGTGCGAGCGCAACTCAAGATGCCGTA
This sequence comes from marine gamma proteobacterium HTCC2089, assembly GCA_905182905.1. Taxonomy (GTDB): domain Bacteria; phylum Pseudomonadota; class Gammaproteobacteria; order Pseudomonadales; family Azotimanducaceae; genus UBA4421. Next base: position 17,592 of record CAJJDH010000059.1, on the reverse strand, counting down.
CACCCAGTAGTAGTTAAGCACCCGCTGTCGGGTCGCCCAACACTTTATGTTAACTCAGCCTTCACTTTGCGATTTGAAGGTTGGACTGATCAAGAGTCGAAGCCGTTATTGGACTTTCTGTATCAGCATATAGGCCGTCCTGAACACAGCTACCGTTTTCAGTGGGGTAAGGGTTCAATGGCGTTCTGGGATAATAGGGCGACTTGGCACTGGGCCATTAACGACTACCACGGGCATCGTCGTTTGATGCACCGAGTGACTATTGAGGGCGAAGCGTTAGGCAGCGCATAGTCACATCTAGAGTTTTCTAGGTCAGCAGTCCTTCAGACTGCTGACAATTAACCTCTTTCAAGAAAGTTTTTCTAGCGTAGTGTTCTAAAGCAGTCTCTTACTTCTTCGACAAATACTTCAGGCTGTTCGAATGCCGCAAAGTGACCACCTTTCTCTTGTACGCTCCAATGCACAATATTTTTATACACTTGGGCGGCAAAGCGCTGGCTGGTGCGGAAAATTTCTTTTGGAAAAATCGTCGCGCCCATGGGCACTTCTATTGCACTGGTGCCGGAACCGCCGCCAAAACTCTGCCAATAAAGCCGTGCGGAAGATGCACCGGCAGCGTTAAGCCAGTAGACCATGATATCGTCTAACATCTCATCGCGACTTACAGCATTCTCTGGATGGCCGTCACAGTCAGTCCATGCGTAGAATTTTTCTATAATCCAAGCGGCTTGTCCGCTGGGTGAATCTACCAAACCGTAACCTAGCGTTTGTGGGCGCGTTGCCTGCTGTTTAGAGTAGCCAGAGTCCCAGTCTTGATAGAACTGCCACCCGGCAAGCGCCGACTTTTCAAGGTCTGTCAGGTCTTCGGCGTTAGCATCTGGCGGCACAACCACCATATTCAAATGAATGCCTAGGCAATGTTCAGCATCTTGGCGTGCAATGGCAGAGGTAACCACTGAACCCCAGTCGCCACCTTGGGCAAAATACTTGTCGTAGCCTAGTCGGGCCATCAGCTCAGACCAAGCATCTGCAATCTTTTCAATACCCCAGCCTGTAGTGGTGGGTTTGCCGGAAAATCCGTAACCGGGGAGGGAGGGTAAAACTAAGTGAAAGGCATCTGCCGCACTACCGCCATGGTCTTGAGGTTCTGTCAGCGGCCCCACCACTTTGAGAAATTCAACGACAGATCCGGGCCACCCGTGGGTCATGATCAGCGGCTTAGCATCGGGATTGCTAGATTTGATATGCAAAAAGTGGACGTCTAAACCTTGAATTTCAGTGAGGAAATTGTCAAAAGCGTTTAAGCGCGTCGCCAAACGCTGGTGATCGTATTCGTTTAACCAATAGCCGACCACCTCTTGGATATAAGCCAGCGGCGCACCTTGGCTCCAATCATCGGGTGTTTCTGCATCTGGCCAGCGAGTCGCGGCTAAACGCGTTTTCAGGTCTTGTACATCCTCAGCTGTTACTTCAACGGTAAATGGTCGAATTGCACTCATAGTATTTTCCTAATTCTTTTGACTTAAATTGAGGCGCAAATGTGACCGCCATCCACTACCAAGGTTGAACCGGTCATAAAGCTCGAAGCATCGCTAGCCAACAAAAGTATGGGTCCGTCTAAGTCAGGGAATTGACCCACTCGTCGCATAGGTATGCCTTTTACAAAAGTATCCGCCATCGGCGACTCCAGCAAAATACGGCTCACATCAGTAAGGAAGTAACCAGGTGCGAGAGCGTTCACCCGAATATTGTACTTGGAGGCTTCAAGGGCCATCACTTGTGTCATACGTGTCATACCGCCTTTAGATACAGCATAAGAAAACTGACCTTTGATGGTACGGGAGTCGGTGATGCTAGAGATCATTATGATGTTGCCACCGCCTTGCTCATGGGCGACAACGCGATCTGTATAAAGTTTCGACACCATCCACGCAGCCTTCAAATTAGTATCAAGGACAAAGTCCCAGTCCTCTTCATCTGTTGTGTGGTAAGTTTTTGCGCCTGCCTCAACTCCAGCATTGTTTATTACGCAATCCAGACGACCAAAATCTGTATAGGCTACATCCAAAAATGCTTCAATACTGGCTTTGTCGGTGACATCTAATGTGGCTGCCACAGCGTTGCCACCCGCTGCTTTAATCTCGGCAACCGCAGAATCTAATTTTTCTCTGCGCCGTGCACCAAGAATGACAGTTGCCCCATTAGCCGCCAGTACGCCGGCGAAATGATGACCAAAGCCTGAAGATGCGCCGGTTATGGCAATGACTTTGTTTTCTAGATTAAAGGTACTTTGCATAATTCTTTCTCTTAATGAATCTTTAAGATCCTATCATAGGCGTTGTTCGTCTTTGCATGGGTGAAAGACCAAACTGGCCTTGCTCTTGTCACTATTGCTTGGGCTTTGATGTCCGTATGATTTGCCCAAAGGAGAGGACACCATGCAACCCAGACGTTCGATATTGTACATGCCCGGCGCTAATGCTCGGGCCATGGAAAAAGCTAAAGGCCTAGACTGCGATAGTATTATTTTTGACCTCGAAGACGCTGTGGCGCCGGATGCCAAAGATAGCGCGCGTCTACAGGTGTTGGCAGCATTAAGCGCCGGTGATTATGGCCATAGAGAATTGGTTGTGCGTTGTAATGGCCTAGACACACCTTGGGGTGCCGATGATCTGGCAGCCTTTGCTAATCAATCAGTTGCCGCTTTAGTTTTCCCTAAGATCGAAAGTGCCGATCAGGTGCAGCAAATAGACGCTGGGTTGTCTGCTCAAGCTAGCGATATTCCTGTTTGGATCATGATTGAAACACCCACCGCTATTGTAGACTTAGAGACCTTTGCTGGGCATTCAAGAGTCACTGCGCTGGTTATGGGGACCAGTGATTTAGTTAAGGAATTGCGTGCCACTCATAGCCAATCAAGAAGTAACCTAGACTATGCATTGCAGCGCTGTGTGATGGTGGCTAGGCATTTCAAGAAGGAAATTTTTGACGGCGTGCACTTGGACTTTAAGAACTTGGAGAGTCTGGCTGTAGTATGTGAACAGGGCGCAGCAATGGGTTTTGACGGCAAGACGCTAATTCATCCCGGCCAAATTGAAACTGCGAATACTGCGTTTGGTTTTACCGCTCAGGCGGTTAGTCATGCCTATGCGGTGCTTGAGGTTTGGCAACAAGCGTTAAGTGAGGGTAGGGGAGTCGCTGTATTGGACGGGCAGTTGATTGAAAACCTCCACGCTCAACAAGCCCAGCGTATAGTGGCTTATAGTCAGGCGTTAGAGCGGCGTGAGGTTGGCGAATAACTCGTCGTTGGAGTTATTCGGCAGAGACATTAGCGCCAGTCTAAGGCAAAAATTACTAGCGGAGACACCATGACAACTATTCATGCCAACGGCATAGATTTGTACTTTGAACGTCAGGGCCAGGGTGAGCCACTACTGTTTATTAGCGGCAGTGGCGCTGATTTGCGCAACAAACCCAATCAATTTGATGCGCCTATTGGCGCAAATTTTGACCTCATTTGCTATGACCAACGTGGTCTTGGTCAGTCTGAGAAACCTAGTGGTGAGTATTCGATGGCTGAATATGCGGATGATGCTGCCGCATTACTAGACTATCTAGAGATAGATCAGATTGCTGTCATGGGCGTATCTTTTGGCGGCATGGTTGCTCAGGAATTCGCTTTGCGCCATCCCAGTCGAGTTAAGCATATGGTCTTAGCCTGTACTTCTTCTGGTGGGCCAGGAAGAGCATCGTACCCATTACACGAGCTTGAATTGCTTGATGAAGACATGCGCGCTAGGCAGCATTTGCAAATTTCAGATACGCGTCGCGATGATTCTTGGGTTGCGCAGAATCCTCAGCGCTGGGAAAAATTACTGGGCTATGCGCTTGCTGCTAGATCTTCCCAACGTGATCGCGTGGGTGCATTGAAGCAACTTGAAGCACGAAAGTACCATGACACTTTTGACCGCTTACCCCAGTTGACCATGCCTATCTTATTGGTCGGCGGGCATTACGACGGCATTGCACCGGTCGAGAATATGCGCGCGATCAATACTCAGTTAGCAAATTCAGAGTTGCGCTTGTATGCAGGCGGCCACCTATTTTTGGTCCAAGATAAGCGGGCGTATGCGGAAGTTGTGAGCTGGTTGAAGAGCCAAAACTGACAATCAGTTTTGACCCTGGGCAAAGTTGTTCTACTAATCAGCCGTATATGCTGCAGCTCTTGTGTGCACGCGATCGCTCTTGGGTTTGTTCAGCAGCCGGTTCTTTATTGATTTCAGCTGATGAGGAATGGCCAACATTGCTGGGGTGGTCACCAATGTCAACAGCGTGGCAAAGGTTAATCCTGAAACAATGGCTTGGGACAGCGGTACCCAGAAGGACGACAGCATGCTGCCGTACATTACCGTTCTATTTACCAAATCAATACTCAAATTACTTGCCAGTGGGAGCAAGCCAAAGACCGTAGTGATCGTAGTTAGCATTACCGGCCGCAGGCGCTGTGCACCGGTGCGAATGATTAAGTCTATGTAATGAAGATCTGGGGACTCGCGGCGTAACTGATTGTACGTATCGATCAATACAATATTGTTGTTCACAACAATCCCTGCCAATGCTACCACCCCAACACCACTCAAAATGGCGCTGAACGGATTGCCGGTGATTAGCAGACCAATAAGCACTCCGGCGGTAGAGAGAATTACCGCGAACAAGATCAAGGAGCTTTGGTAGAAGCTGTTAAATTGAGTGACTAGGAGTACAAACATTAAGAGTAAGGACATGCCGAAGGCGACACCGACAAAGGCCAATGTTTCCGCCTGTTCTTCGTTGGCACCTCTAAACTCGATTTTAAGACTTGGTGGCCAATCCTGGCTATCTATCCAAGCTTGGATTTCTTTGACTTTGTCATCCGCTAGCACTCCGGGGGCTACGTTAGCCAACACCTTCTTGATTGGAATGCCATCTACGCGCTGGATGGTGTCTACATTTGGCACAGGTTCTAAGGTGACAAAATTAGATAAAGGCACCAGTCCCGTGGGAGTAGTAATCTTCAGGGAATCTAACGCCATGATGCCTCTTTGGGCATCAGGATAGCGAACCCTAATGTCTACGGCGTCATCTGCTCTATCAGGGCGATACTCACCAACTTTTATACCGTTGGTAACCAATTGAACCGCCACACCCACTTGACTGACATCTGCGCCATAAATGGCTGCTTGGGCGCGATCGACATTTATTTTGAACTCTACCCCGGGTAGTGAGCGGGTATCGTCAATGTCGCGCAAACCCTCAACCTCGTTTTGCATGTAATCTACGACCCGCTGAACGGCAGGGTCGATCATGCTGCGGTTGTAGGATGAAAACTCTATGTTCAGAGGCTTGCCAACAGGCGGCCCCATTTCCATTTCTTGGATCTCTACTTGGATGCCGACAATATCTTTTGTTTGATTGCGGATTTCTTCCAAGATCTCAACGCTACTTGCGCGTCGATATTGTTGGTCATAGAGTTCTAGGAACATTCCGCCAACCTGATCTGTGCCACCATTTTTGGATGGTTGACCGCCAACCTTGGTAAATGTATTGATGTGGTGTATGCCTTCTACGCCAATAACTTTGTCTTCAACTTCTGTGACTAACGAATATATTTCGTCAACGCTTAGGTTGCCTCTGGCGCGCACGCTGACCTGAGCAAATTTGGATTCACCCTGAGAGAAGTAGATTAAGCCGCCCCCATATTGGCCGTATGCCCAGAAGGTAGTAAATAATATGCCTATGGTCAGTGCCAGAGTGACAATAGCGTAGCGTGTAGCAAACCCAAGCAAACGTGCGTACAGGCCGGTCAAATTCTTAAGTGTGCGTGGATCGCCCTTTTCTAGAGTGGCTAACTTCGCTTTGGCAGTTTTGCTCAAGCTGCCAGCTTTGCCAATAATAGAGCCAATGACGGGTCCAAATACCAGCGCATATAACAGTGAACCACTCAGTACGGTAAATACGGTTACTGGCAGGTAGCGCATGAATTTTCCAGATACGCCGGGCCAGAACATCAATGGTAAGAATGCTGCGAGCGTTGTCGCAATAGAGGCGGTAACAGGCCAGAACATACGCTTGGCGGCCATTAAATAAGCGTCTTGGCTACCATAGCCCTCAGTCATTTTTCTATCGGCGTATTCGGTGACCACTATGGCCCCATCGATGAGCATACCTAGGCCCAACAACATGCCGAACATCACCATAAAGTTGAACGAGTAACCCAACAAATAGATGAAGATGAGCGAGAACAAAAACGACGCCGGAATACCCAAGCCGACGATCAGCCCGCTACGGATACCCATGGCGGCAACGACAATTACCATCACAAGCCCTAAGGCGGTGAAAATGTTGCCCTCCAGTTCTACCACTTGGCTGGCTGCGTAGGGGCCCTGGTCTTGGGAATAGGTGACTTCTACCTTGGCGGGGAGACGCTGCCGCAAAGCCTCCACAGCTTCCTTGGTATTGCTGATGGCGTCAATAATATTGTAGTTGGCTCGCTTGACTACCTGTAGACCAATACCGTTTTGACCGTCAATTCTTGCGTAGCTGGAGCGGTCTTTGAAAGTGCGCTTCACCGTTGCTACATCTGATAATGTGACTACCGTGTCGCCATCGCTTTTAATGGGTAGCTCAAATAGATCTACCGCGTTTTCAATAACGCTAGGCACCTTAACGGAAAATCTACCCTCGCCGTTATCAATACTACCCGCTGGGATTAGGCGGTTGTTGCGCGAAATACTATTTAGTAACTGTTCAGAGGATAATTGGTAGGTTTCTAGTTCTTTGGGGTTAATAACCACTTCAAGAAGTTCTTCTCTATCGCCAATGAAGTCAGCGGACAAGATACCGTCTTTACTCTCAATGGCATCACGCATATCTAATGCAATGGTGTAGAGCATTCTCTCAGGTACATCACCGGTCAAGTTAACTTGAATGATCGGAAAGTCCGAAGTGGACTGCTCTTGAATAATGGGTTCTTCTGTAGTGCTGGGGAATTCTACCTTCGCTCTATCTACTGCCTCTCGAGTATCCATTAGCGCTTGATTCAGGTCGAAGTTCGCATCGAACTCCACTAGCACCGTGGCTGCGTTTTCTGACGCAAACGCATTGAGCTCTTCAATGCCCTCTACTTGCCGTAGTTCTATCTCTAGTGGCATGACCAGTAAGCGTTCTGCGTCCTCAGGCGAGATGCCTTCGTTGACTACTGTGATGACAAAGAACGGTACTTCAATTTCTGGATCGCCCTCCACTGGAATGGCAGCTCTGGCAATTAGACCAGCAAGCACAATCATGAACAGCAGCAATAGGCTGGTTCTGGATCTAGTAATAGCGGCCTCTAGAAATCGAAACATAACGGTGCCTATCTCTCTGCAATACTAAAATTTTGCGTGACGGAGGGTTCGTTGCGAGATGAAGAAGAGCTGCCGCGTGAATTTGTAGCGGTACCTTGATTTTGAAAGACTGGGTCTACTCTTTCGCCGGGAACAACCAATTCTTGTCCTACGGTAATCACATCGCTGACATTGGGTAGGCCGGTAACCCACACGCCGTCTTCATCTTCCGCGATGATTTTCACGGTATAGAAATTTACGATATTGCTTTCGTCAATGAGCCGAATACCGTAGCCGCCGTTGTCGTCCAAGCTAAACAGAGCAGGGCTGATTTTTTGTGCTAACACTCTTTCCACTGGAATGTGAATTTCGGTAGTAATTCCTGAGCGTAAAGATTCGTTGCTGTTATCTATTTCTATCTCAACAGAATAGGTTCGCGTTTGTGCGTCACTTTGCTGGCCAACAAACGTAATCGGTCCTTGAACCTCAGTTCCGTCAGTCAGAATGCCGCCAGCAATAATGCCAGTTTGTACTTCAAGTACAGATTTTTCCGACACCCGCCCTACAATAAGCATGGGGTTGAGGTCGACTACTGTTACACAAGCCGCGCCAGACATGACGTAATCGCCTAGCTCCAAATGTACGTTTTCTACCACACCGTCAAAGGGCGCGGTAATTTTAGTTTTGCTGATATTTAGTTCACGTCGATCTAAAACCGCCATGGCACTGGCAAGTCGGGCGCGTGCAGAAGCGATGGCATTTTCCGAGTTATAGCCTTTAGCTTTGAGCCGTTGTGCACCCTTGTATTCTAGCTTGGCTTGAGTGACGGCTTCTTTTGCTTCGGTAAGGGACGATGCTCTGTCCTCCATAGCAAGCTCGCAAAGTACTTGGCCAGTTGTAACAGCGTCACCCTTCTCAACTTTGCGCGCAGTAATCTTTCCGGCTATTTCTGTTTTTACGGCGACAGTTCTCTTGTTTTGAGTTTTACCGCGAATAGTCTCAAAACGCACCTTTTCTACTGCGTTGAGACGACTCACTCGAACCTGTGTTGGAACCAGATCACTGCGAACGTTGGCATTGTTGATTTTTTGCTCGGCAATCGAGGGGTTGATCTCAGGTGCTTGCGCAGTCAAAACACCAGAAAACAACCATACTGTAAGTAAGATGGCTATGCCGGTGGCCCAAATGTACGTAGCTCGCATTTAATTCCCCTTCGCGAAAATCGTTTCCCCAGAGTGCTCTGGAAGTTTTGTTACATTAAGTAACGTTGTGCGCAATAGTAGTCTTATAACTCGTTAAATCAACATGCAGTTAAAAAGATCCACACTGATATTGGCTTGCAATATAGAGGCCTAAGTCTCAAGAAGATGTGAAAAATTGGTGTAATAGGTCATTTATCGGATAAAAGGTTGGAATGTGTGGAAAATTCCCAATTGAAGAGTAATGAGTGGTTAAGAAATAGCTACTTTATGGTGTATCCAGCTAAACATATGAACAAAACAGCTATTAGTGAAAACTATCGATTTGGTATTTGTTTTGCGTTCAAGAATTGAGGCAAGGGGTTCAGGGAGTGGGGATTAGGAAAAGGCTCGAACATTAATGACGAGCCTTCTTCAAAGTGTCTCGTGGGAGACACTAGCGTGTTTTAAGCGCTTGCGCTTGGGCGTGCACCAATACGTTCAAACCAAGCGCATACGTGGGTGTCTTCAGGGTTAAGGGGCTGCCCAACGTTGGCTGCGAAAGCTAACATGCCGTACAGCAAAATGTCCGCTAGGCTGAGTGTGGTGCCAGCAATAAATTCTCGCCCGTCGGCCATTTGGTCGTTCAACCAATTCAGTCTATCTTGGGCTACACGCTTTAGACCATCTGCGCCTTCTGGGACAGTAACCATTCTGTCCTTAAAAATGGCCATACCCTCGGCGTAACGAAAACCATTAACCATTGGTTCGCAAATGCCTAGGTCGACTCTGCGGGTCCACATACGAGTGTGAGCTCTCTCTGCCGCAGAATTGCCCATTAGTGTTTTACCGTCTGTGATTTCGTCAAGGTATTCACAGATTGCGGTAATCTCAGCAACGAGTTCGCCGCTGTCCAATATTAATGCTGGCAGTTGGCCCGCTGGGTTAGTTGCCAGGTAACCAGGTTTGCGGTTGTCGCCTGCCATCAGGTCAATTTCTTCCAGCTCCAAAGTTATACCTAGCTCTGCGGCATACATTCGAACAATGTGCGGGTTTGGCCCCATTGAATTAAATAGCTTCATATTCTTTCCCCTGTTTTGTTGTGATTATCAATTTATGTATCTGGTGTTGTAGGTTTAAATTTTTAGCACAAATTTGAGTTAAGTGCCGCAAATGGAGCGCTGGATGTTCGGGCAGTTTTTAACAAAGAACTTACCACTCGCCAATATTTTCCATGTCCGCCCAAGGTGCAGAAGGTTCTAGCGATGTACCTTCCTGTAATAGTTCTACAGAAATACCATCAGGTGACCGTACAAATGCCATATGCCCATCTCTTGGCGGGCGGTTAATAGTCACGCCGTGATCCATCAGTCTTTGGCAGGTTTCGTAGATGTTTTCTACATGGTAAGCAAGGTGTCCAAAATTTCTGCCGCCGCTGTAGGACTCTGGATCCCAATTGTAGGTCAGCTCCACTTGGGCGCTCTCATCGCCAGGGGCCGCCAAAAATACCAGCGTGAACCTACCTTGTTCGCTCTCGTAGCGGCGCAGTTCGGTCAACCCTAGAGCATCGCAGTAGAAGGCTAGAGAAGCTTTTAGGTCAGTGATTCTGACCATGGTGTGTAGGTATTTCATAACTTTGCTCGCACTCTTGTATGTATTCGCTTGCTACAGCGCACTGGATAACTTTTTCCCGCTTTGAGTCTGTCGGTGACTCAACTGCTCCTTGATCAGCACATGAGTTTAACTCAGAAAGTTGACTAGGTAACGGCGGTTAGGTCAGTCTCTTAGACTTCTTTTTAGCTGGCAGGTGTGGCTAAGCTTGTAGCCAAAATGGATGCCCACAATTCACCGTTGCTGTCCTTGTGAAACGGTATGTTTTGCTCATTAAGCCGGTTTTCCAAGTATTTTATTTCAACGCCAAAGTGTAGGGCGAGTTCTTTGCTGCTGAGAATTTTTTTACTTGCCGGTCTAATTCGGCGATGGCTGCGGCCACTGAGTTTGCGCATGTTTTTCTTATCGTTTTTCTTATCGTTCGTCTTATCGTTTAGCTTGCCGTTTGGCTTATATAGCTTTGGTTTTAGTTTTTGTTACAGTGTTTTTGTTCTAGCCCAATATACTGTATAAAAAAACAGTACTCCTTATCACAAAGGTAGACAATCCCTTCTGCCCTTTACTCAGCCAGTGGGTTGCTCATACCCCAATTCTCAGGCGGCTTCTGTAATAGAGGGTTACTGGGTCCAGCCGCCGCTGAAAGGGATAGCTTGGCCGACAAAAAAATCGCTTTCTTCCGAGGCCAAAAATAAAGCGAATAACGCATCTTCTTCTGCTCTAGCCAAGCGTCCAAGTGGCACTTGTCGGCGTAAAGATTTTTTAAACCCTTCGTTTTGTTGCAGTTCGGGTGGGTAGTAAACCGAATTTTCTACATAGTTTTGGGCAATAAGATTAACTTGGACGTTGTGCGGGGCAACCTCTACGCCTAACGATTGTACATACCCCACTTGTGCAGCTCTGGCGGCGCTATAGGCGGCTAAGGTTTTCATACCCTTTAACGCAGCAGCGCTGCCAAAGACAACAATTTTACCCTTTTTGCGTTCAATCATTTGCGGCAAAACAGCGCGGCAAAGTCTGTGCAGTGGGTGCACCATCATATCGAAAGTAGTTTGCCAATCCGCGTCATTGAGTTCAGCTGTGGCAATACCGCTAAAGTTCGGCGAGGCAAGATTGGCAACTAAAATATCTATCTCGCCGCTAGCTTCTACCAGCGCCTCACAGCGCCCGGGTTGGGTTAGGTCGGATGTGTCGGTGGTGACATGCGCACCCTCGGCAGCAAATAATTTCTCAGTGGCTGGACCCATGTAATCGGATGCTTGGGTGACCAGTACGCGCTTACCTTCTATTCTTCCGCTCATATTTATTTCCCTATGTAATGCGCAGACTCTACGGCCTGCAGTGTTCTATATCTATAGAGATTTATAATGATAGGGGCGTATGTTTGAGCAAATTTTGCGCTAGGAATTTCGATTTCACTCACCCCTGATGAATGATTTGAAGTTATACTGCGCAGCTTATTTTCAGCAAGACTCAGGGAATGAATATGTCTATTAGCAGAGTGCAACGCGGTGGCCTTCAGGTTGCAGAAGAGTTAGATCAATTAATTGCAAATCAAGTTATCCCGGGTACTGGGGTAGATCTTGATGGTTTTTGGGCTAGCTTTGAAGCGTGCTTAAACGAGCTAGGTCCAGTTAATAGACAGCTACTGAATGTCCGTGAAGAGATGCAAGCAAAACTCGACTCCTGGCACTTAGAGCGTAAGGGGCAGGTTTTCGATGCCGCCGTTTATAAAGAGTTTCTGCAGAGCATAGGCTATTTGTTGCCTGAACCTGCGGACGTCAAAATTGCGGTCACTAATGTAGATGAAGAGATTGCTAGCATTGCTGGGCCACAATTAGTTGTGCCAGTGATGAATGCTCGCTACGCATTAAATGCTGCCAATGCACGTTGGGGTAGCTTATATGATGCGTTTTACGGCACTGACATAATTCCTGAAACACCGGGCAACGAGAAAGGCAAAAGCTATAACCCTCAGCGCGGTGAGCTAGTTGTTGCCAAAGTTGCAGAAGTACTAGACCAATTGGTGCCGTTGCAAGGCGCCAGTCACAGTGATGTTAGCGCCTATGGTATTGGCGCTGATGCTCAGGGTGTCAGGCACTTGCGCTGCATCTTGGCTGACGGTGGCAATACTGCCTTGGTCGATCCTGACCAGTTTGTTGGGTTTATTAACGAAGATAATCCAAGCAGCTTACTTTTAGCCCACAACGGTTTACATCTGGATATTTTGATCGATGCCAATGATCCTGTGGGCGCAGTGCATCCGGCAGGGGTTAAAGACGTTGCCATTGAGTCTGCTATTACCACTATTCAGGACTGTGAAGATTCAGTTGCTGCAGTAGATGCTGAAGACAAGTGCGTTGTTTATGGCAACTGGTTGGGTCTGATGAAGGGTGATCTAAAAGAAGTAATGCAAAAGGGCGATCGCGAGATTGTGCGTAGTCTTAACCCTGACCGCCAATACACTGCACGCAACGGTGCAGCCATGACTATGCATGGTCGGAGTTTAATGCTGGTGCGCAATGTAGGCCACTTGATGACTTCCGATGCAGTACTAGATGCTAGTGGGCAAGAAGTGCCAGAAGGGTTTTTAGACGGGTTTGTTACTTCACTCTGCGCAATGCATGACTTGGCAAAGACCACGACAGATCTGCGTAACTCCAGAGCCGGCAGTGTATATATCGTTAAGCCAAAAATGCACGGCCCGGATGAAGTGGCATTAGCGGTTGCTCTGTTTACGCGCATTGAAGCCGCATTGGGTTTGCCAAGCAATACGTTAAAGATTGGCATTATGGATGAAGAGCGGCGCACTAGTGTCAATCTGAAAGCCTGTGTAAAAGAAGCGAGTCAGCGAATTGTCTTTATCAACACTGGATTTTTAGACCGCACTGGCGACGAAATTCATACCAGTATGCAAGCAGGGCCGGTGTTGGCAAAAGAAGTGATTAAGGCCCAAACATGGATCAAAGCATACGAAGACAATAATGTTGATGTAGGTTTGGCTACGGGTTTCCAAGGCAAGGCTCAAATTGGTAAAGGCATGTGGCCTAAGCCAGATGAGATGGCGGAAATGCTCAATGTTAAATCAGGTCACCCTAAAGCAGGGGCCAGTACTGCGTGGGTGCCGTCGCCGACAGCGGCTTCATTGCACGCACTCCACTACCATGAAGTCAGCGTTGCCAGTGTGCAATCAGAAATGCTTAGCCGTGCTCCAGCAAGTGTTGACGACATTCTGAAGATCCCGCTATTAGCAGGCCAAAATCTTGCAGCTGAAGAAGTGCAGGCGGAATTAGATAACAACATTCAAGGTATTTTGGGTTACGTAGTACGCTGGATTGACCATGGCGTGGGCTGTTCAAAAGTGCCGGACATCAATGACGTAGGTCTTATGGAAGACCGTGCAACTTTACGCATTTCTAGCCAGCATATTGCTAACTGGTTGCACCATGATATTTGTAGTGAAGCTCAAGTCACCGAAACCTTGCAGCGTATGGCTGCTGTTGTAGATGGGCAAAATGCCGATGACGCAGCATATCGCAACATGGCACCTAACTTTGATGACAGCGTAGCCTTTCAAGCGGCTTGCGATTTAATCTTCAAGGGTCGTGAGCAGCCCAGTGGCTACACTGAGCCACTGCTGCATGCGCGTCGCCGTGAAGCCAAAGCAAAATTTGCTGGTTAGTAAAGGATTGTGCGGTCGCTCTTCGGCGGGGCTGCATTAGGTGGAATGGGTTTTTGAAGTTTCTCAGGCCCAATTATCACTTGTCTATTTCGCATTAGCGGTTGGAGAGTTGTATGAATAGTTTGCAGGGAAAATTTGCGCTGGTTACAGGCGCAGGCCGCGGTATTGGCGCGGCAACGGCAAAGAAGTTGAGTGAAGCAGGGGCCAGAGTTTTGGTCAATGATCTTGACGCTGATGTGGCCCAGCAGGTCGCAGACACTTTGCCAGGGGCAGTTGCCTATCCTGCGGATTTAACTGAGTTAGACGCTGGTGATCGACTGATCGAAGCTGCACTTGAGGCTTTCGGCGGCCTGGATATTATTGTTAATAACGCAGGCTATATTTGGCACAGCGCCATTCACAATATGAGTGATGAACAGTGGGATGCCATGCTCGACATTCACGTATCAGCTCAGTTCAGAGTGCTACGTGCTTATGGTCGTTGGTTGCGCAGTAATGCGCACGCCAGTTCGCCGGTACGTAAAGTAGTCAACATTTCCTCAACAATGGGCCTGCATGGTGGTGCCACTCAGCTGGCTTATTCAGCGGGTAAGGCTGCGGTAGTTGGCTTGACCCGCACGCTAGCCAAAGAGTGGGGTCGCTTTAATGTCACCGTAAATGCCGTGGCATTTGGGGCAATAGATACTCGCTTGACTAGTCCATACGAAAGCGAGCCCAACATATCAATGGTCAAAGGCCAGCCACGTAAAGTGGGTCTGAGCCACCAGCAAATTGAACAAGCAAGTTTGGCCTCTCCACTGGGCCGCATCGGTACTCCTGAAGATGCTGCAAATGCCATCTATTTAATGTGCGCACCGGAATCTAACTGGATTACCGGAGAAGTGATCTTGGCCAGCGGCGGTGTGCGCTCTTAAGCATATATATTAGCCCTGGGCTTGGTTGGCAGGGCTATGAGCTGGCCTGACATTATCGCAACGAGCTCTTTTAGATCGGCACTTTCTAATGGGTAGATGGCTTATTCACGCCCTTGGGTATGCGAATATTGTTCACCATAGCCACCACTTCCTTTGGCACATCAGGTGTCAATCTTGATACTACAAATGCTAGGCCAAAGTTAAGTAGCGCGCCAACGGTGCCAATGCCTTCTGGGGAAATGCCAAACCACCAGTGGTCGGCGGTGTTCATCTCAGGCGCGACAAATTTGAAAAACGCTATGTAGCTAAGGCTGAAGACTAGTCCGGCTAACATACCTGTTATGGCGCCTTCCTTGTTCATTCTTCGATCAAATATGCCCAGTAGAATTGCAGGGAATAGCGACGCTGCAGCTAGTCCAAAAGCGAAGGCTACTACCTGGGCGACAAATCCGGGCGGATCTATGCCTAAGTAACCGGCAATACCAATGGCTGTGGCTGCGGCAACGCGAGCATAAAACAACTCTTGTTTATCATTTATGCCTTTGGCGAAAGTCTTCTTCAGTAAGTCGTGAGAAATCGCAGTAGAGATAACTAAGAGTAAGCCTGCTGCCGTGGATAGCGCCGCAGCTAATCCGCCGGCGGCAACCAAGGCAATAACCCAAGCGGGTAATGCAGCAATTTCTGGATTCGCCAACACCATTATATCTCTGTCGACATAAACCTCGTTAGTATTCGTAGTGGTAGTGTTGGTGACTTCCCGTGAGCCATCAGTTCTGCGTTCGTCAGAAAATGTTGGTTTGCCTTGGAATGGCGCGCCGGGTGCATATTGAATTTTGCCGTCACCATTTTTGTCTTGCCAGCCGATAAGACCAATGTCTTCCCAGCTCTTAAACCATGCGGGTATTTGTGAGTACTGGGCATTGTGCACAGTGTCGACAAAGTTGATTCTGGCGAATGCACCAACCGCAGGAGCGGTTGTATAGATCAAGGCAATAAAGAGTAAGGCGTAGCCAGCTGATTTTCGCGCGTCTGACACTTTGGGTACGGTGAAAAATCGTACAATTACATGGGGTAGGCCGGCAGTGCCGATCATCAACGCCATTGTTATTGCAAAGACATCAATAGTGCTCTTGCTGCCCTCAGTATAGGGGCCAAAGCCTAAATCGATTAGCGTGCGGTCGAGTTTTTCAAGAACCGAAAGTCCTGAACCATCTATTACTTCTGCGCCCAAGCCAATTTGCGGAATTGGAATGCCGGTAACCAACATTGAGATAAATATTGCCGGTACAAGGTAGGCAAACATGAGTACACAGAACTGCGCGACTTGAGTATAGGTAATGCCCTTCATGCCGCCTAAAACTGCATAAATGAAAACAATAGCCATACCTACAATAACGCCCCAGAAAATAGGTATGTTGAGAAACTGCGAGAAAACTATGCCCACGCCGCGCATCTGCCCAGCAACATAAGTGAAAGAAATTAGGATCAGACAAACCACAGCAACCACCCTGGCGGTGGAAGAATAGTAACGGGTGCCAATAAAGTCCGGTACGGTAAATTGACCAAACTTGCGCAAGTAGGGGGCTAGCAGCATAGCTAAAATCACGTAGCCGCCAGTCCAGCCCATTAGGTACACAGAACCATCGTAGCCGAGAAAGGCAATGATGCCGGCCATGGAAATAAACGAAGCCGCGCTCATCCAGTCTGCGGCTGTAGCCATACCATTAAGTACTGGATGGACGCCGCCGCCCGCTACATAAAAATCGTTTGTCGATCCGGCCCTAGACCAGATGGCAATGCCAATGTAAACAGAAAAGGTGAAGGCAACAAAAATATACGTCAGTGTTTGAGCATCCATATTACAGCACTTCCTCTTCTTGCTCTTTTTGGGCAGTTTCAGCTTCAGTGTCGTCGTCGGAAACCCCGTACCGGCGATCAATACGTTGCATCATGATGGTGTAGGTAAAGATGAGAATAATAAAAACGTAAATAGCGCCTTGTTGTGCCCACCAAAAGCCTAGTTTGAAACCAAAGAATTGGATTTGGTTTAGCGTATCTACCAACAAGATACCGAATACAAATGAAACCAAGAACCAGATGCTCAGTAAGATCAGCATCAGTTTAATATTGGCCTTCCAATAGGCGTCGTTGTTTGCATCGTTCATAATTATTTTCCTAAGTGCGCACGCAGTGCATCGTGTAACACCGCCAATTGATCAATCAGCGCGTCTACGCTTTTGTAGCCCGCTTGAAACATAGCCGTGGCATTGATTGCTCCCCATTCGAAGCCCGCAGATTTTACTGCCTCAGCCCGGGCCAACACGTTATCAGCATGTTTATAAAACTGTTTGCCAGCCTCATCCCGCGGCGGTACATCCAACATCATTTGTAGTCCTATTTCCTTGGGATCCCGTCCAAGGCTGTGGGCGTGTTCGTGAATTTGTTGAACAAAGTCTTTGGCTACATTCACATCTTCTATAGCCGTAGCCAACCAGCCATCGCCCAGTTCCGCAACTCTGCGCAGGGCAGCTTTTGACGTGCCACCGATCCAGATCGGTAACTTACCGCCTTGAGGAGATTTGGGCTCCATTGCCATGGCGTCGGCGATATAGAAGTCGCCCTTAAAATTAACTTCTTCATCGGACCAATAGCTGCGGATTAGTTTTATCGCCTCATCCATGCGCTTGCCGCGGTTACTAAAGTCTTCGTTCAATGTCTCGTATTCCGAAGCTTGCCAGCCCACACCCACGCCAAGGCGTGCGCGACCACCAGATAGCGTATCTAGAGTGCTGATTTGCTTCGCCACCAATGTGGGTTGGCGCTGAGGCAAAATCAATACTTCGGTA
>CAJJDH010000058.1 GCA_905182905.1 marine gamma proteobacterium HTCC2089 | reverse complement strand
TGGTGTTGGGTTTTGCCCGTTTGTCGATTCCTGTAGCTGGGTTTTATAGGCGCTCGGGCGGCCCCAACTGCTGCTATTGATCTAGGCACCACAGCTCAATAACCGTGATAAAGTTCGGATCTTGAATGACTAGTTACGGCATAGATTTGGAATTAAGAAAAATATGAATGAATTGATTTCGATGTTCACTACATACGGATGGGTGAGCGAGGTGTTTGCAATTTTAGTCATTACCGCAGCGGTACGCTTTACGGTCAAGATTTTTTTAGATGGTGCCGAACGCCGCGCGCTGCAAACGCACAACCTGTGGGATGACGCACTTGTTCATGCGGGACGGCGCCCTTTAGGTTTAGGCGTTTGGATCTTAGGTATCTCTTTTGCCGCTGAAATTGTCGGCGGTGGCGCTCAAGCTGAAATTTTTGCTTATGTTAGCCAAGTCCGCGACGTTGCTGTGGTTTGGTTGATGATTTGGTTTGCTTTGAGGTTTATTAGTGCCATCGAGACAAACTTGATCGAAGGTAAACACAAAACCAAAGTAGACCCTACAACGGCCACTGCGGTGGGTAAGTTGCTCAGAGCATCAATTGTTATTACCGGTATGCTCTTAGTGTTACAGGCTTTCGGGTTCTCCATCTCAGGCGTGCTTGCATTTGGTGGTATTGGTGGTATCGCAATAGGTTTTGCCGCTAGGGACATATTGGCGAACTTTTTTGGTGCCCTGATGATTTTTCTCGACAGACCTTTCTCAGTGGGTGATTGGATTAGATCACCAGATCGCAATATTGAAGGCACTGTGGAAGATATTGGCTGGCGATTGACTCGGATCAGAACCTTTGACAAGCGCCCTCTGTATTTACCAAATTCTATTTTCACATCCTTGGCGGTAGAAAATCCTTCGCGCATGCTCAATCGCCGCATTTACGAAACTATTGGCCTGCGCTACACCGACGTTGAAAAAATGCCGTTGATTTTGGCGAAGGTTAAAACCATGTTGGAAGAGCATGGCGATATTGATCAGAAGCAGATCTTGATGGTGAACTTTGTGACTTTTGGTGCGTCAGCGGTGGAGTTTTTTGTTTATACCTTTACCGAGACTACGGACTGGCAAACGTATCACCGAGTGAAAGAAGACGTACTCCTAAAAATTGCAGCTATTGTGGAGGAGCAAGGTGCGCAGATAGCATTTCCGACACAAACGGTTCATCTACAAATGCAGAACGAACCCAGTTTATGAATGGCTTAGAGAATATTCAGATATTGTCTGGTATGCCTCGGGGTGTAGGTCATGCCTTTGCCAAGGCGGAAGTTGTCTTTACGCAGGCGCAAGTTGCCGCGGCGATAGATCGTTTAGCGGTAGCAATGACAGTGTCTCTGCAAGATCAAAATCCCATTTGTTTGAGCGTCATGCAGGGTGGCCTATATTTAAGCGGACAACTCATGCAGCGAATGGTTTTCCCCTTACAACAAGGTTATGTCGATGTGAGCCGATATCGAGAAGCTACTCAAGGTGGAGACTTGAGGTGGCAAGGCGCCGAGCACCCACCGTTAGCTGATAGAACAGTTGTCCTAATAGACGATGTATTAGATGAAGGGCACACCATGGCCTACTTGCAGCAGTGGGCGGTGCAGGCAGGAGCCAAGAAAGTTTTCATCGCTGTGCTTGCAGATAAAAATAAAAGCAGTGTAAGCGCAGATTATTCCGCACTTGCGTGTCCGGACAGATTTTTGTTTGGCTGTGGTATGGATATTCACGGTTACGGGCGCAACCTTTCGACTTTATATGCCGTGCCGAACTAGCTAAGCAAGAGGCTGAGCTCAGGGGTTTCGTTCCGGCGGTTTGCGATACCGTTCAAGCTCTTTCCAGGCTTGCACAAGGGATTCGGGGGCTTCAATCGGGGTGATTTTTACAATGATACCTAGAGCGGGGTGGTCAAGGTAATGTATTTCTTCGCTACGCATACGTCTGCTTTCATTCAACTCGAAGTACGCTATCGGTATATTGTCTTGCGTAAGTAGATCCTCAGTTATCAGCTTCTTGGCAACTAATTCCTGTTCTAGTGGGCTGAGTTCTATTTGGGTACTTGCTATTTGGGTACTCAATTTAGGTTGCGCTTGATCATTATTTGTAGCGGGGGAGTTTGTGCGCAGTGCTTGTTCTGTTCGGTAGTCTTCAACAGGCGCTTCAAGCCATAGTTGTCCAGCGAAGTGTAGATAGCGGCCCAATGTGACACTAACCAAACCCTGCAGTGTGCTTGCGGCGTCTTTGGCCGCGAAGTGAATTTGCTGGGGTGCCGCTCTGGGCGGTACCACTTGCTGCCAACTCTCGTGCAGTAACAAAGAAAACTTAGGGTTGCGGTCTAGTATTAGGGCCTCTTCGCGCAGCCTGAATTCTGTCGATGGTAGAGTTTGGTAACTTGTCGCTTTCACTTCATTTATAAAAACGCTCAATTGGGAAATAAAGTTTAAGTAGGGGGTTTCCATGACTGTGGGCGAATTAAGCGGCGTTGTTATATCGTTACGAGCAAGCTCTTGAATCGGTGATTCTTCTAGCAAGTCCTCTTCCAGGAAGTCCTCTTGCAGGAGGGCTGCTTCCTGTGCAATACCGTTTGCGTATGAACTCAGTGCGCTTTCGTTGTACCACTGAGAAAGTTCTGGTTCGTTTTCTTTGCGCAGTATCTCTAGTAATTTTTTTGGTAAGGCAGGCTCGGAAGCAATGTTGGGATAACCTATACAATAGCTAGCGTTATACCCGTCTTCCTGTGCAGTTGCAGGCGTCAAGCCAAAAATGTTCTCTGGAAGCACCCGAGGCTCTATTGTAAGAAGCGGTTCTTCGCCAAGGTTGGTTTTCTCTGCGCGTGCAAAAACGATCATTTCAATTCGAAAGCGGCGCTCATTTAGCAGCTCTTCTAGGCGCGTGGTCTGCACGAACTCATCAACTTCAAGGTCAGCATAAGTGGGAAACGTTCTAGCACTTTCGTTAGTTAGAACCTCTGCCAACAAAGCATCAGCATTAAGCAACAGCAATAGTACGGCAATATACCTACTCATTGATCACACTTTTTCTCTTTATCTCTATCTATATCTTTATCTAGATCTTTATTTCTATCTTGCTTGAAGCGTTGCATGACTGCTTATGATTCCTCGCTAGGCTGCTGCCGCAATATTAGGTGCCAAACGACTAAATAGTTGGAGCGAAAATTCTATGCGCTGAGTAAACTCGCCCAAGTCTTTTTCGATACGTAATGTGGATGCGCCATCGAGCTTAAATATCTGGCTTTCTTGCTGCACTAGCTTGACGATTTCCATTGGGTCAACTTTGGTGGTTTTACTGAACTCTAATTTGCCACGTTCCTCGCCTAAGTCCAACTTTATGATTCCCAAAGTCTGGGCAATTATTTTTAGCCCTGTGACTTGAAACAAGTTTTTCATTGCAGGTGGTAGCAAACCAAACCGGTCAATTATTTCAATTTGTAGGTTATCTAAATCCAATTGCGATGCAGCGGCAGATATGCGCTTGTAGAGTATTAGTCGAGTCTGCACATCTGGAAGATAGTCGTCTGGGATCAATGTGGGTACATGTAGGTTGATTTCCTGACTGACCGGTTCTAAAGGCATATCTCGGTCTGGTACTTGCCCCGAGCGCATTGCGTTAACAGCGCGGTTCAACATATCCATGTACATTGAAAAGCCGATAGACTCGATTTGTCCTGATTGATCATCACCTAATAACTCGCCCGCACCACGTATTTCCATATCCTGTGTTGCTAGGGTAAAGCCAACGCCAAGATCTCCCGATGCTTCGATGGCTTCAAGGCGCTTTACTGCATCCGCAGTCATAGCTTTGGGTTCTGGTGTCAGAAGGTAGGCGTAGGCTTGCCGATGGCTGCGCCCAACTCTGCCGCGCAGCTGATGTAATTGCGCTAAGCCGAATTTGTCGGCACGTTCAATAATGATTGTGTTGGCATTGGGTATGTCTATACCCGTTTCAATAATGGTAGAGCAGACCAATACATTGAGGCGGCGGTGGTAAAATTCACTCATGACCTCTTCCAACTCATTCTTACGGAGTTGACCATGACCTATGCCCACGCGAGCCTCTGGGACCAATGTACGAATAGTTTCTGCAGTTTGTTCGATAGAGCGTACTTCGTTGTGGAGGAAGAAAACTTGTCCGCCGCGCATCAATTCTCGGCTGATCGCTTCGCGGACACTTTGTTCGCTACGCTGCTGTACAAAGGTCTTAATCGATAGTCGTTTTGCGGGTGGCGTGGCGATAACAGACAAATCTCTAATACCGCTCAGCGACATATTCAATGTTCTTGGTATTGGTGTGGCGGTTAACGTGAGCACGTCTACTTCGGCGCGTATTGCGCGTAGCCGCTCTTTTTGCCTAACACCAAACCTGTGTTCCTCATCAACGATAACAAGGCCAAGATCATTAAACTTGAATTGTGGGCTGAGTAACTTATGAGTACCTATTAAGATATCCATTTTTCCATTGGCTGTTTTGAGCGCAATCTCTTCTATTTCTTGCGTTGTTTTCGTTCTACTGGCAACGTCAATGTTCACCGGCCAGTTTGCGAAGCGATCGACAAGAGTGTCGTAGTGTTGTTGGGCCAGTAGCGTTGTCGGCACTAACATAACTACTTGCTTGCCACTTTGCACCGCTGCGAACGCCGCGCGCATCGCCACTTCAGTTTTGCCAAACCCAACATCGCCGCACACCAGTCGATCCATTGCGCGCTCCACAGCCATGTCCGCTAAGGTTTCTTCAATGGCAGTTGCTTGGTCGGAGGTTACATCAAATGGAAACTCAGCGGCGAAGGTTGCATATTCACTTTCGCTAGGTTTGAGGCTGTGTGATTTACGCAGCTCACGCCGCGCGTATATATCTAACAGCTCTGCTGCCACATCTATAACTTTCTCGGCAGCCCTGCGCTTTGCGCGCTCCCATTGATCGGAGCCAAGTCGGTGTAGTGGAGCATGTTCTTCGTCTGCCCCAGCGTATCTACCGATTAAGTGTAAGGACGTGACAGGGACGTAAAGTTTTGCTCCGCCAGCGTAGCCAAGCATTAAGAATTCGTAGTCAGCAGAGTCAATTTCTAAAGTTTCTAACCCGAGGTAGCGACCAACGCCGTGTTCTACATGCACTACGGGCGAACCCATAGACAATTCTGTTAAGTTACGAACAATTTGGTCTGGGTCAATTACCTTACGGTTAGTATCTCGCTTGCCTTCCGAGGGTCTTTTGCCAAGCACTTCGCTTTCAGTAATGATGATGGCCTGTTCAATAAACAGGCCTTCGCTGATAGGGGCGACACTGATGCAGTGACCGTTACTGTTCAGGTACTCCTCAAATGAATTCACATTCTGAGTTTGAATAGAACTTTTACGCAGTAGCTCGTCAAATACTTCTCTGCGTCCGGCTGATTCAGCGATAAACAATATTGGCCGTGAGGTGCCGAGTAAGAATTGTTGTAACGCGTGACTTGGCTCAGCTAAGCGCGCATTGATGTGCAGGTCGGGTAGATTCTGGGTTGGGAACTCTACTGTGTGTTTGGTATCGGGTGAGTTGAGGAATATGCGCTTACCCTTATTCAAGTGCTGGCGCAGTTCCTCAGTGCTTAAAAAGAGAGTGTCAGGTTCAAGTATCGGTCGTTCAATGTCGTAACGCAGTGACTCATAGCGGTCTTCAACTTCGGTGATATAAGCGTCAGCTGCTGACATTGCTCCAGCTTCAAGAACAAAAGTGGTATTTGCTGGCAGGTAGTCAAATAGGCTATCAAGTTTTTCGAAAAAGAGCGGCAAGTAGTATTCAATTCCGTTGGGGGCAATATAGCTACTGACATCTTGATAAACGCTACAGCGCCTGACATCTACATTAAATGTGGTGTGCCACCTGTCGCGAAATCTTGCTATGGCTGCATCATCGAATGGGAATTCTTTAGCGGGCAGCAAGTTTAGTTGAGTTATTTGTTCAACGGTTCTTTGAGTTTCCGGGTCAAAGGTTCTAAGCGTGTCGATTTCATCATCAAGTAAGTCGATTCTTACCGGTAACTCGCTACCCATAGGAAAAATGTCGACTAAAGCGCCACGCACTGCATATTGACCACGTTCAACCACCATATCCGCACTTTGGTATCCAGCAGATTCTAAAATCAGTCTCTGTTCGGAAACGTCATAGGTTTGCCCGCAGGCTAGATTGAAGCATGCGCCACCCAAATAAGATGTGGGTGCAACCTTTTGCAACAAGGTGCTAATGGGCACGGTGAGTACGCCTTTATTTTTGCCTTGCAGTTGGGACAGCGAGGCTAAACGCTCAGAAATAATATCTTGGTGCGGTGAAAAAACATCATAGGGTAGAGTTTCCCAGTCAGGAAAACGTAAGATGTCCAAGGCTTCAGACGAGTCATTACTGCTACTAGAGAAGTAGGCGATGCCATTAGCCCAGCGTTCAGTAGCTGATGAATCAGCTGTGACTACCACTATGAGGTGGTCGCTACTTTTCGCTAGCTCTGCGACTGCCAGCATTTCTGCAGAACCAGCGAGACCGTTCCAGCTGAGTTTATCCCCATTCGTAGTAGGCGTTGTTTGGGCTGCTGTGGGGTTAAGAATCAATTGGCGCAATGCTAAAAATCCGTATTGTTTATGTCGGCGGGCTAGTTAATTCGCCCGTGCGTTTTATCTTGCTGTTCGTCATGTCTGTGCATAAGCATTTTTAACCGAGCACGCGTTTGCCCCGCAAAAGTTAAATTGCGCTGTTTATGTCGATGTCCCTCCTGAGCGGAACAAAAAAAACAATCTTTAAGTTTAGTGCGCAAGGATTGGGGGTGAATATCGAGAATTTACTACCAATCCTGGTTAACTACTCTTGCACTGCCAGCGGCGTGTTATTTGCCCGTAGGCGATATTCTACCTGCTTTGGCAAGAGGTTAAAGTTTTGATGTTCGCAAAAATGTGAAAATGCCGAATTTATCTTAGTAATTTGGTGGCTCAGGGGCGTACTAGGTGCTGGCGTTCCCATTATCCCTAGGCTAAAGTTGGGAGTCAGCGAAATTTCAAGTAGGTTGACGAGGGGTTCAGCAACCACAAAACTTGATGCAGTAATTCGATTGCTGTCGTGGTGCTTGGATCATTGGCTGATGGGAGGCATTTCTAGCAAGGCTATAGGCTTAGCAGTAATAGGGCGACAGGGAGTTTATGGAACCAACCAATATTTTTGATCCGAACTACTTTCATAAAGTGGTGGATTGTCAGTGGGCGTGTCCAGCGCACACACCAGTACCAGAATACATACGTTTAATTGCACAAGAGCGCTATACAGAAGCGTATATGCTGAATTGGGACTCAAATGTGTTCCCCGGGGTTTTGGGGCGTACCTGTGACCGGCCTTGCGAACCCGCTTGCCGCAGAGTCAGAACCGAGGAAACTCCCGTGGCTATTTGTCGCCTGAAGCGAGTTGCTGCGGACAATAAGGGTGATGTAAGCGCCTTTATGCCCCAGGTTCCTGCAAAAAAGAACGGCAAAAAAATTGCCCTTATTGGTGCCGGGCCAGCTTCGCTTGCCGTAGCGAGAGATCTTCTGCCTTTAGGTTACGAAGTGCACTTATTTGAACAGGATGAAAAGGGCGGCGGTTTCATGCGCAGCCAAATCCCAGCATTTAGATTGCCCGAAGAGGTCCTCGATGAAGAGGTGGACCGAATTTTGGATATGGGTGTGCATTGCCACTTTGGTCAAGAAATCACCAGCATGAAAGCCATGATGGATATGAATTTCGATGCGTACTTTGTTGGAACCGGTGCCCCGCGAGGCCGCGATTTGGAGTTGAAGGGCCGAGAGGAAGTCGATAAGCACATTCATATTGGCATCGATTGGCTGTCCAGTGTCGCGTTTGGTCACATTACCGAAATGAAAGGTAAGGTTATCGTAATGGGTGGCGGTAATACCGCTATGGACTGTTGCCGAACTTCTCTGCGCTTGGGCGCTGAGTCTGTAAGCGTGGTCGTACGTTCCGCATTTGAAGTGATGAAAGCTTCTGAGTGGGAAAAAGAAGATGCGATGCGTGAAGGCATTCCTATTATTAACAATCGTCCACCGAAAGAATTTGTCCACAAAGACGGCAAGCTCCAAGGCGTGCTCTTTGAGTGTGTTACACCGGTTAAAGGTGAGGACGGGCGCCTACGCTACGAACCTAGTGGTGAACCCGATGTCTTTATTGAAGCCGATCATGTGCTTATGGCAATTGGCCAAGACAATCATTGCCCTTGGATTGAAAGAGATTTGGGTATTGAGTTTGACAAATGGGATTGCCCGACGTTGAACGAGCTCACTCTGCAAACTACTAACCCCAAAGTGTTCTTTGGCGGCGACAGTGCTTTTGGGCCAGAGAATATTATTTGGGCATCTGCTCATGCCCATCGAGCCGCAATTAGTATTCACCTTTTTTGTCATGGACAAGATCTTGTAGCAGATCGACCACCTGAAGGAGTCAATCTGATTTCTACAAAAATGGGTGTGCACGAATGGGCCTATGACGCTCAATATGACGATGCAAGCCGACATTTGGTGCCATTAGTGGAAGAGAAATCTGCCCTGACCAATATTCGGGTCGAAGTAGAGTTAGGCTTCGACCAGGCTTTGGCCGAGAAAGAAGCCCAGCGTTGTTTGAACTGTGATGTGCAAACTGTGTTCACAGAGAATTTGTGTATCGAGTGCGACGCCTGTGTGGATATTTGCCCGATGGATTGTATTTCCTTCGTCGCTAATGAGGACGAAACACAATTGCGCCAGCAACTTACTGCGCCTGCGGATAATACAGAACAAGACATTTATGTTTCAGATGTACTACCAACGACTCGTGTGATGGTGAAAGATGAAGACGTCTGTCTGCACTGTGGTTTATGTGCTGAGCGTTGCCCGACTAATGCTTGGGATATGCAACGTTCAATTGTTCACGTTCCTCAGCTGGGGTCATACGCAGAATGAGTATTAAGTACAACGATTTTGTTATCCGATTTGCTAATGTAAATGGCTCTGGGTCGGCGAGTGCGAACGGTATGTTCGCTAAAGCACTTTTCCGCATGGGCATTCCAGTAGCTACGCGAAATATCTTCCCGTCGAATATTCAGGGCTTACCCACGTGGTTTGAAGTGCGTGTTAGCGAGAAGGGTTACCTAGGTCGCCGCGAGGGCGTGGACATTATGGTGGCTATGAATGCTGAGACCTTGATCGAGGACGTTGCTAGCATTTCGCCAGGCGGATACTTGCTTTATGACAACTCCAAGCCACTGGCTAAAGCGTTGCGACGCGATGACATTCATGAAATAGCTATTCCTATAGCATCGATGATGTTGCCGGAATTTACTGATCCCAAGCAGCGTAGTCTGTTCAAGAATATTGCTTACTTGGGCGCTTTGGCTGGGCTGTTGAATATCGAATTTGATGTAATCACTGGCATGGTTGCCACTCAGTACAAGGGCAAGGATGCACTCATTCAGCCGAATATCCGCTCGCTAGAACTAGGTCGAGATTATGCGTTGAACTATTTAGAGGCGCCGCTACCCTTACAGGTCAGACGCTCCGAGGCCGTGGGTGATCGAATTATGATTGATGGTAACGACGCCGCTGGTTTGGGTAGTGTCTATGGCGGTGCAACCGTCTGTGCGTGGTATCCAATCACACCGTCAACGTCGGTTGCCGAAAGTTTTGAGAATCACAGTAATGTGCTGCGCATAGATAAAGAAACTGGCCAGAAGAAGTTTGCCTTTTTACAAGTTGAGGATGAATTGGCCGCTATTGGTGTAGTCATCGGCGCAGCTTGGAATGGTGCGCGATCTTTTACCGCAACCAGTGGTCCAGGCATATCTCTTATGTCAGAATTTCTTGGCTTGGCTTACTTCGCTGAAATTCCTGCGGTTATTTGGGACATTCAGAGGTCGGGACCTTCAACGGGTATGCCTACGCGCACCCAGCAGGGTGATTTAATTGGCGCTGCTTATGCATCACATGGAGACACCAAGCACCCCTTACTATTTCCGGCAACACCTAAAGAGTGTTTCGACTTCGCTGCACAGGCTTTAGATCTAGCAGATCGTTTACAGACGCCAATCATGGTACTCAGCGATCTTGAACTAGGTATGAACGACAATCTTAGCGAACCTTTCGAGTGGGATGATAGTCGTCGTTATGATCGTGGCAAGGTTTTATCTGCCACAGATTTAGACGAGGTTGAAGTTTTTGGTCGCTACTTGGATGTAGACGGCGACGGTATTGGATACCGAACCTACCCAGGTACTCACCCAGAAAAGGGAGCGTTCTTTACGCGAGGGACATCCCGTGATGAATTCGCTGTTTATACTGAATCTGGAGAGGTTTATCAGCGCAATATGGAGCGCTTACAAAAGAAATGGCAGACAGCTAGAACACTAGTGCCAGCGGCTGAGATTGCAGATCAAGGACAGTCGGTAGGGGTTCTATATTACGGAACAACTGCGCTACCCATGCCGGAGGCACTGGATAATTTGGCGCAAAATGGCATTTATATGGACACTTGTAGAGTCCGAGCTTTTCCGTTCGGTGATGAAGTGGAGCAGTTTATTGCCGCTCACGATTTGATCTTTGTCGCTGAGCAAAATCGCGATGGGCAAATGCGCTCGCTGCTGATTAATGAGTTGCAGACAGAGCCGAGTAAATTGATTTCAGTACTATATTACGCAGGGTTGTCTATTTCTGCCGATACAATTACCGAGCAAATCTCCGATTATTATATTGAGAATAAATTGTCCCGAGTGACAGAGGTGCAATCATGACATTTGTCGCTAAACCTAAAGTTCATCACCCCAAGCTGCCTGTTAACGAGCTAGGCCTAACGCGCCGTGACTATGAAGGCTCGGTTTCGACCTTATGCGCGGGCTGTGGTCACGACTCAGTAAGTGCAGCTATCGTTCAAGCCTGTGCTGAGCTATCGCTGCCTCCGCACCGATTTGCTAAAGTGTCGGGTATTGGTTGTTCGTCGAAGACACCTAGCTATTTTTTGAACAAGAGTCACGGTTTCAACTCTGTGCATGGGCGTATGCCCAGTGTTATGACTGGCTCAAATTTGGCCAATCGCGACTTGATCGGGGTGGGTGTATCTGGAGATGGCGATAGTGCCTCTATTGGCTTCGGTCAATTTGCGCACATTGTTCGCCGCCGCATCAATATGCTGTATCTGGTTGATAACAATGGTACTTACGGTTTAACCAAAGGCCAGTTCTCAGCTACGAATGACAAAGGCTCTACAAGCAAAAAAGGCATCCCTAATCTTTATGAACCGATTGATTTGGTGAGTAGCGCCTTGCAGATCGGTGCAAGCTTTGTTGCCCGTAGTTTTTCGGGAGACAAAAAGCAGTTAGTGCCTTTGATTAAAGCAGCGCTGAGTCACAAGGGCATGGCTTTTATTGACGTAATTTCACCCTGCGTAGCCTTTAATAATCACTCAGGTTCTACCAAGAGTTACGAATTTGTTCGCGATCACATCCATAATGTAATGGACGCAGACCTTATTATGGCTCATGACGAAGTCACCGCTGATTATGCGGAAGGCAGTCGCGAAGATGTGACGATGCCAGATGGTTCCACATTACAGCTATATAAGGTAGACGCTGACTATGATCCACATGATCGGGTCGGTGCTCTAAATTATGTCCAGCGGATGCAAGAAAAGGGTGAGGTTGTAACGGGTCTACTTTACGTAGACCCAGATGCAGTTGAGTGCCATGACATCATGGATACAGTGAGCCAACCGCTTAATGAGTTGACCGAGGCAGATCTGTGCCCTGGAAGCGATACATTAGATGCGCTAAACCAGCGTTATCGCTAAGTATTAGCGCCAACATTCTATAATCCCAGCGTTTGTGGTGATAAACTTCCGCCGCGCTGATGGATGGAACGAGTTGACCTACAAATTCTCGGGCAGAAAAGACATAGAATACCCCTAAGGGGCGCCTACAAAGCGCCCTTATCTTAGTTCTTTCTTTCTTTTGAATAGCGGTATTTGAAAGGTTGCTTGGGTGACGTGCAGACGAAGTTGCCAAAACCCGAAACCCCCTCAGTTTTAGTTCGACTAAATCACTAAAATGCGACTGCTGATTATTTCTTGCACGATAAGGAGACAATGTGAGTTTACCTAGCCTAGAAGACTATTTTCCCGACTGGAAAGAACGTGAAGCCCTAGCCGAGGGAATGATCCCACTGATCGGCCAGCTATATCGTAATAACGTTGTGGTTTATTGCTATGGGCGCGCGATGCACAACCAGAGTGTTACCCAACTGATGAAAGCGCATCGTTATGTTCGTCAAGTTGAGCAAAACGAGCTTTCTGAGTTTGAAACCTATCCAGTCCTTGAAGCTATTTCTAAATTGGACCTAGGACCTTGTCATGTCGACTTGGGTAAACTTGCAACTAAATTTATGGCTGAATCTGACGCTATTAGCCCGCAAGATTTCGTGCTTCGTGAGTGTGCCTCTGTCATTGGCGTGAAAGTGCCACCCATCGAAAAACCCCAAGATATTGTACTTTATGGCTTTGGCCGTATCGGCCGTTTGTTAGCTAGATTGCTGATTGAAAAAACTGGCGGCGGCGGTCAACTGCGTTTACGTGCAATAGTCGTGCGCAAGGGTAGTGACGATGACATCGTAAGACGCGCAAGTTTGCTCCGCCGAGATTCTATTCACGGCAGTTTTAAAGGCACCATTCGTGTCGATGAAGAAAACGAATGCATTATTGCGAATGGTAATGTGATTCGCGTCATATACGCTTCAGATCCTGCCAAAATTGACTACACAGCTTATGGTATTGACGATGCGATCATCATCGACAACACAGGGGCTTGGAGAGACAAAGAGGGTCTGTCGGAGCACCTTAAGTCTAAGGGTACTAAGCGAGTTGTATTGACTGCTCCAGGTAAAGGCTCTGTAAAGAATATTGTTTCTGGTCTAAACACCAGAGATATCACAGACGAGGATCATGTACTTGCGGCGGGTAGTTGTACTACTAATGCTATTGTTCCAGTGCTTAAAGCAATGAACGACAATTTTGAGATCGTTAATGGTCACATGGAAACAGTTCACTCTTATACAAACGACCAAAATCTGATCGACAACTATCACAAGAAAAACCGCCGCGGTCGTGGCGCACCGTTAAATATGGTGATTACGGAAACAGGTGCTTCGTCTGCTGTTGTGAAATTGCTGCCAGAACTAGAAGGTAAGTTGACGGGTAACGCAATTCGCGTACCTACACCTAATGTATCGCTAGCAATTTTGAACCTTACTCTGAGCCGCGAGACGTCTGAAGAGGAAGTAAGAGAATTTTTGCGTAACTCAGCATTGCATAGCTCGCTGCAACGCCAAATTGATTTTACTACGTCGCCTGAAGTTGTTTCGTCTGATTTAGTTGGTAATCGGCATGCCTGCATTGTCGACGGTGAAGCGATTATTGTGAAAGATAACCGTGTTGTACTTTACGTTTGGTACGACAACGAATTTGGCTATGCTTGCCAAGTCGTTAGAGTCACACAGTCTTTAGCCGGTATCGCTTACCCGCTGATCCCTGAAGACGTCGTGAAGATGGGCTTTTAGGCATTTGACTACGCAACCAGTGCGCACCCGGATAGCGCCTTCACCCACCGGAGATCCTCATGTAGGTACAGCCTACATGGCGCTGTTTAACTGGGCATTTGCACGACACGAAGGCGGGGAGTTTATTCTCCGCATTGAAGACACTGATCAGGCTCGAAGTACTGCTGAGTCTGAAGTGTCGATATTTGAATCACTGGAATGGTTGGGCCTTGATTGGGATGAAGGTCCCGATAAAGGTGGTCCGCATGGCCCATATCGTCAGAGCGAGCGCAAAGAAATTTACCAAGAGCATGTGCAAAGGTTATTGCAAGATCAGCATGCATTTCATTGCTTTTGTAGCAAAGAGCGTCTGGATGAAGTTCGCTCACAGCAACAGGCGAACAAAGAAACCACGCGCTACGATGGCCTTTGTGCAAACCTCGATGCCTCAGAGGTTGAATCACGGCTTGCTGCAGGCGAAGAACACGTTATAAGAATGAAGGTGCCTGGCGCAGGGCAGTGTACTTTCACCGATCGCCTACGCGGTGAAATTTCTATTCCATTTACGCAAATTGATATGCAAGTGCTAGTCAAAGCAGATGGTATGCCTACCTATCACCTCGCGGTTGTTGTCGACGACCACCTCATGGAAATTACACATATTTTGCGCGGCGAAGAGTGGCTTAACTCAGTTCCCAAGCACATTTTGTTGTACCAGTACTTTGGTTGGAATGCGCCAGAAATGATCCACCTGCCATTGTTGCGTAATCCGGATCAAAGCAAACTTTCGAAGCGAAAAAACCCAACAAGCGTTACATATTACCGCGATATGGGTTACTTGCCTGAAGCATTGCTCAACTATCTAAGTTTAATGGGTTGGTCTATGCCCAACGAAGAAGAGATTTTTACTAGCCAAGCTATGGTTGAAGCCTTCGATGTGGATCGTATTTCCACGGGCGGCCCTATTTTTGACCAAACTAAATTGAAGTGGGTAAATGCCCAGTACCTCAGAGCACTCTCGACAGACGAGTACGCTCAGCGCGTGGGTCAATGGATGCTCAATGCTGAGCGTTTAAAGCAATTAGTACCCTTGGTTCAAGAACGTGCAGAACGTTTGTCGGACTTAGTTCCTATGCTGGACTATCTTGTAGGTGAGCGTAGGGCGTTGAGTATTGAAGATTTTCAGCATAAAAGCCTGGAAAGGGCGCAGGTGGTAAGAGTCCTGTACCATACAATTGCCGCGTTTGAAGAAATGCGCAGCTGGCAACGGGATGATATCTACAACACTCTGCAATCTTTGGCCGTAGCTTGTGATATGAAGGTGCGAGATTTTCTATTCCCGCTTTTCATTGCGGTGAGCGGGCGCAGTGTTTCTTTACCATTATTTGATTCGTTAGTTTTTCTCGGTGCGCCATTAAGCTTGGGCCGACTACGTGACGCTTTAGATGTGTTGAGTGTTTCAGGTAAGGAGCGTAAGCGCCTTGATAAGGAATACCAAAAACTACAATTCGGGCAAGACTAGCGCAATTAGTCCAATGGGTATTTGACAGGTGGGCCTTAGCTACCTAACATTGCGCGCTGTTTCGGGGCCATAGCTCAGCTGGGAGAGCGCTTGAATGGCATTCAAGAGGTCGGGAGTTCGATCCTCCCTGGCTCCACCAATTCACCCTTTGATTTTTAAGGGTCGGTCCTCTGTTTGAGGCCCCCTCCGAGGCGCGCCATAGTCTATATAAAGCAAACTGTTTTTTCCTGTAACTGTTTCATCAAACACTACTGGCGCGGCTATCTGCTGGATTGAAGTGTTATACATCACTTTCCCAGAGGCTAATTTGTGATTCCTGCAATGAATTCTTTTGCGCTGACGCTTGAATCATGTAGTAACTTTGCTGCAGCAATAGCAGCAGAAAATGGGGTATTTAACGTTAGGTATTACTGCTGATATCAGTGATGCGGATCGTTCAATTTCTTTTCTCGCGAATTAACGCTCCCGGTGTTAAGCCAAGTAACCTTTTACATGCTCGATTGAAATTGCCAGCATCCGAAAAACCTAGTTTGTAGGAAATTTCCTCAACATTCAGAGGCTTGCTGGCCAAGTCAACAAGGTACTCTTTCATGATCTCGTCTTTAACCTGCTTGAAGCTAGTCCCTTGCGCTTGGAATTCACGATAGAGTTTTCTAGAAGAGCAGCCGATTTGCCTTGCACTTTCCTTGGCTGTGGGGATTGTTGTTACAGCTGTAGTCTCCCCAAGCCGTTGCTCAAATCGTTTCCGCAACAGATCTGATACAACACCCAAAAGATCAGCTGCTATAGCATTGCGGTGTAAGGCCTCGCATTGCGTTACCGCAGCTCGATAGGCTGTAGGATTGTGAAATGTAGACGCTGTCTCGGCGATAGCTGCGGGTACGGTGATCTGAAATATGTCTACGTCAAACTCGATACTCCCGTTTAGCCAACATTCATAAGTACCTACGCGGGCCTGCCCTTGGGTTGGGAATTTCCAATGAATTTGTTCTGTGGCTCCCCCAGAAATGTTTATCAGCTCCTGGATGATAACGCTAAGCGTCTCGCACATTCGGCCCCTGTGAGTGTTTACTGGCGTTTCGAAGATGATCCGAAGGACAGTGTTTTGGTGACCGGCCTCACAAATACCGCTCATGTAGCTCGCGCGAGTGGATAGGTAATTGGCAAAGAACGCTAACCCAGCACCGATAGTCTCAGCCGAAACAGCCCCAAAGCCTAGCGGTCCGTGGCTGGCAATACTCAACTTTTGGCCTAATTCAAATCCCCAGTCTTTGTTATGGCTGAGTACTTGGTAGAGTTCGGTAAAACGATTGAGTAGGTCCATGAACTGCTCAACAGACATAAAATCAACCCGCTCTAATTCGCGAAGAGTCATGGTTGAATCAACGAGCAAATCCCTGTCATGTTTGAGGGCTTCCCGAACAAGGACAACTGCGTAATCAGCACTGACTTGGTTTAGAAGCATGTTCGCTTGTCCGGCTCGTGGCACAAAATGACAATTATCTTGGCGCTTTTTGCGATGGTGCGCAAGGCCGCTAACTAATATCCTAGGCTTAGGGCCTGAAGCTAGCGCAGCAATTATTTCATCGCAGTTTCAAAGCGGTTGCTTTAGCTGCTGGAGGTAAGAAACCTTTGACGGTCGGGCCGAACGTTTGGGGAAATGGGGTGCAAAATGAAAATTGAACAGTTAACGGTAAATATAGGCGCCCAGGTTGACGGCGTGCAGTTGTCCTCAATTGATGAGTCCACTTTCGAAGCGATTCAGGAGGGCTTATGGAAGCATCAAGTTTTAGTTTTCCGCGACCAAAAGCTGTCGCGAGAGGAGCATTTATCTTTTGGTCGGCGATTTGGCGAGCTGCACAAGCATCCCGCCTTGGTTGGCAAGCGCGAGCATCCCGAGGAACTTATTATCAAAAATCGGGGTAAATCGAAAACAGTCACAGAGGTCTGGCACTCGGATGTCAGCTGTGATCCTCGGCCTCCATCACTCTCGATATTGCGTGCGGTTGAGGTGCCGGAATTTGGCGGCGATACGCTGTGGGCTAGTCAGTACGCAGCTTTTGAATCGCTATCATCGGGCCTACGCCAATTTTTAAGCCCTCTTAAAGCCCTGCATGAAAACTATGACATGTCTTCCGCGCACCCGGTCGTTCGCGTTCATCCGGAAACAGGCCGTCAAGCACTGTACGTGAACGGCGGTTTTACTAAGCATTTTGAAGGCATGACACACAATGAAAGCGAGCCTTTACTCAACTATCTTGTTCAGACTGGCTCGGCACTAGATATATCTATGCGTCATCGTTGGCGTCAAAACGATGTAGTTATTTGGGATAACCGTTGCGTCATGCATTTTGCAGTCCACGACTACGGCGATGCGCCGCGCGAGATGCGACGCGTTACCGTGCGAGGCGAAGTGCCGAGGTGAATGGATGATTTCTCAGTAAGGTAAGCAGGGCTAGTTGGCTTGGGTTGCCAAAATAGTCCTATCAAGAACAGGTTTATCAAACATCCAATTACAATGCCTCTTTTTCGATTTGATATTGGGTGCCCGGAGTGTTTTCAAGCAGATTGCTTGCGGTCTTGACTCAAACGTCTGTGATAGGAAATGGCGGCTTGAGCCTCTTTATAAGGAGTTACAGTGATTAAGCTATTACTCAAGTGTCTTGTCTCAGCGAGGCTTATTCCGACATTACTGCTGCTTGCTTGTGGGCTGCCGGCACAATCTGGCGAAACTAATGGCGACGCCCCGATCAAGCAATTCCATGAGTTAACAGCCTTGGTTGCGAGTAAGGCTGGTGCGAAGATTGCCTTTGGCGGGGCCACAGAACTGACAGCTCTGCCTTGGTTGAAGGAGAAGGGATATAAATCTGTTATAAATTTGCGCGCTGAAAACGAGCGTCCAGGCCATATAGAGCAGATGAGACACCAGGCAGGGTTAAATGAATTGCACTACACCCATCTGCCCTTTGATCCGGCTGTCGCAAACAACGTCGCCGAAACATTTATTCAACAGGTGCGTACCCAGTCCAATCATCCGTTGTATATTCACTGCAATAGCGCAACCAGAGCTGCGGCGTTGTGGCTAATTTTTAGAGTACTAGAAGACGGTCTTGATTTTGATGATGCGAGACGCGAAGTCGAGGGCATTGCTGGGCGACCGGATGCTGCAATTACTTTTGCTAAAAATTACTTAGACAAACTGGAGTAAGAGTCGATGTTACCGAAAAATGGACTGCTTAACCGACGAACATTTCTAGCTGGAAGCGCCGGCTTTCTATCTACTGCGGTCTGGGCCAGCAGCCAAAAGGATGAGCCGTGGCGATTTACTTCAGGCCGGCGGATGAGTCCCTATGGTGCGCCTAGCAAATATGTTGGCCTTGAACGATTACAAATCGGCGGTCATCCGCTAGCACCTGAAGCTGGCGCATCGTCGACTCCCTTGGAGCGTTTAAACGGCATCATTACACCTAACAGCCTGCACTTTGAGCGCCACCATAGTGGCGTTCCCGATATCGATCCAAGTCAACATCGATTGCGCATTTTCGGCAATGTTCAGCGCCCAGTCTCTTTCGGGTATGAGGACTTACAGCGCTATCCGCTAGTCAGTAAGGTTCTCTTTATTGAGTGCTCCGGCAACAGCTATGCCAACACTTTGCCGACAGCCTTGGATAAAAGCGCAGGTGAACTCAATGGACTCTTATCTTGCGCGGAGTGGACTGGTATCCCCTTACGGCAACTTCTTGAAGAGGCAGGGTACGATCCCAAAAGTGATTGGGTTGTCGCTGAGGGTGCTGATGCTGCTGGCATGAACAGAAGTGTTCCGCTCTCGTTGGCGCTTGAGGACGCGATGATCGCACTCTACCAGAATGGTGAGCCACTGCGCGCAGAGCAGGGTTTTCCAATGCGTTTGTTGGTACCAGGTTGTGAAGGCAATTTGAGCATCAAATGGCTGCGCAGTTTGGAGGTGCGCAAAAACCCTGCTCACACAAGAGAGGAGACCAGCAAATATACGGACCTCTTGAAAGACGGTAGCGCCAACCAATTTTCACTGCGTATGGGCGTAAAATCCATCATTACAGCACCCTCAGGAAAAATGCAGCTACCAGATCACGGTGTCTATGAGATCACAGGACTAGCCTGGTCTGGTCATGGCGCTGTCAAAACTGTGGAAGTCAGCGCAGATGGCGGGCGCTCTTGGCGGGCTGCGGAAATTCAATCTGAGCCAGGGCTTTATCGACCGACTAGGTTTCGGCTGCCTTGGCGGTGGGAGGGGCAACCTGCTGTTTTGCAAAGCCGCGCTGTGGATAGTTCTGGCAATCGCCAGCCTACTCGCTCCGGTGCATTGGCTAATGCCGCGCCAGGCTTTACCTATCATTACAACGGTATTCAAAGTTGGGGAGTCGATCAACAAGGGAGGGTTAGCAATGTCTACCGGTAAATATGTTGTCGTTCTTGTTGGGTTGCTGCTGGTTCCCTGGGTCATGGCTCAGGAGTTGAAACCTAAACTTGGACAGCCGTTAGAAAAACTTCCCCAATTGGCTATTGGACCCAGTGGGCAAGGGCTACCACTAGGGTCGGGCTCAGTGGAGGAGGGGGCAATAATTTATCGTAATCAGTGTTTGGCTTGTCATGGACCAACGGGGCGGATGCCAGGCAATGCGCTGGCAGGCGGCATAGGCAGCCTGGACGGTGCATCACCCAATAAGACCGTGGGCAGTTTTTGGCCATTTGCGACAACTTTATTTGACTACATCTATCGCGCAATGCCTTACGGCAGGGAAAAAACGCTACGGGACGAGGAGATCTATGCGGTCACTGCTTACGTTCTATTTTTAAATGATATTGTCTCAGAGAAAACCACGCTCAGTGCTAGCTCTTTACCGGAAATTACGATGCCCAATCGAGAGGGTTTTCAGAGCGTTTATCAGATTGAAGCAGTCGATAGAGCACTGAAAATACAATAACCTAATTCCCGATTCATCAATGCGAGAGCGTTTTACTCGAAACTACCCATGTAATAATCTGGGACTAACTAGGCGTTTGGCTTTTATTACTTCGCCGCTCTAGCTTCTTCCAATAGGGGCAGTGCCCGTTACACAAAAATCGAGAATTACAAATGACAGCAAAGCAATTTGAAGTCCTTGGCTGGGAACATACCAACAACAAACTATGCAGAAGTTTTGTTTTTAGCGATTTTTCTTGTGCTTTTGCGTTTATGACTCAGGTGGCACTATTGGCCGAGAAGGCAAACCATCACCCTAATTGGTCAAACGTTTATAACCGAGTAACTATTGAATTAACTAGCCATGATGCCGGCAATATCGTGACGGCCAAAGATGTGGCCCTGGCTCAGGCGATTAGTGATTTAGGAGCTTAAGGTTTGAGTCTCTATGGCGGAAGATAGACCTTTCATCATTCACAATTGGTCACACGCCGTTAATTTCAACCTTGTGGACTCGATTCATAGGGTACTAGCCATTAAGAGGTGGCGGGGCAGAAGTAGGGAGATAAAGTTCCAGCATCCCAGTCTCAGTCCGAGTAAATTCGAAATGTCCGAAATAGATATTGCTAGCGCCCAAGCCTCAGGTTAACTTTAGCGCTGAATTTTTTATCAGCTATGTCCAATTTAGGGGGAATACATGCCAAAGGTTACATTCA
Source organism: marine gamma proteobacterium HTCC2089 (assembly GCA_905182905.1). Classification (GTDB taxonomy): domain Bacteria; phylum Pseudomonadota; class Gammaproteobacteria; order Pseudomonadales; family Azotimanducaceae; genus UBA4421. Next base: position 1,214 of record CAJJDH010000058.1, on the reverse strand, counting down.
TCGAGCACAACGGAACCGAACACAACGTAGACGCAGAGGCTGGTAAATCTCTAATGCAAATTGCGTTAGATAATTTGGTCCCCGGGATTGATGCTGACTGTGGCGGAGAGTGCTCCTGTGCGACTTGCCACGTTATGGTTAAAGCCGACTGGTTAGATAAGACTGGGGCAATTAGCGATGCAGAAGACTCGATGTTGGACCTCAACCCAGAGCGAGAAAAGAACTCGCGATTGGCTTGCCAGATAGAAGTCACAGAAATTCATGATGGACTTACCGTTGACCTGCCGGAGTTTCAATTCTAATGAGTGAAGCAACTGTTCTACAAATGATAGATCACGAGGCTAAAGATGTACCGCTAGAGGATATCGACGTTAGCCAGCGTGAACTGTGGGTACAAGACCGTAAATGGGATTATTTCGCCCGTTTACGTGACGAGGCACCTGTACATTATTGCAAGGACTCTGAGTTTGGGCCTTACTGGTCGGTGACTCGTTTTGCCGACATTATGGAAGTAGAAGCCAATTGGCAGAGTTTTTCTTCGGATCCTGCAATTACCATTGTAGATCCAGAAGAAGACTTCCCGCTGCCAATGTTTATTGCAATGGACCCACCAAAGCATGACGAGCAACGAATGACTGTGCAAGGCTCTGTGGCGCCAGCAAATCTCAAAAATATGGAAAGCACCATTCGCGGGCGAGTACAAAGAGTGCTCGATGGTTTGCCTGTTGGTGAGCCTTTCAATTGGGTAGATCGTGTATCTATTGAACTGACTACTCAGATGTTGGCTACGCTATTTGACTTTCCTTTTGAAGACAGAAGCAAACTTACACGTTGGTCAGATGTAGCCACAGGTGGTCCTGAAACTGGGATCGTGGAAACTGAAGAGCAACGTCAAGAAGAGTTGCTTGAGTGCTTGGCTTACTTCACTAACTTGTGGGAAGAGCGCGCAAAGCAAGGTCTGTCTAATGACCTGATATCTATGCTTGCTCATGGTGAGGCGACTCAAGATATGAGCCCTCAGGAATACCTAGGTAATTTGATCTTGTTGATCGTTGGTGGCAACGACACCACGAGAAATTCTATGACAGGTGGGGTGTTGGCCCTGAATCAGAACCCTGGTGAATATGCCAAACTGCGAAATAACCCTGGGGTTATTCCTTCAATGGTTTCAGAAATCATTCGCTGGCAAACCCCGCTTGCACATATGCGTCGCA
>CAJJDH010000057.1 GCA_905182905.1 marine gamma proteobacterium HTCC2089 | reverse complement strand
CCCAGCACAACATCGCAACCTAATGCCCAGCCAACTCCGGCACCTTACTGGCCAGCGCCCGCGACAGCACCCGAAGGCAGCCCCAACATTATTTTGATGATGTTGGACGATGTAGGTTTCGCTGACTTTGGCTGCTATGGATCGGAAATAGACACTCCTACAATCGACGCGGTTGCCAATAGAGGCGTGCGTTACAGTGGCTTTCACACTACCGCCATGTGTTCTACAACGAGAGCAGCTCTACTCACCGGGCGCAATCACCACGCCGTCGGCGTCGGTTGCCTAGCCAACTTCGACAGTGGCTACCCGGGCTACCGAGGCAAAATATCAGCCCAAGCACCGACCCTAGCTGAGACTCTGCGCAGCGCCGGTTATCGCAATTACATGGTCGGCAAATGGCATGTCACGCCACTTACCGAAACAGGCCCAACCGGCCCATTCGACGGCTGGCCGCTGGGACGAGGGTTCGACCGCTTCTATGGATTTCTAGACGCAGAGACAGATCAGTATTCACCAGAACTGGTGCACGACAACAGTCATATCGCAGCTCCTGGTAACTACGAAAGCGGTTATCACCTCACCGAAGACTTATTCGAGCAAGCTATTGGTTATGTACAAGGCCACATTGCGGTGTCACCACAAATCCCATGGTTCATGATGGTCACCCCAGGCGCATGTCACGCGCCGCACCAGGCACCTAAAGACCTAATCGACAAGTATGACAAGATCTTTGCCAAAGGTTGGGATGCAACCCGGGCAGATAGGCTGGCACGACAAATTGAACAAGGCATAGTGCCAAAAGGCACCGAGCTGCCCCCGAGAAATGATTCTGTCAAAGCTTGGGACGAGCACAGTGAAGATGAGCGTCGAGTATTTTCGCGTTTGGCCGGTGCCTATGGCGCTATGTTGGAGCACACTGATCAGCAGCTCGGGCGCTTGATGGCATTTCTGGAAGACGCTAGATTACTAGACAACACGCTAGTACTGCTGTTGTCCGATAACGGCGCAAGTCAGGAAGGTGGCCCCAATGGTTTTATCAACGCTATGGGACCGTATAACTTACAGCCCGAATCAATGGCAAAAAAGCTAGCGCGTCTGGACGATATTGGCGGCCCAGACACGCACAGCAACTTCCCATGGGGTTGGGCAATGGCGTCTAATACCCCACTAAAACGCTATAAACAAAACACTCACGGTGGAGGCATACGCGACCCGTTAGTAGTTTCTTGGCCAGCAAAGATTCCAACTGACGGCAGCATTCGCAAGCAGTTTTGCCATGTCAGCGACCTCAATCCCACCATACTTGATTTGATCAATATACCAGCGGCTAAAGTAGATGAATCCGCAGATGTCGGCACCGTGGGCGTCAGCTTCGCCAGCAGCTTGACTGATGCAAAGGCAGATACTGGTAAAACTACTCAATATTTTGAGATGTTTGGTCATCGCGGAATAGTCCATAACGGCTGGAAGGCCGTTGCCTATCACCCACCGGGCAGCGCCTTCGACGACGATGTGTGGGAGCTATACAACCTAGACGAAGACTTCAACGAAATTCACGACTTAGCGCAAGTACACCCAAATCGCTTAACCGAAATGCAGGCCATTTGGTGGCAAGAAGCCGAGGCCAATCAGGTACTACCATTGGATGATAGATTTGCACCACGCTTTGCAGAAAATGCGGAACGGCATCGAGGTGGACGCACTCACTACACCTTTTGGCCCGGCATGGGTCATCTGCCCAGTGAGGTAGCCCCAGACCTACGCAGCCGCAGTTACACCATTAGCGCGACAGTAGACTTGGCATCTGCCGCCGAACAAGGCGTACTCATTGCACACGGTGACGCCACCGGAGGCTATTCACTATACCTAGAAAACGGCTACCTCGTGCACGATCTCAATATCGGCGGCAACCATCAGCTAATGCAATCAGCCCAGCCTGTTAACCCGGGACGACATGAGCTTGCCTTTCGTATGCGGCGCAGCAAAGACGCCAACGAGAAGGTTAATGGTGCCGCCACTTTACTGGTAGACGGCAATGAAGTTGCGAGCATGCACACCGACTTTATTTTCTCGCTAATGATCTCTTGGTCAGGACTAGATGTCGGCTTTGATCGAGGTACAAGTGTTGGCAACTATGCATCGCCGTTCAGCTTCACTGGTACTTTAGTTAAAGTAACCGTGCATCTGGACGACGATCAGGATCTGGACCATGAAGCAGCAGGCCACATAGAAATGGCTAAAGAGTAACTTTGGTGTTAAACGAGCCAAAAGGCCAATGGAAAGAGCCCGCAAATGCGGGCTTTTTTGTGCAGTAGGCTCGTCCTAGGACTTAGATTTCACCACTAAGTCACGGCCATAGATTCTAAAAAATGGCTAATGGATTAAGTGGCGAACCACTGGCGCCCGCCACACTCAGAGGTGCCGCCACCAGCATAAACACATAGCGCTGCTCTTTATTTGCTTGAGCGGCGAGCGCGGCAAGATCCAAATTATCGAAAATCGGCATACCCAAACCAATAATCAGTAACTCATGGGTTGGGTTAAAACGCTGGCCAACGCCAGATGGCATAACGTCGGTTACGCCATCACAACCAATCACCGCAACATCTCGCTCTTTCAAAAATGCCGCGGTAGAGGCGTGTAGTCCGGCCGCGGATTCTACAAAATTCCAAGGCGGCAAATCTGCAACAGCTTCCCAACGACCGGTACGAACAATCAATGCATCTCCAGAGCCAATAGTAACTCCCGTAGCTTTTTCCCAAGCAAGAAAATCTTCTTTGGTAATTACTCGACCAGGCTGTAAGTAGTCCACACCAAAAAGTGCGGGGAAATCTACTAACACGCCACGTGTCACAATCCCTTGAGTAGCAATATTCTCTATACCTAGATTAGCAAAACCGTTTTCATCCTGCTCAAAGGCAAAGCCGTTGTACATTTTGCCTTGGTAGGCAAAGTGATTGATGGCATCTAAATGCGAGTGCGCAAAACCGTGATAGTCAATCTCAAACACATCTCCAGCAGCCTGGGGTAATGCAGACACATCAATCCCTAAAACTGGTTCTGCGTCTGGGTCGGCACCAGTAGGAAAGATGAATGGCGTATGCTTAAAGGGTTTTTCGTTAACGTGGTCGGCCACTTTGTTCATCGGCAGCGCCAATGATACTGAAACCCCAGAGCTCACCAACGCCGCAGCCTCAGCTTTCTTTGCCGCAGTGATCAAATTCAAAGTACCTAGCTGATCTGCCTCACCCCAACGACCCCAGTTGGAAATTTCTTTCATCATGGCGTCAAAACCCGCGGCGTCTAATGACGGAGCCCTTTTATGATGATCAGCCCAGGACACTGCAGATGTTAGTGCCAGGAAAAGAAATACGTTTAAAATTTTCATAATCGACCTCTACTAATTTTTTGCGCACTCAACAATTGCACGCAATATGTAATTTTTATTTCGGCGCGAATCTCTGCCCTGCATCTACCCGCATAGTAGAACCGTTCATCATCGCACACTCGACAATAGCCATAGCCATCGTACCGAATTCCTCAGGTCTACCCATACGTCTAGGAAAGGCAGCGTCTTTGGTCAATATATTGGCTCCCTCATCGGGCATACCCGCAGTTAGACCTGTAGCAAATAAGCTCGGTGCAATAGTCATGCAGCGAATACCCAAAGCACCTAAGTCCCGCGCCATAGTCAGCGTCATTGCCGAGATGCCACCTTTTGCAGCGCTGTAAGCGACCTGTCCTACCTGGCCTTCAAAGGCAGCAATAGAAGAAGTGTTAATCATGACACCACGCTCACCATCCTCATTCGGCACATTGTTCGCCATGATTTGACCGGCAATAGTATTAATATTGAATGAGGCAACGACATTCAATTCTAATACGCGGGCGAATATATCTGTGGGGTGACGCGTACCATCTCTGCCTACAGTCCTTTGGGCTTTACCGCCCACTGAACCCGAACCGCCGCCCGCGGTGTTGATCACGAGGTGCAGGCCGCCCATATCATTGGCCGCTTGGGTAATGGTTGCATCCATCAATGCATAATCCATCACGTCGCAAGGATAAAAGTTACCGTTTAGCTCTTTGGCAACCTCAGCGCCGTTGGAAGAAGCCAAATCTAAAATAGCGACAGTGCCGCCCTTGCTGGCAAATTGCTCAGCACTTGCACGACACATACCCGAGCTACCACCAACAAAAATTCCCTTACTGCCTGATATCTGCATTTCCCATCTCCCTTTCAATTAACAATAAACATACTGCCATCTGGCACAACTACAAATGACACAAACCTTTGCCTGCATTATGCATTCACACTGCAATACTCAGCGAGCTAACTTAAGCTGACTAGACAATCCCCAATACACGCAATGCTACAATTAGCGGTAGAAGATACACCAGTTAAGTTATGGATAGAGGGGATTTTTGCATAGGACTCACCGGTCACGCGAAAAAGTCGCTCTAGCTAGAAACCCTTCTAGTGGGTATCTTTAGTTCGGTATCTACCCTCATATTTAGGCGTCTTTTGGCGTAACTGGAGCAACCCTCTCCTTGCAACTATTTACCGATCAGTCTGGCGCACCTTTATTTTCTTCACAAAAGGTAGTGCTTAACTTTGTAATATTAGTCCTTTGCTCCCAGTTTGCCTTCTCGGTATTGGCTATGAAGGGTGCCCTGCTACCGCAAATGCTTGAGTTGTGGCAAATTTCAAAAACTCAGTTTGGGTTGCTGATGTCAATCTACGGCATCGTGCATAACATTTTTTATATAGCCTTGGCTTGGGCCCAAGACCGTTTCTCTCCCCGAGTGCTTATTCCACTCAATATGATACTTGGTGGCATCACTACTTTCTTTTTGGGCAAAACGACCGATTTTGCCACGCTCTGCTTCCTCTTTGTGATGCTATCTTTATGGTGCGAGGGCGCGTTCTGGCCCGCAGTGCTTTCAGCGGTACGCAAATCTACATCCGATGGCAATCAGGGCAAGATTTTTGGTTTGCTAGAGGGTGGGCGCGGAGGCGTAGAGCTCTTCCAAAACCTACTCACTGTCGGCCTATATACGGCCCTTGGCTATAGTTTGTTTGGCCTCGAGCTGGCATTTATGGTGAACGCAGTAATCATGGTAATACTCGGCGTGGTGACATGGTTCAGTTTGCCTAAGCAAACTCTGTTGAAGTCCGCTGGCGATGCAAAGGCCGCCAACCGTGAAGTTTTAGCAGGCATGAAAGTGACCTTAGGCCTGGCTGAAGTTTGGTTGGCAGGAGCGGTGGGGTTTTGCGTTTACATGATTTATACCGCCCTACCTTTTTTCCTCACCTATCTGAACGAGCTTTATGCTTTACCAGCCTTAGCCGTTTCCATATTTGGTATTGCCTCAACCTCCGGTGGTCGTATCGCAGTGGCCTTACCTTCAGGTTTTATCGCTGACCGTTATTTAGGCGGGCCCAGTGGTGGCATGGGTGTTGCGTTGATCTTGGTTGCTATACTGGCAATGTGTATGACTACACTACCGCGCGGAGATGGGAGTATGTGGCCAGCCATATCGCTCATGCTCACGATCGCTTTTTTGATCTTCTTTATGCGTTCCCTGTACTTTGCACCATTTGGAGAAATGGGCCTACCGCCCAGATTCTCAGGCTCTGTAATTGCAATAGCCGCCTTCATTATTTACCTACCCACATCTTTTGCCTATTTGTTGTGGGGCGTACTCCTCGACAGTAATCAAGGCGTTCAGGGCTATCAGTATATGTTTACAGTTTTGGCCATAGTCGCCGTTAGCGGATGGTTACTCGCGCGCAACCTCAACAAACGTATTCGCAGTGGTGCAAACAAGCGTATTGCAGCAAAAATTCAAGCTATGGATGCGAGCCTTGGTTTGCAGGGAGAAGAAAAAACACTCAGCCAACTAATCGACAAATAGCTGGCGCGCTTGCAGCTCTACCCAAGTCCACCTTCACCAATACCCACTGGCGCACTGACACCACCAGCGCGGGCCTTACCAACTACATCCCTAAGGGTATAAGCAGCATTCAACTGTGCTGCAGTAGAGTCAGGACCAAGCTCACCTACTCGATAATATTCTCCAAGATCATTTGCTAGACGAAAGCCAACTAACGCACCTGCAGTCTCGTCCACACCACCCTTCGCGCCAAAACCGTGGCCTTCATTTGTCTGGGTCCCAGTAGTGGCTTGGTAGCCCATTCGATGGAGCAGTTTCGGACTAGCTCTTTGTAATACCTCAGGGCGCGCAGACAACATCCAATTTTCTTGCTGGCGTAGCCATGGCTGTTGCATACCGTTAAGCATAACAATGCGGGGTGTGTCGGTATGGTTAATACCCGTGCCATGTAGGAGTCGGCCATCGGTAATGACCATGGTGCCCGCCTTTGCCTCTATGTTGATCGCTGGGGGCAACTTACCTACCGGCTTACCTTCTCTAACTGCATCGGCTAAAACAGTATGACTGCCTGGGATTACCAGCGTACCCCCATTGGATTCATCCACATCGGTAATAGTTGTGAGTATGTTAATAGTCATTGGGCTACGGGAATCTAAGGCATTACCCTGATCCTGATGCAACGCTTGAGGCACGCCGCCTTGCAAAGAAATTGCAGCGATCAGCGAGGTACATACCCAACCGCGGCCTAAGGCTTCGGTCACAAGCTGTTCAACCAGCGGACCACCCTGGGCAATACTCGGATGCTGTTCTATAAATAACTCAAAACAGCGGCCCTTGTTTACACAACAGTTAATATTCTGCCCACTGGGGGTTCGTTGGGCTATGCCTGCCAACTTTTCACCCTCGGCTTGGTCTAGTACGCGCTGACGCATAGTTGTTATCTGATCCGCGGATAGACCATCTTCAACCATGCAATAACCCCAGCGCAGCATATCCTGACGCAGCCGCTGAATATCTTTGCTCGGCTTTGGCAGGTCGTACTCGCGCCAATAAGCATGCTTGGCGCCCGTGGTTGTGTCGTAGTAGGCACCTGGACGGAAATCCCAATTACCCCAATCTTTACGCCCCTTGGGAGTTACAAAGTAGATCTCTGGGTTGTTTTTCAGCACCGAGGACATTGGCTCCTTTGAGCTGGTTTCAGCGTGATACATCTGTAAATCACTACCTGATTGCCCAGCAATAACGTCTGGATCAAATTCTTGTGGGATATTTTCCATATCTGCGACTCCTCATATTTCCCAAGCCTCTAAATTATAGCTGGATGTGCATTCGTTCAACCGCAAAATTCAGCCGGTATTAAAGAAATCTGATGAGAAACGAGAGGAGAGAACGGTGGAGAAAGCCGGCTTGCCACAACGTCGGATGCAAACTAAATCCATAGTCCAAATGAGCAGCTCTAGTTCTTTGGAACGCGCTCATACACTTTGCTGCGCTGAATGCGCGACTCAAGACGGGCAATGATTTTGCTCGCGGTTTTCTCGAACAGGCATGGAATGAAGGCATGAATCAACACTGCTCCCATCGCCAGGAAAAGCGCAGCAGCGACGCCCAAAGCAAATCTCATATGTTGAAAAAAATGCTCATCTACCGAGCGTGGATGGGCTAGAAATATCCGTGTAAGCATCGTTCCCTACCAACAAAGTAAAGAAATTAGCTTAGTCGTCATTGGCCAAAATAAAGTCCCAAAATTTTCACCAAATTACATTAATTTTAAGATTATTTTTTATTTTGAGGTTATATTTTGGGATATGAATGACGCAAACCGAAAAATACTAAAAATATTGCAACAAAATGCCGATACTTCATTAGATGAGATTAGCGAACAAGTGAACTTGTCTCGAAATGCCTGCTGGCGGCGGATTAAGCAACTGGAACAGGACGGCGTAATTGTTCGGCGGGTAACACTCCTAAGTCCTGAGAAACTAAACCTGCACCTTAAAGTATTTATTCAAATAAAGACCGCTCACCACAATACCGAGTGGACACAAAAATTTTCTCAGATCGCGGCGACCTTCCCTGAAATTCTTGGGGTATATCGCACCACAGGGGAATTAGATTACCTAATTAGCGCCATGGTTACGGACATATCGCACTACGACAGACTTTACAAAGGGCTGACGAGTCAGCTCGAGCTGACAGACATCTCTGCGAGTTTTGTTATGGAGAATATTAAGGACACAACACAACTACCGATCTAGCACGAGGGCAGTCCGGATAGCTATATCGCGCTGAAGTTGGTGAAGCAGTTGTCCAAGTGTTGTTAGCAACATCTCAAAAAATCTGCGTTTTGCACAGTGGGCAAGCACAGCCATATAAGCGGCGGCTAAAAGAAAATGAGCGATGGTAATTTTGCTCAAAGACCACCCGTCTACTTACAGGACACAGATATATATTCCTCGTCTAGATAGTGTCATCATGCTGCGCGCCAACGGAGCAGTACCATGGGACGATTACAAAGAGAGCATTCTGGCAGCACATCGCCTGTCTCAACATTCGCCCAAGTACTTTACCGCCACGGTTTGGTCATGGGGCTGTCTGCGCTAACGCTGTTTGCACTTAACTCGTCCCCACACCTATTGGCAACTACTTTGACAGCAGTTACCACAGCCCCGACAAAATATTTGCTTTATCTAATGGCGATATTGGCTTTCTTTTATGTCTTTTTGGTTCGTAAAGGCTTGAGTCTAAATCGAATTCAGGGTTTATGGATTATCTACCTACTGTATATTTCTATCGTTGAAGAAATGGCCTTCAGGCTATTTCTACCAACGGCCTTGGAGTCATCTATAGGCTTTGTCTACGCGGTCATCTTGAGCAATTTTGTTTTTGCCGGGCTGCACTACTTTACTCTACGTTGGAAGTGGCAGAATTGCGTATTCGCCTTTTTCGGTGGAATTGGTTTGAGTAGGTTGCTGGAAAGTTCCGAAGACTTAGCGTTACTAATTCTTGCGCACTTCGTAGCCACCTTCCTCAATACCCCCTCTCAGCCAAATGGGTCCAAGCAAACTCAGCCGACATAACTACGCCCGATCATGCGGCGAAAATAGAACCTAAGATCAAGTTGTCGGCGACCCCGCCCATAGCCAATATCGATACAGTGACTAAAAGGTAATTGTGGCTGCAACAATGACGACGATATCGCTATCGTTTCACCTGAGTGTACTACGACACCCTTATACCAACCCATGCTGGAAGCACTTCTAGCGCTGAGTTACACCTTATACGGCATAGTGACTTTCATTATTAAAGTCATTACTATGCTTTTTAAAGTAACTATAAGAATTTGGCCATGGATCCACGCACCAAACACATGCTTACCGCACCCCCCCTACCACTATTGGTGCGCATGGCGACACCTAGCACTCTCGCTTTTTTCGTCCAGGGCATAGTCAGCCTTGCAGAAGTTTGGTTCATTGGTCGGCTAGGCTCCATTTCTCTGGCTGCAATAGCATTGTCATTTCCACTGCTAATGCTTACACAAACCCTCTCCGGCGGTGCAATAGGCGGCGCGGTGGCATCGGCAATTGCTAGAGCACTGGGCGCAGGTGATGTGACCAGAGCTGAATCCTTAGTCTGGCATGCGCTAGCTATAGCGATCATGGGAGCTCTTATTTTATTCGCCATTTTTCTCATAGGCGGCGAGGCTTTCATTACGCTACTGGGCGGCCGCGGTGAAGTACTGGAACAATCTTATAGCTATGCATTAGCTCTCCTATCAGGCGGCGTTTTCATCTGGATGCTGGGTATCACTAGCGCCATATTTAGGGGCATGGGGAACATGCAGTATCCGGCGCTGGCCATAATGCTCGGCTCTATATTCCAAATACCCCTTTCCGGCTGCTTGATACTTGGAGCCTACGGCTTGCCACAATTAGGTATCGTCGGCGCGGCTGTTTCGGCAGTAATATCCGGACTACTAGTCAGCATTGTGATGTTACGCCGACTCTCAAAAAGCGATGGCATTATAAGACTGCGCCTGTCTGCCATGTCTTTCTCAAAAGAAAATTTTGAAGACATTTTGCAGGTCGCTTTACCCGCGTCGCTGTCACCCATTTTGACTATTGCAACCGTACTCATGCTGACTGCATTCGTTGGGCGCTTTGGTGAGGCTGCACTGGCGGGTTACGGTATTGGTTCGCGTATCGAATTTCTAATTATTCCATTGGTCTTCGGACTGGGATCTTCAATGACTTCATTAGTTGGTATGGGTATAGGTGCCGGCGACATCCAGCGGGCTGAGCGAGTTGGTTGGATAGGCGGCTTAAGCGCAGGCGTAATTGCTGGAGTTGTAGGTATTGTGCTCGCCATTTTCCCAGACGGCTGGATTGCCCTATTCACCCAGGACCCACTTGTCCACACCTCTGCTAAAGACTTTATTCAAATTGCCGGGCCGTGCTTTTTCTTTCAAGGCCTTGGCTTATCATTGTACTTTGCCTCCCAGGGAGCAAACGCAATGCTGTGGCCAGTACTCGCCACCATTTTACGTATTGCGGTAGCAGGTTGTGTTTCTTTCTCCTTAGGGTTTATCTTTGATGTCGGCCTTACAGGCATCTACTACGGTGCAGCACTTGGCATGATCAGCTACGCAATTATCATCGCCGGCGCACTAAAATTTGGCGCTTGGCGGCCATCAATAAAATGATTTGGTGATTATATGGATAAGCAGAAAAGCATCGCCTCAAGCGCAGCTCCAACAAAGCGCGTTAAACGCTCAGAGTGCGGCATTGCCAATGCATTAGATCTCATAGGTGATAAGTGGACGCTACTGATTATGCGCGACGCGCTGTTTTTTCAGTGCAGGACCTTTGCTGACTTTTCTAATCAGCCTGAGCACATCCCTACCAATCTATTATCTGAACGACTAAAACGACTAGTCACTTTTGGCGCACTGGAAAAAATTGCATATCAAAGCAAACCCGAGCGTTTTCAGTATGTACCAACGAAACTCGGCAACTCAATGAAACCACTGCTAAAGGAATTGCGTGCGTTTGGCGATGCACACGTTTAATCACTCAAGAAGATGAGCCAGAACTTAGTGGCTCAGGCAGAACGAGAAAGCAACGGTCGGTGCGTTATGCATATACAAGAGAAGAAAGGGGACGGGACGGTTAAAGTTTAAAATGCGCGTGCGAGAATAGTTCACACGCGACTTGGTAATGCTTTAAATCCTAATAGGACTCTGGGCGATTGCGCACTTCCTCAACTACCGCAGACTCTCCTTGGCAATCCGCATAGTTATGGTAGTCCTGACGATCCTTCCAACCACCATTACTGAACCACTCCTGATGCTCCATCAGGCCAGCCACATCCGGATAAACCACTACATGCGCAAACTCTCCAGGAGTGTTTGCTCCACCAATCAATGGGTAGAACGTAAACCAGCCAATGTTACCAATGCCTTCACCATACTGCGCTGCAATGGAACGATGCTTTGCTGTAAGTTGCTCAGAAGATACACCTTCCTTGCGTGTACACCAGTTCCAAGTGGTAATGCGGTTATCGTCAGCACGAATGGCGTCCATATCCGCCCACTGTCTAAACAAAGAAGCCATTTTCACATCGCATTTCGCAAGGCTTTGCCATTCGGCATTGAGTTTTTGACCTTCAGGAGTAGATATCCAAAGGTCCCATGCCTTGCCGGAGGTTTCATAATCAGAAGCTAATAACTCAAAAAAGTCATAGCCAGCTGGGTTGTTCCTGCCATTTGAATGAGTAAGTAGCGGCGTACTGCGAACAAAAGTCACTTCTACGTCATTCTTCTTAGCCCAAGCAAAGTACTTTTCATTATTGCGATTGTATTGGGCCATGGTTTTACCCGGTAACAAGCTACACAACTGCACTTGCACATTAAGGGGTGCCACGGTCGAGGTTTCTTTGTGGTCGTCTGCACTTACAAATGCAGAGAGAAAAACCAACAGGCTGGCTGTTACTGCGGTACTCAATTTGAAAGTCATTTATATCTCCTTAGGAGCTCTATTTTTATTATTTTTGATCCGAATATTCTTCGGATCACTCGCTTCAGACAGTGGCACATGTCCGCTTTTGTTCTTAGACAAATCTGCCTGGGACTACAGAGACTCACATAGAAAAGTTAAGGTTTTGTTAACGTGATTTACATCTGTCTATATAAGCTCTGTATAACAATGAAAGTACATTACGAACAACAGACTAAAAACTTCTTCGCTAAATAATGGGCAACAAAAAAGGCCGAACAGTTTCCTATTCGACCTTTCCATGTGGGCAACTAAACTGCGCCCGTTACTGATCACTAGGGTTTAACGCGCCATGTTGATCATCTTCAATTGAGTAAACTCTTTGAGTCCTTCCATACCTAGCTCGTTACCTAGACCAGACTGCTTGGACCCACCAAATGGAATACCCGGATCTAATTCAGCATGCTTGTTGATCCAAACTGTTCCGGTGTTCATTTGATTAGCAACATCATAGGCACGATCAAGGTCACTGGACCAAACAGATCCACCAAGGCCGTAGTCAGAATTATTGGCACGGGCAATAGCGTCGCCTTCGTCACTGAAGCGGATAACCGGCAGAACAGGTCCGAACTGCTCTTCATCAACAATACGACTGCCTTCAGCCACATCTCGCACAATGGTAGGTCGAATAAAGTAACCAGACTGATCGGGCACTTCACCACCAGCAACAATATTGCCGTCTTGGCGGGCTGACTCGATCAGCTCTTTGACTTTTTCGTACTGCATTTTATTTTGCAGTGGCCCCAACTTAGTACCCTGCTCAAGACCGTCGCCTATAATGGTATCATTAGCAATCGTCGCTAACTCGTCCACCACCTCGTCGTAAATTGAGTCATGAACGTACAGGCGCTTCATGGCAATACATACCTGACCGCTGTTTTGGAAAGCACTATCAAATAGTTGCTGAGCTACTTTCTTAGGCTCTACGTCGTCCAAAACGATACCGGCATCATTACCACCTAACTCCAGTGTAATACGCTTAATTAGACCCGCTGCGCCAGCCATAACCTTAGCACCTGTGGCAGTCGAACCGGTGAAGGAAATTTTGTTTACATCAGGGTGCGCGGTTAGTGGTGCACCTAGGTCATTCGCATCAGTAACGATATTCAAAACGCCTGCTGGGACAATGTCTTTAATCAGTTGACCCAAACGTAGTGAGGTTAAAGGCGTGGTCGGCGACGGCTTCAATACAACAGTATTCCCTGCAATCAGGGCTGGCGGCACTTTAAAGGCCATCAAAATCATTGGGAAGTTCCACGGCACAATTGCGCCAATCACACCCAGCGGCTTGCGATGCGCCTCAACCTTGCGGTTTTCGCTGTCTTCAAGCACTTCTATAGGCAGATCTAATGCTGTGAAGTAACGGAAAAACGCGGCAGTACCATAAACCTCACCGGTCGCATCAGCCAATGGCTTGCCCTGCTCTTGGGTTAACAGCTGCGCCAACTCCGTTCCATTAGCTTCAATAACATCGGCGATTTGTGAAATAACGGCTTTACGCTCGTCAATAGTGGTCTTACTCCAACTGGCGAACGCTGCTTTCGCTGCGGCAACTGCCTGATTGAGTTGGCCTTCGTCAGCCCGAGGGCAGTCAGCCAATGTTTCTTCAGTGGCTGGATTCACTACAGCCATGGTTGTTGCACCATCGACCATTTGGCCGTTAATCAATAATTGATAATCACTCAAAGCTCTCTCCTAAAATTTATCTGCTAAGGGTTCATCTACGTGCACCAAAAATTGCTGGATCAGGTAAGAAAAACTCGATCAAGGAATAAAACACGTTTTTCTGTTTGGGGCAATCTGCAAAACTCTACAACTCACAGCGTCACCATCTAAGCGGGTAGTTCGTGCTAGGCTGGTGTGTAAATACACGGGGAGTGATGAATTGAAAATTGTAAAATGGTTGGTGGGTTCGCTCGCGGCACTATTGCTCATAGGCGCCATTTTTCTTTTTAAAAAAGACATTCCCGCAGCGACAGTAGACGCCAAATACAGCAATGCAGCGTCCAGATTTCTTGTTATGGACAACGGTAGCCGCGTGCACTATCGCGACCAAGGTAACAAAGATGGTTTAGCTGTAGTGCTAATACATGGCGCCATGGCCTCTCTGCATACTTGGGAACCATGGATAGCCATTTTGGGTCAAGACTACAGGGTCGTAACCTTGGATTTACCCGCGCACGGACTCACCGGACAAGTACCCAGCGCAGAATATGGTAGCGAAGCCTTTACCCAAACCATCCACGCCGTGACCAACAACCTAGCACTAGAGCAATTTGTACTGGGCGGTAATTCCATGGGCGGCGGCGCAACCTGGCGCTATACCTTGGCCTACCCAGAACGTGTTAAGGCGATGTTGTTGATCGACTCAGTACCACCGGGCAATTGGCAGCGGCCTAGTAGCGAAGAAGGCGAGAACAAAAAGGCACCACCCGTGGGGTTCAGTTTACTTCGACAAGATTGGTTTCGCGCCATTGCTCGATATATAGACCCCGCCCCGCTTATCGGCCAAGGACTGCGCTCCGCTTACAATGACTCACCCGTAGTCGATCAGAAACTTATCGACCGGTACTATGAATTAATTATGCGCGAAGGTACGCGAAACGCCATCGTGAGCCGCACCCGCTCCTACCAAAACGCGACACCACCCGATGTAAGTGCGCTCGCACAACCCACCTTGGTAATGTGGGGAGCACAAGACTCGGTGATACCCGTGTCAGTTGTACCCGCTTTTGAAGAAACACTAGCCAATACCACCACAGTGATTTATGACGACTTGGGGCATATTCCTATGGAGGAAGATCCAGTGCGTACTGCTGCGGATGTGCTGGTGTTTTTGCAAACACTGCAACAAGATTGAAAGCGCAGCCGTGAGCAAAAGGCGCAACTAACTAATCGTTTATTGCGCCGTAGATAATGTTCTTTAGCTGTCCGCGAAAGTTGAACGTAGCAGAGGGCATAAACTGAGTCATAAAAACGACATATAGATCTTCTACTGGATCAATCCAGAAGATTGTGGAGGCTGCCCCACCCCAGTAGTAGTCGCCTGCACCAATGGTACCCGATGATACCTCGTCCAGTGTGCTAGCAAACCCTAACCCAAAACCAACGCCTTCATAGGCAGTTTCCGAAAACGATCCCATTGCAGCTTGGCTTAAATCTTCACCGCCAGCGATGTGATTTTTGGTCATTAGCCCAAGAGTTCTGCTGCCGATAATTTCCTTGCCATAGTAGCTGCCCCGTTGCCGCAGCATCTCGCAAAACTTTGCATAATCTAGCGTGGTGCTGACTAAGCCGCCGCCCCCTGAGGGAAAGCTGGGAGCACGGCGATATTTACTGGTTTGCGGATCATCTAGCAGCTTTAGTGACTTATCACGCCCGCGCCCATAGTTAGCTGCAAAGCGATCAAGCTTATCCTCGGGGACATAGAAGCCGGTGTCATTCATTTCCAGCGGATCGAAGATTCGTTCTTTGAGGAAGTCTTCAAATTTTTGCCCAGAGATGAATTCCACTAAGCAGCCACATATATCCGTTGCCAGAGAGTACAACCATTTTGAACCGGGGTCGTATCGCAGAGGCACATTGGCAAGCTTCTCCGCAAAACTACTAACGGTTTCACCTTCATCTCGGTTAACACCAAGCTTTTGGTAAACCTCGTCTACAGGCTGTGAGTCGCCAGGCAGTAAAGCGCCATAGGTCAGCCCTGATGTATGCGATAGTATATGCCGCATAGTCATCACTGATTGGGGTGCACGTGTTTGCATATCATCGCCGCGCCCAGCAACCCAGACTTGCTGCCCCTTCCATGAGGGAATAAATCGAGACACAGGATCATTGAGCTGAAACTTACCTTCCTCGAATAACATCATCAGAGCGATAGAGGTGATGGGTTTTGTCATAGAGTAGATACGAAAAATCGTCTCTTGGTCGACAGGTTTACTACGCTCCCGATCCATATCACCAAAGGATTTGAAATAGGCAGGAATACCTTTTCTAGCAACCATTACCTGACAACCGGCAATTTTCCCAGCTTGCAGATAGTTATTATTCAGATGCCGTTCAACGTGCTCTAGTTTCTTTGCAGAAAAACCTGCTGCTATTGGATTCAAATCCATTTTTATCTCCTTCAACTCCGCTGGGCTTTATCGTTTAAAACTTTCCAAGTCAAAGCACGACAACAAGGTTGTAACCGTTTGCAGATCACCTGAGGAAAGCTCACTCATCTGCGCTAACACCTCAGACAAGCCTACTTTACCGCCCAGCAATTTAGCCCAAGCCGCCTTGGTCACAGAAAGTTTTAGATCGCACTGATCGAAAGCCACTACCGCTGCCACTTGATTACGGATCATCAGCCCCGCAGAACCACCATCATCGAACTCGAAGCCAATGCTCGCTTCAACGCCATCCGCCAACAGCGGATCGAGCAAGACTCTTAAGATTGGCACCCAGCGATCTGCCGGCCCGCCGAGTATTTCTTGCACGCGAAAGCGATGTATTTTGAATCGTGCAAGGTCAATAGAGCCATCTAACTCTAGCGCCTGGGTTAAACACCAGTTGCGTACATTGGCGGCACTTGAACAATATGCCACTGCTCGTAGCGCAGCTGCGAGGCGTAATTTATCTTGGGTCGCATCCTGCGGGTCTTGGTCGAAAACCAGATAACTGCCCACTTCCAATGCCCAACGATAATCTTCTTCCATTAAAGCAGTATCGAATAAAGCACGCGCAGCGTCCCTGCCGCCAAAGGCTGCAATCATCTTGGCTGCCCGCTCTGGTTGGGGGGTTGGAAATAGCTTACTGGGATCTTCGTCAAACCAGCCGAACAGACCGGTATAAACCTGCCGAACGTGATGCTCAACCACACCGTAGAGTTGTTGAGTTCTAAAGTCTTGCTCGTGACGCAGCGGCAACTTTATGCGCTCAATGGCCTGGTCTATGGTCAAACCTTGATTCGCCGCCCGAACGGTCTGATCCCAGATAAACTGAATGGAATCACGGTAGCGCAGAATTGATGCTCTAACTTCTGACCGTCCTGACATGGGCGGTCCATGTGTACCGATCTGGTGTTCCACATTAAGCCCCGCTAATTCGTCTAGTCCATTAAGCAACACTCGAGGGTCACGATACTCTTCGCCGCGAATCGCAAAAATGTTGAACAGCGCAGGCCAGAATATATTGTTCACGGCTAAGTCCAGCTGCGGAAAACAAATGTTCACCGAATCTGTGGCGTCTGATGGCGCGGGATAAAAAACCACATCTAGGCCAGCAATAGTGACCTGATTTTGTTCCGTAAACGTATGGGTTGCTGGCATGTGACCGGGCGTAAAAGGCGCGTGGGATGGGTTGCGATAAAAGCGCCCAAGCCCAATATTAACAATACCGTCAGGACCGGATTCTGGCAGCATCATGGCAAACTGATGCACCATTCCTCTAGATCCTCGTGGTCCAACTTCACCGCCAAAGCGTGTGAGATTTGCCGCTATGCCGTCATGGCCATAGATTGGAAAATCATCGTCGCCTCGGTCTTCTACAATCGCCGTGGTGCCAGCAACATAATGAAAGTGCGTATAGATACAAGCGACTATGGGGGCATTTGTGTATTCGCGAAGTTTGGCAATGGCATCACGCATCTCCTCCTTACACTCACCGGTGTCGATGGCAATAATGCCCTCAGGTGCCTTGATAAAAGTTTGATTAGACAGGCCGTTGCCCACATAACACCAGGCACTATCGCCTACTGCATAAAACACCTCTTTCAAGCGCTCTGAATGCGCTAGGTGCTGCGGATGGGCAACCTGTCCTGCTGAACCCGTTGTTACTTCCCCAACTCTGAACGCGTGTGTTGAATCACTCATGCCGAACATACTCCCCGAATTTCTCAACACCTTAACCCACTTGCTCGTTGCGAAAAAGAAGAGACAAAGATGGGCTAAAGACGAGACGCAGGCATCTTGCTAACTGCAGGTAGTTAGCAAATAGCGAACGCAGACCTGTCTCGATCTACATTCAACTAAGACGATCCGGCTATACTACACACAAGTCTCGTGCTGTGAGCATTAAGCGGCGTGACGCTGGGGAAAATGCAATCTTCAGGTGGGTCGTCTGTCCGCTCCAGCGTTTCAATCAGTCCGCGAAGTATGTGTCCGGGCTCTTATATGGTGGGGTGATATTTTTATCAAGCCATTCATCAGGGTCTTGTCTAGGCAGGCTAAAGCAGGGTTCGCCTTTGCAACTAATGCGATACATCAGACGGGCATCGTGCGGATTATTAATAACACTCTTACATGCGGGCGCGTTGTGCAAGGTAGCA
>CAJJDH010000056.1 GCA_905182905.1 marine gamma proteobacterium HTCC2089 | reverse complement strand
CACCGATAGCCAGTTTAATTTTTTGCGAGACTGGCAGAATAAGGTATACGAAAACGGTTATGTGGGTATGGCTTGGCCAAAGGAGTACGGTGGCGGCGGCGTTGATCAGGTGTTCCAAGACATTGCCACCAAAGCTATGGCTAAGCATCGGGTGCCATTTTTACCTAATACAATTGGTCTAAACTGGGCTGGCCCATTGATTTTGATGATGGGTTCGGATGCTGATAAAGCCAAATACATAAAAGGTATTCTCAGCGCGGAAGATATTTGGTGTCAGGGTTTTTCTGAGCCAGATCATGGTTCTGATTTAGGTAGTGCTCAGTGCAAGGCTGTGAAAGATGGCGATGACTATGTTGTTAATGGCTCGAAGATTTGGACCAGTCTAGGCAGCTATGCCAAGTATATGATCTTGTTAGCAAGAACCTCACAGGAAAGTAACAGCAAATATGCTGGTTTAAGTTTCTTCCTCGCGCCTATGCAGGCAGAAGGTATTGAACCACGACCAATCAAAAAACTCACCGGCGAGTACGGTTTTTGTCAGACCTTTTTCAATGATGCGCGTATTCCTGCCTCCTGCATGATGGGTAATGAAGGTGAAGGCTGGAAAGTTGCTATGGCAACATTAACCTTCGAGCGTGGTGCCACTGGAGGTCAAGCGGGTGGCTTGGCGATGATGGACTTAACTATAGACGATATTGTTGAGTTGGCGCGTAGAGCAAAGCGCAATGGCCGTCCGGCTATTGAAGACGCCCATGTGCGCAATGAGCTAGTGGATCTGATTACAGAGTCACAAAACAACAGCCTCATGGCAGCAAGAGCCAAAGTACCAGCGCTTGCTAGTGACTGGCCAACTTCTATTAGTTTGTCTGGTAAGTTGCGCTCGTCCGAACTCAAGCGTCGCATGTGTCAGTTTGCAATCTCGCTACAAGGTGCAAACGGTGCGCGTTATGTAAGTAACGACGCTGTAGATGGCGGTATGTGGCAGCGTTCTTATCTGAATGCTTTTTCCGGCACCATCGGTGGCGGTACTACCCAGATTCAACACAACATTATTGGCGAGCGCGTGCTTGGCCTGCCTAAGGGTTAAAGGGGAAATCACATGGCGACTATAGAGTTCTCAGAAGAACAATCCATGCTGCTGGAAACTGCAGCAGATTTCTGCCGAAAAAACTCTCCACTAGATGGCGTGCGCAAACAAATTGAGCAAGAGGACAGTGTAGATGCTGCGGTTTGGGCAGAAATGGCTGATCTAGGTTGGCTAGGTATTACCATTCCGGAACAGTATGGAGGGCTGGGGCTAAGTCTCGCTGATGCCGTCCCTGTTGTAGAAAGTATGGGGCGGCATCTTATGGGCTCGCCTTATATAGCTACCGTACTTGCAGCTAACGCTTTAGTCGTTTCCGGCAGTGAGACGCAAAAAAGCCATTGGCTGCCACAAATTGCAGCAGGTGCAGTTGCCACGCTTGGGTTGACCGAGGAAGACGGTAACTGGCGTTTAAATGAGGTTCATACCAAAGGTGTAGCTAGCTCGGGATCAATTACATTCAGTGGTAAAAAGTGCTTCGTCATGGATGCGCCAAAAGCTTCAGTAATCATAGTCTCTGCGATGATCGACGGGGAGGCTAAATTAGTTTTGGTGCAAGGCGATCAACTTCCAGATAACGCGCTGACCCGGGAAACTGTTATTGATGAGACTCGCCGGAGTTACAGTTTAGATCTAAATGGCGTAACTGTGCCTAGCGAACAAATCCTTGCTGGCGCGGATTTTGCTAGCATTGAGCAGGCGGCCTTGTTGTTACTCACGGCGGAGATGGCCGGCGGATTAGCAGGGGTGTTGCATGTGATTGTAGATTACCTAACAACTCGTAAACAATTTGACCAATATATTGGCAGCTATCAATCTCTGAAGCACCCGTCAGTGCAGATTTTACTGTCTATGGAAGCCTGTCGCTCACACCTATACCACGCAGCTACGTTGTTAGCAGATGAAGACGCGAATGCCGTGGAATCAGCTATTCGTATGGCGAAAGCTCAAGGCAGTGAGGCTTTTGCTTATGCCGGTGATCGCGCTGTGCAATTTCATGGTGGCTTTGGCTTTACCTATGACTGCGATGCCCAACTGTTTTTGCGTCGCGCATTGTGGTGTCAGTACCAGTTTGGTGATGCTGCCTACCACCGAGAGTTATTAGGCCCATTATTGTTGGACGCTGTGAGTTAGTCAGCGCCGCGCCGCAAACCAACCAGTTACGACTATTTGAGCAAATTTCAGACAAGAATTAGAGAGTAAAAATGAAGTTATATCACTGTAGCGATTCGCGTTCACTAAGACCTTTGTGGGCGTTGGAAGAAATGGGCCTGGACTATGAACTTATTAATATGGAGTTCCCGCCTCGAGCGACTTATCCAGGCTATTTAGATCTGAACCCGCTGGGTACTGTACCAACGTTCACCGATGGCGATATGGTTATGACCGAGTCATCTGGTATTTGCCAATACTTGGCCGACAAGTATGGTCCAACGCCACTATCCATTACGGTAGATGAGCCAGAGTATGGTGAGTACCTTAATTGGTTGTATCGCAGTGATGCCACTCTGACATTTCCTCAGACGTTAGTTTTGCGTTACACGCGCCTAGAACCAGAAGAGCGGCGTCTCCCTCAGGTGGTGCAGGATTACTCAATCTGGTACTGGTCGCGCCTGCGCTCTGTGGAGGCTGCCTTAGAAGGCAAAGACTTTCTTGTGGCGAACAAATTTACCATTGCTGATATTGCTGTGGGCTATGCGCTTTTTCTAGGGGTGTCGCTGGGTTTGGATGAGCGCTATAAGCCAAACTGTAAGCGCTATTTGGCAGCTCTTATGCAACGTTCTGGTTTTAAACGCGCTAGAGAAAAGCAGCAAGCATAAGGGTATTGCACGGCTATTTGGCAGAATAGGAAGCGAAGGCTATGAAAATAACTACAGGTGTCCCTGCGCATGATTTGAGCCAGGTGGGGGCCGCTGCGAAAGCTGCTCAAGACAATGGTTTTACTGGTATTTCTACTCAAGAAAACAAGCAGGATCCATTTTTGCCTTTGGCTGTGGCTGCAAGTCATACGGATGACTTGGAAATACGTACCAACATTGCAATTGCGTTTGCGCGTAGCCCAATGGTTGCCGCTAATTTATCTTGGGATTTGCAGCGCGCCAGTAACGGCCGTTTTACTCTAGGTATTGGTAGTCAGGTGAAAGGGCATAATATTCGTCGCTTTAGTGTGCCTTGGAGTGCACCGGCTCCACGCATGCGTGAGTACGTGCAATCTGTGCGCGCTATTTGGGACTGTTGGGCTAATGGCACTAAACTCGATTATCAAGGAGAGCATTATCAATTCAGTTTAATGACGCCAAATTTTGCCCCTTATCCACTCACGTGCGATGTGCCAAAAATTCAGATTGCTGCGGTTGGGCCTGCCATGATGAAGGTCGCCGCAGAGGAGTGTGACGGTGTCATGTTGCATGCTTTTTGTACCCGTAAGTATTTAGATGAAGTGATTCTGCCTCGGCTCAACAATGGTCTAAAAAGTAAAGATAAGTCGAGAGAAGATTTTGAAATTTCCGGTGGTGGCTTTGTTGTTACCGGCGCTGATGATGAAGCAGTGAACAAAATGTTTGAGTGGGTGCGAATGCGGATAGGTTTTTACGGTTCTACTCCTTCCTATTGGCCGGTATTTGAATCTCATGGATGGGAAGATTTGGGCCGTAAGCTTAACGATATGTCGAAAAAAGGTCAGTGGGCGGAAATGACTCAGGAGATTTCTGATGACGTGGTTCGTGAATTTTGCGCAGTAGGGCGTTTTGATGAAATAGCTAAGGCAATTGATGAACGCTTTGCCGGTGCCGTTGATGTTCTAGCATTGCCTGACAGTACCCCCAAAGATCTTATTTTAGAGCTGCGCGGTTGAATCCGGTTTGACCTCTAATTCTATAGCGGCAATGGCGCCGCTATAGATTTCAGGGGTGACGAAGTTAGCTATAGCTTAATTCTAAAACCGATGGACGTTGTTTGCGACTTATTTGGACGCGCCCCATACGGCTGCCTGCCTAATATATCTTCGCTGTCTGTAGCGTTTTCCAGTTTAAAAGAGACAGAAGTTGTGTCGTTTATCTTGTAGTGGCCCGCAAAATCAAGTGTGGTTGAAGAATCGGTCTTCTCGAAAATACCGCAAGAGGCTCTCACGCAAACAGCATCAACATAGCTAACAGTTGCATAAATCGACCATTCACCGTTCTGTGCGCCAACAGACAAATTCATTTGATTCTCTGGGATGTAGGGAATTGGGTCGCCGGTGCTCACGGAACCAAAAAAATCCGTATTGGCAATGTCAGTGTCAAATTGACTATCAATGTAGGTATAGGTCAGACTCGCTGGGAAGCTAATGCTAGCGTTGGCAAACAGGTCTCCAGAAATCAGTAGTTCCAAGCCCTTAACTGTTGCTGCTTCGCCATTAAAGGCATCGCCAATAACACAATCCGTGCCAGAGGAAGCGGTGCACTGACCCAGCAAATTGTCGTAGTCACTCAGAAATAGTGTTGCCTCTGCGTAGAAGGCGCCAGAATGACGCAGCCCCAGTTCATAGTTGATGGCAGTTTCTTCATTTACGTTTGGCGCATTAGTTGGGGCTGTAAACCCTTTATGAGCGCCGGCGAAGGCAACGTTACTGTCTGAGATTTGGTAGCTTGCGCCGATACCCGGTAACCAAACCTGTGTCTTATTTTCGCGTTGGTCGCGTAAGCTAGTTGCACTTCTTATCGATGGATTTGTGGTGCGACTCGCCCGTGTTTCCCAACGCTGTCTTTGCTGATCAATGTCTTCGTAACGTAGTCCTGGAGTGATTACCCATCGATCTAATTCGATACGATCGTAGACATGTATCGCCAGTGCTTCGGCTGATTGAACTCGGTTGCCCGCGTTACCTAACAGGCCAAGGTCGTCTGGCACCAAAGCGCCGCTTTTCTGGCTAAATGTGCTGTTTCTTTGTAGCCGGTCTTCTTCATCTTCGTGAACACGTAGGCCAACGGAGATATTGTGTTTCGTTGCGCCCAGGCTAGTAGACCAGTCTGCATTTAGTTGAATACCCCTTGAGAAATATTCTCTTGCGTTGGAACGAAGTTGAATGCTTCCAACAGCAGTATCTAAGCTGCCATCTAAGATCTGGCTCATTTGCGCCGGAGCAACGCCATCTAGACTATTGCCCAGATTGATTGCCGTGATGACCTTGGACCAGCTAGTACGTGAAAATGTTTGTGCGCTGCTGCTGCCATCAAAGTCAATTCCCTCAGTTTTATACCAATTACGCTCATGTTCGTTGTTGTAGTAGGTGGCCGATACAGATAAATCTTTGGTTGCCTGCCAGCGATAGCGCAAAATAACTTGGTCGTGCTCTGTTTCAATGTTGTCCAGCTTGGAGAGTCCATAGCGACGTAATGCTTGAGCGTTGAAGTCCGTATCGGTTAAACCGAGATAGCTCTGGTCAGAGTTTTGTTTTGCCTTTTGATACTTGAATTCAAGTGCATGGTCAGAATCGGTGGGCGCATAGCTTAGTTTGAGCATATAGTCTTCAATATCTAAGCCGCTGTCGCCACCGCGATCTATCGATTGAAAGCCATCCGATTGCCATTGGTGGGTTTCAACAAGGTATCCCAGACCATTATCCATCTCCGCCCCATAGTGACCATGGACGCGATAAGTCGAATTTTCACCTGCTTCTACGGCTAATGAGCCAGAAGCCTCATTTGGAATTGGCGTAGTGACCATGTTGATAGCACCGCCGATAGTGTACGGCCCCTGAGTAATGGCGGCTGGTCCTTTAAGCACTTCGACGGCACTCATACGACCAAATGTGGGGAAATAGTATGCGCTTGGCGCTGAATAAGGTGCTGGTGCTATAAGCACGTTGTCCTCAAGTAGCGTGATGCGCCCACTGCGTTCGGTGGCAACTCCGCGAATACTTAAATTGGGGCGCAATCCGTAGCCATCCTCGACTTGTACTGAAACGCCAGGGACTTGTCTTATGGTGCGCTGAATATCTGAATAACCTTGTTGTTCTAATTCCTCAGTCCCGATGTAGTGAGCACTGCCGCTGATCTGGTCGCCAGTAACTTTTTCGCCAATGATAGTCACTTCTTCAATGAACAGGTCCCCGTCGTCAGCATGGGCGATAGTGGAGTTAAGGGCGCTGGCTATTAGCAGTGGAGCCAACCTCAACGCTAGATAGCTTGGAGTAATTCTAGGTTTCATTTGTTGTTATCTTCTATTTTCGTTAGCAATGCGGGTATAGTATCTAAATGAGAATCATTATCAATAACTAAATGATAATTATTTGCATTACGGATTATTCGGTGGCCACTATTCGCCGTAGTAGCGGTTTTTGCACTGGGGATTGAAGCAAACCCAGGGCAGGTTGGCGCTAGCGTTAAAAGCAAAATTCAGCTAAGTTTTGTCATCTAAATACAGTTCATAGATTTGGTGAGAGCTACGACTAGCTGGGTGCTCGCACATATGTTGACAGCCAGTTATCGGCGTCCGGCTACAGACACACAGCTACATAGATATACAGATATACAGCTATACAGATAAAAAGCTAAACGGAGAGAGCAATGAGTGAAGCAGTTGATACGAGTTCGGGTTTAGAGACCTCACTGGCAACGGACAATCCGCCAAGTTACATTCGTCCAGGTTCCGAGCAAGATAAAATTGGCGGAACAATTCCTGCTGCAAACGATGTGCCTATTGAAGATATCAATCCAGTTTGGAACAGACTGTTTGCTGAAAACCGAATGCTCGAGTACTTCGAACGCCTACGCAGAGATGATCCAGTACACTTTAATGAAACTGAAGTAGCTGGGCGATACTGGTCATTAACCCGTTATGAGGAAATTAAGGCCGTAGATTCGGACCATATCAATTTCTCCAGCGCCCACGGCATTACATTAGGGTTTCCCATAGACCAGCCGTTGCCTGAGGGCGCACTAGACATCAGCCTATTTATTGCAATGGACCAACCCAAGCACGATGTTCAACGTAAGACCGTTGCACCGGTAGTTTCTACGCGTAATTTGGCTGCAATGGAGAGTCTGATTCGTGAGCGCACAGGTAATGTTCTAGATTCTTTACCTGAGGGTGAAACCTTTAATTGGGTAGAAAAGGTATCTGTTGAACTAACCACCCAAATGTTAGCGACTCTATTTGACTTTCCCTTTGAAGAGCGTGCCAAGCTAACTCGTTGGTCAGATGTGGCTACCGCAGTACCAGGGGGCGGTGTTATTGATTCGGAAGAGCAACGTCGTGAAGAGCTGATCGAATGTTTGGTTTACTTCACCCGCATTTGGGAAGAGCGTAAAGCGAACCCGACAGGCGACTTTGTTTCTATGCTCGCACATGGCGAAGAAACTAAAGACATGCAGCCTTTAGAGTTTTTAGGCAATCTGATTTTGTTGATCGTAGGTGGTAACGACACCACACGTAACTCTATGTCTGGAGGCGTTCTAGCGCTCAATGAATTCCCGGCCGAATACGAAAAGCTCAAAGCCAACCATGATTTGATTCCAAATATGGTTGCTGAGATTATTCGCTGGCAAACACCTCTAGCTTACATGCGCCGAACTGCCAATAACGATTGTGAAGTTGGCGGCAAGCAAATTAAGGCTGGCGACCAAATGCTCATGTGGTATTTGTCTGGTAATAGAGACGAGTCCTTCTTTGAGCGTGGCGAAGAGCTAATTATTGATCGTGAGAACGCACGCCAGCATTTGTCATTTGGCTTTGGTATTCATCGCTGCATGGGTAACCGTCTTGCGGAAATGCAGTTGCGCGTACTTTGGGAAGAGATAATGAAGCGCTTTGAGAAGATTGAGGTTGTAGGGGACGTTGAGCGTACCTTCTCATCTTTTGTTAAAGGCTATACCAGCCTTCCAGTCCGCGTTACTCGCTTATAGTAAAAACACCGCCGTTAGGCGGTTCTATGCTGGGGCTATCCGGAGTTTAGGGTAGTCTAGCCTAGTCTAGTCTAGCCTAGACTAGTACATATTAGCCGGTGTGCTCACACCGCAAAGAATGTTCGTACCCTAATTCGTAAAAAGGATTCTCTTTTGCAGAGTTTTTTGTCGTGTTCGTTTTTGTTTATTGTAATGACGCTCGTAGGATCTTTGGTAAGTGCTGAAGTCCGCGCTGAACAACCTCGCTTAACAGCAGTTGAGCTCAATGAGGTGCCCACGTTAGACGGTGACGTTTTAGCTGATCCTGTGTGGCAAAAGCAAATTGCAGCCACTGGATTTACACAAGTACGTCCGCAGCAAGGTGCTCCTGCGAGCCAGCAAACGAAAGTTTATGTCGGCTTTAGCGCAGATACCTTTTATCTGGCGGTGGTGTGTTACGACGATGATCCTGAAACTCTTATCATCTCAGATACTCGTCGTGACGCTAGCCTGCGAAATATTGATAGCTTCCGCTTTATTATTGATGCATTTCAAGATCGGCAAAATGGCTTTGTCTTTGGTACCACGCCAGGTGGTGCTCAGTACGATGGGCAGGTTGCAAAGGAAGGTTCCAGAGATGGCGGCGGCGGGTTTAACAAAAATTGGGATGCCACTTGGGAAGTAGCTACTAAGGTAGACGATTTTGGTTGGAGCGCGGAATTTGCAATTCCTTTTAAGTCGCTACGTTATAGCTCAGGTGCAGTACAAGATTGGGGGATCAATTTTCAGCGCAATATTGGTCGTACTGACGAGGTGGCATACTGGTCGCCGTTAGAGCGTCAGTACAATCTGTTTCGTGTTTCTCAAGCAGGTACTTTGAATGCTGTAAAGGTGCCAAACCAACGCAACCTAAAATTTACGCCGTATGTGTTGGCGCAAGCCGTTAGGGGCGGAGACTCAGCACCTGGCACACACGATAAGACCGATGTTGGTATCGACGTAAAATACTCTATTACCCCCAGCCTGACTTTAGATCTGACCTACAACACCGACTTTGCGCAAGTAGAGGTGGATGAGGTGCAGGTCAATCTTGATCGCTTTTCTATATTCCTACCAGAAAAGCGTCCGTTCTTTTTGGAGAACGCTGGGCAGTTTTCTGTTGGGGATTCTGGTGATGTCGAGTTGTTTTTTAGTCGCCGTATTGGTTTAGATTCTGACGGTGCTCCTGTACCCATTGATGGTGGACTGCGGCTTTCCGGAAAAGTTGGTGCAGCAACAAACCTTGGCCTTCTGCATATGACCACCGGAGATAACGAGGCTGGACTAGGTGAAGCAGATTATAGTTTGGCTCGAGTCAGTCAAGAGTTTGGTGATCGAACGGCTCTAGGTGCTTTAATAATTAACAAGGATGATGAGTTAAGTGGCGATACTAATCGCACCTATTCTGTAGATGGACAGTTGGGCTTGGGCGACAAAATAACGCTTTCAGGTTATATAGCTAAGACTGATACGCCATCTTTAGACGATAAGGATTTGGCTGGATTGGCGAAAATTGCTTATAGCTCAGAATCTTGGTCTAGCCAATTTGCTTACTCCAAAGTTGAAGAAAACTTTAATCCAGAAGTAGGTTTTTTACGCCGAACAAATTACGAAAAGATCAGCACTTCCATATTTCATCGCCGACGGCCAAAGGACTTTCTTGGGTTGTTTGAGCTGCGCCCGCACATATTTTATCGCGGTTATAGAGATGATGAAGGATTCTATGAGTCGGGTTTTATGCACGTGGATAATCATTGGGAATGGCATAACGGGTGGGAAATTCATACCGGCGTTAACTTCACTCATGAGGGTGTGCAAGATCCGTTTGAAATAAATTCTGGAACCTTTGTCGGCGTTGGAGAGTACGACCATGCGGAATCGCAAATGGTCCTGATCAGTGACCGGCGCAAACCTATAAGTTTCTCTCTGACCTCAAGAATAGGTGGGTTCTATGGGGGTGATCGCAATGGCTTAGAGGCAAATGTCCGTTATCGATTTGGTGATTCGTTTACCAGTAATTTGACTTGGAGTAGAAACGACATAGATCTACCGGTGAATAATGGCGCTTTCGAAGTTAACGTTGCGCGACTGCGTATGTCTTACTCCTTTACGCCAAAAGTGCTGTTGCAAGTATTGGTGCAATACGATGATAGATCTGACCTTGTGGCATCTAACGTAAGATTTTCTTGGTTGCAGTCAGCAAACTCAGGTTTGTACTTGGTCTACAACGAGTTAGATGATGAGGCTATTGTTGGTCCTATGGAGAAACGTAGAGAGTTAGCGATTAAGTTTTCGCGTATTTTCGACGTTTTCTAATCTATCTTTTGCGTAAGACTCGTAATTACTCTTCAAAGCAAACGATTACGGCTGCGTTGGCGATAACCATGAGGTCGTCGCCATGGGCCGCTGGCACGTTTAGTCCGCCGAGTACCGGTTCCACGGTAATAGTTCCATAAGGTAGTTCCGCTGCAACAGCGGCTTTATCTACACTGTCTGGTTGGGCAACACCAATGCGTACGGTAATGCGCATGTCATTAGGTGACTTATCTAAAGCGCGAAAGAAGTTTAGGCTGGAGTGTCTAATGGCATCGGCAACTGCACGCTTGGCAGCTTTTGTGTAATCGCCGCCGTGTACATCCGTGCCCATACCCATTTCTGTAACGTAGCGAACTAATGTCATGTCTGCTTCAGAGTCTCATTGTTAGTCTATATTGGTGCGAGATAAACTTGCAGCCAGTCACTTCCAGTGCCTATTGCTTATGCATGGTATCAGCAACTTGTACGGTTCGGGCGACCAACTCGTCAATTTCGATGCGATCGTGTCCAGCTAAAGATAAACCTACTTGGCCCTGCCAAGGTTGGGTCCAATGCACCGGTATGGGCTGCCCCTGGAGAGCCCACAAAGAGCCAACCGTGGCGCCATTACAATCTGTATCTAAACCTGCTGCCACAACTTCGCCTATCGCCGCGCTAAAATCGTTGTGATGGCGGAGCAGTGCCCAAATTACTAAAGCCAAATTATTAACAGTGTGAACAACACTTAGCTCTTTATAACGTTGCCTTATTTTTTCCGCCCCCTTTGGGTCATGGGTTAATTCTCGTGCGAAGCGAACGGCATTTGTGCACTCGCTGTCTTGAGGTATATAAGTCAGAGCTTGATCTAGTGCGTGATTTAGCCCGCTCGCTGAATCCTGTTTTGCGCTATTGCGGGCAGGTTCGGCTGGGAGACTGTGCACGGGAATAAGTGCGCCAAGAGTAGCAATCAATACCGCCCCGTAAACACCATCGCCTTGATGGGAGAGCTGTGCGTCTGCGGTCACAAGTTTTGCCGCAAGATCTGGATTACCCGGGCAAACCCAGCCGTAGAGGTCGGCCCTAATTTGCGCTCCTATCCAATCATTGTAGGCATTATCCGCGCACAAGGTCATGTCAAAACCTGCATCCTTGCCCTCTGGAAACCATTCGTGCGCATTGCTAAGCAGGGTTTTATAGGCCGCTCGTTCAGCAGTATAGGTGCTGGCTACGGGTAAGTACTTCATCCAACTGCGGGCAACATCTGCGGTGCTCAATGCTGTACCGAACTTTTCGAGCATCAGCAACGCCAGCATGGAATAGTTGATATCGTCATCTGGGCGGCTATGGGTTAAATGATCTGCACAGCACTTAACATCAATGTGTTTTGATGCCAATTCCTGCACATATGGGATGTAGTCTCTTAATGGCAGTGCACCGGTGGCTTGCAAATACTCGCCAAGTGCCGCGGCACCCTCGCGCATTGAGAATAGTTCTACAGCTTTGCCCAGCATGCATCCAGATATCCGCCCCTGCCATGCTGCGCGAATAATGTGTGCGTGATTCGTAGGTAATGACAAAATTTTCACCCTCCTAGTGCTTATCTGATCGCCTGACCTGGGCGTGATTTTACGCACCCTTAAACACGAAATATGCGGTCAAATGCTGGAATTAGCTAGTGAATTTGCAACGCAAAATTCCTCGTGGCTTGGGCTATAAGTTGAGCTATTATCCGCGCTAATGGAGAGCTGGTTTGTATCGCAATACGCGGATCTTGGGGGCCAGTATAGGCAATGTTGAGTAAAAAACTGCTTAGACCTTTCCTATTTGGCTAACTTCTCAGGAGTTAGCCGACTAAATGAGAACGTATCCGGGAAATAAAAATATGTCTAATAAACCACTCAAAGTGTTAGACGGCGGCATGGGGAGCGAACTGATCGCTCGAGGGATTATGCCTTCTAGTGGGCTATGGTCTGCCCAGGCATTACTTGACTCTCCAAAAGCCGTTATGCAAGTTCACAACGACTATATTCAGGCTGGCGCCGAAGTTATTATCACCAATTCATACTCAACAATCCCCAGCTATTTGGCGAAAGCGGGTATGTCTGAACGCTATGAAGACCTAACCGAAATCGCCGCAAAAATGGCGCGCGCGGCAGCGGATGCTGCTGATAGGTCTATCGAAGTAGCCGGCTGCTTGCCACCACTTAGTGAGAGTTATCGTCATGACTTAGTACCGTCCGACGAAGAGGGTTTTGCTGTTTATGCAAACTTAGTCACCGTTCTTAGCCCGTGGGTGGATCTCTATTTGTGCGAAACAATGTCTAGCGCTCGGGAAGCCGCCAATGCTGCTCGTGCGGCCAGAAGCGTAGACACATCGAAACCGTTGTGGGTGGCGTGGACATTAGAGGAAACGCCAGGTGGTGGGTTACGTAGTGGCGAGAGCATTGCGGAAGCGTTAGCTGCGGTAGCACCTTATAGCCCCGATGCCTATTTGTTCAATTGCACTGCGCCAGAAGCAATCTCGGTGGCCCTGGAGCAGATACTCAAGCTCACGGACAAACCTGTAGGCGCCTACCCAAACCGCTACCATATTCCTCCTGGTTGGACTTTGGATAATGATGTTGGTACCGAGTATCGAGAAATGTCTGTCGAGGAATTTATGCACTATATAACTACTTGGCGGACTATGGGTGCCAGTGTTTTAGGCGGATGTTGCGGTATTGGCCCAGAGTTGATCGCAGCTCTCGCTGCAAGTCGTTAAGCTGTTCGCAGAATTATTAGAGTAGTAGTTAATATGCCGATTCCAGTCATTTTAGATACCGACATTGGCTTAGACGTTGATGATATTTGGGCCTTAGCGCACTTGCTCAACTGTCCTGAGCTGGATGTAAAACTGATTACAACTTGCACAGGGGATACCGCTTATAGAGCCGCATTGGTCGCGAAGATGTTGGAACTTGCTGGGCGAACTGACATTCCAGTGGGCGTGGGGCTAGCGGGAGAAGCCTCGTTAAAAACCCACAGTGAATGGTTGGGCGACTATCAGCTGGCAGATTATCCCGGTGTGGTTTATACCGACGGCGTTGCCGCAATAACAGATGTGATTTCGGCGTGTGAAGAGGTTGTTACCCTCATTGCTATTGGTCCTTTGACTAATGTGGCAGCAGCGTTAGAGCACGCTCCGTCAATTGTTGAAAACGCCAAATTTGTTGGCATGCACGGTAGCTTGCGGGTGGGTTATGTAGGTATCCCCAAAGCTATGCGCGAATTTAACGTAGTTCAAGATATCGCCGCTTGCCAGAAAGTGTTTGCAGCGTCTTGGGCGAAAACCATTACCCCTTTAGATACCTGCGGTACTGCTGCTTTGAAGGGCGACCACTATAAGCGTGTGGCTGCCAGCAAAAACCCGCTGACTCAGGCAGTGTTAGCAAATCATCACAATTGGTTCAAGGCAGCCTTAGATTGGCCGGTTATGGCGGACCTAGTAAAGAGTATGGATCCTAACGCTCAGTCTTCAATTCTCTATGACTGTGTTGCTGTCTATTTAGCGTTCTCTGAGGAGGGTGTCGGCATGGAAGACTTACGTGTCCTCGTGACCGACGACGGCAAAACCCTAATAGACGATGAGGGTTCACTAATTCGCTGCGCTACCCATTGGCTAGACGATAAGTACTTCTACCAAAACCTTACGGCTAGGCTAGCTTAGGCCGCCGTAAGCCCCGGCTTTGCATTTGTGCTTTGTGCGCTGAATTCGAGCATCAGAGCATTAGAGCGACCCAAAGCCTTAGTGCTTTGGCTGCAAAATTTATTGGCCTAATGCGCGTGCGCGTTGCTCGCGTTTTAATTGCTGTCCATTCATTGCCTCATAGCGATCTCTTCTTGCAACTGGGCGGCTATAACTTTTTTCATGACCCAGAGCCATCTCCATGGGTTGTAACAAGTTGAACCTCTGCCAGTTCGGTGCTGTGGTGTTATTTGGATTGCCGGTTTTCGCAAAACTACTCCAGTAGGACTGCATTTCTTTAGACAGCTGCGCGTCGCGTTCATCTGTTGGCCAAAATGGGAAGGCGCTACCAAATATAGGGAAAATTTCAAAGGCATGGGTTGCGCCAATGGTTTCCTCTGGCGAAGCTGAGCGTCTTTCAAAGAAGTACATAAAGGTAGGTTGCCCAATGGCCTCGTGACGCTGGGCCATGAGGTAGGCGTGTCTCCCAAACCAGCTATCTCCCATAAGTTGCTCCGCGCCTTTAACAACATCGGCGTCGCCGTCAACTGCATAGTTACGACCTAGAGCTTCCGCCTGTTCGCCGAACTCTGTTTGTAGCAAGTTATCCCACTGACTGAGCGTGTCTGGACGTTGATAAGCGCCACCGTCTACCGGCGGCAGCCCCATGTAGTAAAGCACCGAGCCTTCATCTGCATTGCTACCCAGCAGCAGTGGTACAGGCGCCTGCTCGCCAAGTGCGAATGCTTCGGCGGTAGGTTTGGGTAAAATATAACCATCTATTTGTGGGTGAAAGGTACTGCTTATTTCCTCATCTAATGCTGCGGAGGCTAATGCTTCAGTACTCATTGCACGAAGTTGGGCAATCTCATTTGCCCCGCTCACACCAACCATTTCCGCGACTTTTTCGCCTGCAGCGAAACCGCTGATAGTTTCATTGGCTTTATCTGTTGTTTGAAATTGCTGAAACCCAGTACCACTTTGGGCGATAGCTTTATGGAAAAGCCCTTCTGCTAGAGGTGATGCCATGAGTTGGCCGACCGAGTGTCCTCCTGCTGATTCGCCGAAGATCGTGACATTTGCTGGATCACCGCCAAATTTTTCGATATTAGCGTGCACCCACTCCAGAGCTGCAATTTGATCCAACATTCCGTAGTTGCCGGTACTCCTATTTGGATCCTCTTCTGCAAGTTCTGGATGCGCCATAAAACCGTAAATGCCCAAACGGTAGTTAATTGTGACTAGAACTACGCCATTGTTGACTAAGCTGGTTGACTCATACATGTCACCGCCGGAACCATATTGATGACCACCGCCGTGGATCCACAACATTACCGGTAGCGGTTTGTCGCCCTCTAGCTTGGGGGCCATTACATTAAGTGTTAAACAGTCTTCGGCGATAGTGGGTTGTGCCAAGTTTGCACCGGTTTTCAGCAACCACTGAGAAAATTCGGACATACCTGACCCTGCCACCAATGCGCTGATAAATGCATCGTTCCCAATCCCCGTAGGCTGCCAGCAACTTGCTCCGTAGGTATCGGCGAGCAACGGTTCTGTCCAAGGTTCTGCAGGTTGAGGTGCAGCCCAGCGTAGTTCCTCTAGTGGAGGTTTTGCATAGGGGATGCCGCGAAAAATTGCTACGCCATCGGATATTATTCCTTGTACTGGCCCAGCTTGGGTATCGACTACTTGTGATGGCGGGCTGCCGCAGCCAATAAGTAAAAGACTGACGATAAAAAAGCTAAGTACTTGGCTCAATGACTTCATTACAAACTCCTCAAATTAGAATGAAAACCCTAGGTCTGAGTATCACCAGATGAATGACTAAATCAAGATTAGGATTTAGGTGTTTTTTAGGCCGTCCCTACTGAAGTGTGGGATAACATTTTTGCAGACACTTTCCTAACACCCCTATAGCCTATCGTTGAGTAGTGGTTTTTTGGGTGGTGAATAATTACTTGGGAGAGCCATGCATTTGCCTGTGGTCGTGTAGGGTAGAGCGAGCGAAATTTTGGAGGAAACAATGAATCAACCCGTGCTGAGAATATTTTCATATTTGCCTAACCCGAGGGTATGGAAGTCATTGATTGCCGCGAAGCTACTTGGTGTAGATGTAGTAGTCACCGGCGATAAGCCTGCCCAGCTTGGTAACTGGTTGTGGGATGCGCATCCGCGATTATTAACTGAGGAAGAAAAAACGCCAGATAACCCTGCAGCGCGACAAGGCCGCCGAGGTTTTAAAGGTACTCTGTATAAAACGGACGAATTTCTCCAAGCTCATCCTTTTGGTACTGTGCCTGCAGCTTTTAGTGCTGATGGTCGTGTTGGTATTTTTGAATCCAACAGTATTTTACGCAGCGTGGTGCGGGCCGCGCCAAATGATCCTGAATTGCCTAAGCTTTATGGTCGGAGCCATTATGAAGCCTCGCGCATAGATAGCTTTCTGGATGCCAACTTAGTTTTCGCTCGAGAAGCGCAAGTGTATTTATTAGGTATAGAGTCCCTTAGCGAGGAGGCCTATCAACGTATGGTTGGCGCCTATGAATTTTACCTAGATGGCCTAGAAGCGGCATTGACCGAGTCCGAGGCTGAACAAAGCGTCGATAGTGGTAGAAAAAATCCTGCCGATGAGACCAATAGTTTCTTAGTCGGTGGCATACTGTCTATTGCTGATATTTCATTTGTCTGTGACTTTGCTCAGTTTTTGCGTGAGGGGCATTACGAAAAAAGCTTGCAGGCTCAGGGCTATGGGTTGATTAGTCGAGGTGGGTTGCAACAGTACCCACGCACCTACAAGCACCTACTTAGTATGAGTACTCGGCCAGAGTTTGCGCAAATTATGGGCAGCTATTTGGACTGGTATCGTTCACCTAAATAAAGCTGTCGCGTACCAACTAAAGCGTCGGGTCTTGAATGCTAATGGCTACATCGGAACAGCCTGTGAATAACGACTTGATTAGTAGAAGATTAGAAAGCCATTAACTAAAGCCATTAACTAAAGGATTTAACTATGCTCAATCAACAGGTACTCATAGACAGCTTGCCTACAGGCAAACTTAGCGCAGACAACTATCGTTTGGAAGAGTCGGCCATGCCGGCGATCGGAGCAGGCCAAGTGCTAGTTAAAACAACCGCGTTTGCCATTACTGCAGGTACTCGTGCCGGTCTTCAGGGCAGCGCAAGTTACGCTGGTGCGCCGGAAGCGGGTCGGGTGATGAACGGTACTGGCGTAGGTGAAGTGGTGGAATCCAATTCATCTGAGTTTACTGTTGGCGACAAGGTAACAGCCGCTACCGGGTGGCAGGGTTATTCTGCACAAGACGCAAGCGCGTTGACCAAAATTGATCCCACCCATGATCCAATCCATTACCTAGGGCCGTTGGGTATCAATGGACTAACAGCTTACTTTGGCCTTAATGAAGTAGGCCAGGCTAAATCTGGAGAGACGGTTATGGTTTCAGCCGCTGCTGGTTCGGTTGGGCATATGGTGGGTCAAATGGCACGTATAGCGGGTTGTCATACTGTTGGCGTGTGCGGTAGTGAAGAGAAAGGTCGTATTCTCACAGAGCAGCTAGGATTTGGCGCGGTAGTGAATTACAAAGATGCCAACTATCGCCAGAGCCTAAAAGAAGCTACACCTAATGGTGTTGACGTTTACTTCGATAACACCGGTGGCATGATTTTAGGCTCAGCGTTATTTCGTATGAACGTAGCTGGGCGTATTAGTTGCTGTGGTGTGGTTTCGCAATACGACACTAGTACTCCTGAGCCAGGCCCGCGAGGTATTCCAGGGTTGCTGGTAAATAACCGTATAACAATGCGCGGATTTTTGGTCTTCGATTTTGCAAGCCAGTACGCTATGGCTCGTGAGCAAATTCACACGTGGCTGCAAAGCGGTGAAATGATCAGCTTGACTGATGAAGTAGACGGTTTAGCGGCTGCGCCAGAGGCCTTTGTAGACTTGTTGTCTGGCGGCAACGTGGGCACAAGGATTGTCAAGCTATGAGGCATATTTTAGTTAGTCCTTTGACGTTAAAACTGCTGATTTCTTCTTTCGTCTTTCTACTACCGTTAGGTTTGCAGGCAAAAGAGAGTGGTGCAGATGCGGCGCAGATGATTGCCAGCTGCCATGAACTGGTTTTAGATTATGCTTCCTATCGGGATCAGGAAGATGCCGACAAATTTGCCGGGCTGTTCACGGCTGATGGTGCGCTAACTGTCCTAGACCAAACCTTTGTAGGTCATAAGGCCATCGCTGCGCGCTTAGCAAACAAAGGCGGGCCAATCTTGCGGCATATGATGACCAATATTCGTATTACGCCAGTTGATGAAACCTACGCTACTGGCGTCAGCTACGCCCTAATCTATGGTGGTGCTAGGAGTGCTGGGCCGATTATGGTTGCCAATTTTACCGCCATGGGTGAGTACTATGATGTGTACCAATACTCAGCTGATGGGTGTCGTTTCAGCGAAAGAAAATTTGTTGCAACTTTTCTCCCAGCTCCAGCCAATAAGCCTAAGTGAGCTAATCTTTGCATCCAATTGATTTTGTAGTTGTCTTATTGGTGATGCTGGCCGTGACCTATGTGGGTCACAAGCTCAGCGGCAACATAAGAGACCGTAAAGGTTTTTTTCAAGCCGATGGCTCGATGCCGTGGTGGGCTGTATCAGCAAGTATTATTGCTACGGTAGTCAGCAGCGTAACTTTTATCTCC
Source organism: marine gamma proteobacterium HTCC2089 (assembly GCA_905182905.1). GTDB lineage: Bacteria > Pseudomonadota > Gammaproteobacteria > Pseudomonadales > Azotimanducaceae > UBA4421. The sequence goes on along the minus strand of CAJJDH010000056.1, from coordinate 1,091 downwards.
GTACCCGCTGCGGTTTTCGCCGATGGCGGTAACCTCACCTATTTCCAAGTTATTCTTGGGTTAGCTGCAGGCAAAATAGTTGTGGCGCGTTTGTTGGCGCGACCGTTTTATGAGAGCCAAGGTGTGGCTACGAGCTATGAATACATCGCACACCGTATAGACCCTGCGACTGGCGAGTTTTCTATGTACCTTGGTCTGCTCCTTAATGTGATCAACTCGGGTGTCAAACTTCTGACTGCGGGTTTGGTATTAGATGTTATTAGTGGTTGGGGGCTGGCGCCTTGTGCTTTGTTCGTAATGGTGGTGAGTGTACTTTGGGGTTCGCTGGCAGGGATTAAGACGGTTATCTGGACAGATTTTTTGCTGTTTGGCTTGTTTGCCCTCGGTGCGGGTTTTGCATTGATTTACATGCTCCTGGGTCTAGAGCGTACTCTGCCAGAGACTTTTATCTGGTTAGACGATCAAGCTAAGTTGGTGCTGTTCGATTTTGATACCGATCCGGGTAAGCGTTATACCATTTGGGCGGGTGTTATTGGTGCGATTGGATTAAGTATTGCTCAAGGTAGTACCCAGGGTACTTGGCAGCGCGTTAAAGCATGCCGTAGCGTAGGCGATGCACAGAAAGCCCTTAATTTTGCCGCGCTCTTTTATGTCATGCACTTGATCATTTTGGGCGTCGGCCTGGCCTTGGTAGCATTTTATGGCGAGAAAGGTTTACCTGACGATGTGGCATTAGAGCTGACAACGTCACCTGACAGAATATTTCCTCACTTTATTGCCACGGAACTTCCTGTGGGTATATCCGGTATTTTTATTGCCGCAATATTTGCCGCCGCTATTTCAACTTTAGATTCGGCGTTGGCAGAAAGCTCTGACCTAACGGTTAACCACATCTACTCGCGCTGGCGGCCTGCGCAAACGGAGGCTCACTATCTAAAAGCCTGCAGATTTTTCATGCTGGTTTGGGGGTTAATCTTCTTTGCACTGGCGTTGTTCTTTGGTAATTATTCCGCTGAAGGTTTGTTGGATTTAACCTTTAAACTGCCGAATTACGTATACGGTGCGATATTTGGCAGCATTATTTTGGCGCG
>CAJJDH010000055.1 GCA_905182905.1 marine gamma proteobacterium HTCC2089 | reverse complement strand
GTGTCCAGCCTCGATACAGTGCAAAAGCCAGTGCCGCATGTATCACCAAAGCCAAAAGCAAGGGTAGGGTATATGTCTTTAGCAGCCCCACGCTAATTCTCGATAATAGGCGGATCAGTAATTAGACCAACACTTTCCGCCCCAGCCTTCTGTAACACGGTCATAACTCGGACCACAGCGCCATAATCCAAATTATGATCAGCCTTTATATAGACCGGCACATTAGCGCGAGAACGCAATATCTTCCCAGCCTGTTCTTGCAGCGAAAACACTGTCACCCGCGTACCATCCTCTTCGCTCTGCCTAACACCCTGAATGCCCACATTCATAAACAATGCACCATCTTTACGCATAGATACTACTAACGGGTCAGACTCGTTTGATTCGATAGATTTTGAAGGTGCTTGAGGTAAATCGACTTTCACCCCTTGAGTAAGCAGGGGCGCCGTCGCCATAAAGATGACCAACAAAACCAGCATTACGTCGATATAAGGTACGACATTGATCTCGGCCATCGGTTTTCTTCGTTGCGCCATAATCTAGATCCTTGAACTAAACGTTAGCCTGTGAAGAACGAGCATGGGCAGCACGATGCAAGATGGTCGTCACTTCTTCAGCAAAAGCTTCATAGCGCTTCATAATGGAATCGACTTTTGCCGCATAGCGGTTGTAGGCAATAACCGCAGGAATAGCTGCGAACAGACCCATGGCGGTAGCTACCAGCGCTTCAGAAATTCCCGGCGCAACGGACGCCAACGTTGCTTGGCTCATATTTGCTAAGGAGCGAAACGAATTCATAATTCCCCAAACCGTGCCAAACAAGCCCACATAGGGGCTAGTAGAACCGACTGTTGCTAAGAAGGGCAAGTGGGTTTCTAGGCGTGCTTCTTCACGATTCAATGCCACTCGCATAGACCGCTGCACACCTTGCATGATGGCATCAGCATCCATGCCAGCTTGCTCTGAAAGTCTAGTGTATTCACGAAAACCTGAAACAAATATGGTTTCTATACCATTCAAGTTCTCTTCAGAAGACAGGTCACCATAAAACTCGCGCAAATCAATCCCAGACCAAAAATGATCCTCTAAAGAATCTACATCGCTCATGGCTCGGCGTAAAAACAACCATCGCTGAAGAATCATCATCCAGCTTACAACTGATGCGATAGCTAGCATCAACATGACAATTTGCACCAACAAACTGGCGTTTGAGATGAGTTCAAATATGGAAATTTGATCAGTCAAAAGTCGCTCCTTACTCTAAATCTAGTCTATCTTGCGGAACATCTACGCCATCAGGTTGCTCAGGTGCCCGCAAGCCAAAGTGCTGATAACTCTTAGATGTAGCTACACGTCCGCGAGGTGTTCTCATTAAATACCCTTGTTGAATAAGATAAGGTTCAAGAACATCTTCAATGGTACCTCTCTCTTCGCTAATGGCGGCGGCCACGGCATCAAGTCCAACTGGACCACCAGCAAATTTATCAATAATGGCCATCAACAAACGACGATCCATTGCGTCAAAGCCCTCTTTATCTACGTTGAGCAAATTCAGAGCTTCGTCAGCTATCGCCTTAGTTACAGAGCCATCGCCGCGCACCTGGGCAACATCTCTGACTCTGCGTAACAGTCTATTACTGATACGCGGCGTTCCCCGCGAACGTCGGGAAATTTCAACCGCACCCTCTGCCTCAACGGGCAAGTCCAATTTAGCAGCGGAACGGTTAACAATTTGTGTTAGCTCACCAATGCTATAAAACTCAAGGCGCTGGACAATGCCAAAACGATCCCTCAATGGGCTGGTCAACAGCCCTGCTCGCGTGGTCGCGCCAACAAGGGTAAAAGGCTGCAACTCGAGCTTTAACGAACGAGCGGCAGGACCCTCACCGATCATAATATCCAGCTGAAAGTCTTCCATTGCAGGGTAGAGTATTTCTTCTACCAACGGACTCAATCGGTGAATTTCATCTATAAAAAGCACATCACCGGCATCCAAGTTACTTAGCATAGCAGCGAGGTCGCCGGGCTTTTCCAGAATGGGTCCCGAGGTAGATTTAAATCCAGCGCCCATTTCTCGAGCAAGAATATTAGCCAGCGTAGTTTTTCCTAGACCTGGCGGACCAAAGATAAGCGTGTGATCAAGGGATTCACCGCGCTTGCGCGCAGCTTCAATAAAAATACTCATCTGTTCTTTTACCGCAGACTGACCAATATACTCGCTTAACTGAGTAGGCCGCAGGGCACGATCAAAGCTGACATCGCCGCTGTCTTCTACAGGAGAAACAAAACGATCTGGTTCAATAGCCATTCGCTAAACTCCGCTACGGGCAATTTGACGTAACACCCAAGTGACAATCTGTTCCGTTGACGGCTCTTTTGTCGCGCCATTTGCTTGGGCGGCTTTTTGTTCAAAATCTTGACGCGCCTGCATAATCGCTTGCTGGGCTTGGTTGCCTTTATAACCTAAAGCCAAAAGTGCATCCTCCGCTTCTTGATAAACTGCGCGGCTAGTAAAACTAGGCATGGGCATGTCAGTGGTTGAGGGTAATTGAGGTATAAGTGTATCTATTCTCGACTTCAGCTCTACCATTAAACGTTCTGCAGTTTTCTTTCCCACACCCGGGACCTTAGTTAAAACCCCAACCTCATTATTTTGCACTGCTCGGCTCAGTGTCCCGGGGTCAATTGAAGATATCAATGCTAGGCCCATTTTCGGTCCGACACCATTGATACGAATATAGGTTCTATAAAGGTCGCGCTCGCTTCTATCGCAAAAACCAAAAAGCAGTTGAGCATCTTCACGTACGACAAAATGGGTATACAAAATCAGTTCAGCGCCTATAAGTGGTCCAGCGCCAAGGACGTTAGCACTCACCTCAATTTCGTAGCCAATACCACCCACGTCAAGTAAGAGAGTGTTGCCCTCAATTTCTACCAGAGTACCTGCGAGTCTACCGATCAATGCACTAAACCTTATTGGCTACTAAGAGTGGCAGTATTGACGTGGCAAAGGGCAATCGCAAGGGCATCCGCCGCATCGGCTTGAGGGGTACCCGGCAAAGACAAGAGTATTTTAACCATATGGGCCACCTGCTCCTTACTGGCGCGACCAGACCCGACAATAGCTTGCTTAACTCGGCGGGCCGCGTATTCAGAGACTGGAAGGTTGGCCATCACGCCTGCGGCTATGGCAACCCCCCTAGCCTGACCCAACTTTAGCGCCGAGGCCGCATTTTTTGCCATAAAGACTTCTTCAATAGCCATTTCGGACGGTGAGTATTGAGCAATAATTTCGCTAACACCCTGATAAATCATACCGAGTCGGCTCGGTAAATCACCATCTTCTGTATTAATGCAGCCACTGGCTATGTAGGTTGCTTTTCGACCGTTGACCGCGACCAGCCCGTAACCGGTGAGTCGAGACCCCGGATCTATGCCGAGAATACAATGTTGAACGTCAACCATAGACTTTTGCCTAGCTGAGAAATCGTCGAGATAGAAGGTTGTAAAGATTTCTAGGCGTAAGCTTCCTCAGGAAATTCACCATTAGTATGGACCTCCTGCACATCATCTAAATCCTCAAGAACATCGATCAAAGTGAGAACTTTCTCGGCCATCTCTAAATCACATTCGCTAGTAGTAGATGCAACCATAGTGACTTCAAAGTGGTCGGGCTCGAAACCAGCCTCGGTCAATCCAGCAACTACCGTGCTAAGATTTTCCCAAGGTGTAGTAACGGTTATACCGCCATCATCATCTGTCTCAATATCGTCGGCACCGGCCTCAAGAGCCGCGTCCATTAACTGCTCTTCATCTACTCCAGGTGCGAAATTGATAATACCTTGGCGACTAAACAAGTAGGCTACTGAGCCATCTGTGCCCAAGTTACCACCGTACTTGCTAAAAGCATGACGCACTTCAGCAACGGTTCTATTGCGATTGTCTGTCATAACCTCTACTAAGACCGCAACGCCACCATTTGCATAACCTTCATACACCAATTCTTCTACGTCATTGCCGTCCACACCACCAGCGCCGCGTTGAATAGCACGTTCGATAGTATCTTTTGGCATATTTGCGCCCAGTGACTTATCTACCGCGGCCCGTAATCTTGGATTGTCGTCAACTACACCGCCGCCTAAACGGGCAGCCACAGTTATTTCACGAATCAACTTGGTATATAGCTTGCCGCGTTTCTTATCTTGCGCCGCTTTACGGTGCTTGATATTCGCCCATTTACTATGACCTGCCATTAGCTAATCTCCTCGACGCAAAGTTCCCACATGTATTTCTGTTTCCGACCTACCCTAGCTTGGGGTATTTTCTAACCATGTCTATCAGCAGCTATCTTGCTGTAAGCGCTACTTGTTTTCAGTACTCGCCGCTGCAGGTGTGCGCAAACGGATGTGTAAATCTCGGAGTTGCTGCTCCTCGACACTACCCGGCGCGTCCATCATGGCGCAAGAAGCTGTCTGGGTTTTCGGAAATGCGATTACTTCTCGAATAGACTGACTATCAGTCATCAACATAACCAAGCGATCTAGACCCAGAGCAATGCCTCCATGAGGCGGACAACCATATTGAAGTGCTTCCAACAAAAAGCCGAATTTCTCTTGGCCTTCTTCGTCCATCTTCAAGACGTCGAAAACCGCTTTTTGCATATTTTGGTCGTGAATTCGCAAAGAACCCCCACCCAACTCATAGCCATTTAGCACAACATCATAGGCAGCGGCTTGCGCGGCGCCAGGATTGTCTAGTAGCTCCTGAGGACTGCAAGTCGGTCGAGTAAACGGGTGATGCTCAGCACTAAAGGTACCGTCGCGACCTTCAGCAAACATTGGCCAGTCGACAACCCAGCAAGGCTTGAACTCACCTTCTAACAAGTTCAGGTCTGCGCCAAGCTCATTGCGCAACGCGCCCATGGCATCGTTAACAACTTTAGCTTGGTCTGCACCAAAGAATACTAAGTCACCAGTTTGGGCCCCAACACGCTCAAGTACGGACTGAATTACATCAGCCGGCATAAACTTCAAAATAGGTGACTGCAACCCTTCAGCACCTGCGCTCAAATCATTGACCTTCACATAGGCCAAGCCCTTGGCACCGTAACGTCCAACAAATGCAGTATATTGATCAATTACTTTACGCGACAACGTGGCGCCACCGGGGGCTCGCAATGCTACAACGCGACCGTTGGGATCGCTGGCTGGACCCTGAAATACCTTAAATTCAACGGTGCTCATCAAATCAGCAATATCTACCAAGCGCATTGGATTGCGCAGATCTGGGCGATCATTGCCAAAATCACGCATTGCTTCGGCCCAACTCAAAACTGGAAATTCCCCTAACTCAACGTTCAGAGTATTTGCGAAAACCTGCCTAAGCATGCCTTCTGTCATCGTCATGATCTGATCTTGAGTCGTAAAGGAAGCTTCTATATCTATCTGAGTAAATTCTGGCTGCCTATCTGCGCGCAAGTCTTCATCGCGATAGCATCGTGCTATTTGATAGTACTTATCCATCCCAGACATCATCAGCAACTGCTTATACACCTGAGGTGACTGTGGTAGCGCAAAAAATTCACCGGGGTGAGTTCTACTTGGCACCAAATAGTCCCGCGCACCTTCCGGGGTTGCTCTGGACAGTGTTGGTGTTTCGATGTCCCAAAAACCCTGACCCTCTAGATAATTTCTTACTTGGCTGGTGATCTTCGCCCTAGTTTGCATACGTTGCTGCATCTCAGGGCGGCGCAAATCTAAGTAACGATAGCGCAAACGCACATCTTCGCCAGCTTCAGAATGTTCGTCCAACTGGAATGGTGGGGTCTTCGCAGCGTTCAACACAGTCAGTTCTAAACCGAGCACCTCGATTTCGCCGGTAGGCATATCCGCATTAACGGTGCCTTCGGGACGCGGTCTGACTCGACCCTTCGCGCTAAGTACAAACTCATTACGTACAGAGTCCGCAGCCGCAAAGCTCTCCTGGGTATCTGGATCGAAAACTACCTGCAAGATCCCTGTGCGGTCTCTCACATCTAAAAAGATCACCCCACCATGGTCGCGGCGACGATGCACCCAACCGTAAATCTCAACTTCTTCACCCACATCGCTTGAGCGAATATTGCCACAGTAGTGACTGCGCATGGCCATCCCTTTTGTTTGTGCTTAGTAATACTGAAACTAAAAGTTTCAGTTCATTTCTTTCTTGTTAACCGTCTATCACTCAGAGTTTAGCTGATACTTTAGACGGGAATTTGGCAGCGAGCTCTAAGAGTCGCCAGATGAACTAGTATTTGATGAGCCAGATTCTGACCCCGCAACATTTTTCTTTTTGCCAGACTTAAAGTCTGTTTCATACCAACCATCGCCCTTTAAACGAAAACCAGCTGCGGAAATTATTTTTTTCAAACTATCTTTTTTACATTCCGGACAACTAACTAGTTGTTCTTCACTCAGCTTTTGTACCACTTCTAATTGATGATCACAGTCATCGCATCGATATTCATAAATCGGCATAAAATTTTCTTCTAGGTAAAACTTTCAACAAGCGGCGCATGATCTTAAAAAAAGCAGCAAAAATACAGTGATTTTGCCTACTTTTTCTTGCGACACCGTATTTGATCAGCTATAAAGCGCCTTCAGACCTAAGTGTCTGTTAAGGATTAAACTAAGTGTAACCGTAGACCTCAAATCAGTTGCATACTTTAACGTGAAAACCTGTTGAAAGAAGTCTTTTGGCGGTTTTTGTGCAGTCGCATCACTTTTTGCTTTTGGCTAGTACCGCAATTGTTATAAGGTAGACCAACGACTGCTGTTAGAGATTGCTATGTTGTTAGATCAACGTTTGCAAGATACCGGTGATACGAAGTTTGAAAACAGAGTTGAAGATCAAGTTATAAAAAACTTTGCGACGGCCCGCGCTTTTTTTCGGCAAATTACCTTAGCTAATTGCTTTGGTGGCTTTTGCCCTAAAAACGTGGAATGCGCAGACCAATTTGAAATCAAAGGACCAGCATATGGCTACTAAGAAGAAAGCACCTGCTAAAAAAGCAGTTGCAAAGAAAGCTCCGGCTAAAAAAGCAGTTGCAAAGAAAGCTCCAGCAAAAAAAGCTCCTGTAGCTAAAAAGGCAGCGGCTAAAAAAGCAGTAGCTAAAAAGGCTCCAGCTAAGAAAGCTGCCGCCAAGAAAGCTCCAGCTAAGAAAGTTGTTGCCAAGAAAGCTCCAGCTAAAAAAGCTGCTGCTAAAAAAGCTCCAGCTAAAAAAGCTGCAGTTGCCGCTCCCGCAGCAAAGCCAAAGGCAGGCGTTAAGGCTAAAATGACGAAAACCGCAATTCTTAACGATATTGCTGAGTCAACTAACTTGAGCCGTGCACAGGTAGCTTCGGTTATGGACGAATTAGAGTCTGTAATTGAGCGCCACATTCGCAAGCGCTCTGTTGGCGAATTCACTCTTCCTGGTCTGCTAAAAATCAAGGCGGCTAAGCGCCCTGCAACTAAGAAACGTATGGGTCGCAACCCTGCTACTGGCGAAGAAATCGTCATTGCAGCTAAGCCAGCGACTACTCGTGTTCGCATCTCAGCTTTGAAGAAGCTTAAGGATATGATTGCCTAACTAGCCTTATAGTTAAGCGACAAATACCCATATGCTAGATATAGCTAGGAGTGCATTTATTCACTCCTAGCTATGCTAAACCCCGAGATAGGACAAACTAATTCTGACTTCCATCAGGCATGGTTTGTTACAAATAATAGGGATATGAATCTAAGCAGGAAGTATTGGGGTAGTGAACCGATTGATCGCCAATCGGTTTTTTTTTGCCTTATGATATGAACCGCGCATTGTTTTTAATGCGAATGTACTTTCACCTATCAAACACCCATTAAAAAGTTCAAATATGCGCCAATCAACTCTCTTATTACCCACGTTGAAAGAAAACCCTGCTGATGCCGATGTGATTAGTCATCGACTAATGCTCCGAGCAGGTCTCATTCGCCAACTCGCAAGTGGACTTTATACCTGGCTACCTTTGGGTTTGAGGGTGCTTAGAAAAATTGAAACTATAATCCGCGAGGAAATGAATATAAGCGGAGCTCAAGAAGTTTTGATGCCAGTGGTTCAACCTGCCGAACTTTGGCAGGAAAGTGGGCGCTGGCAAAAAATGGGCGACGAAATGCTGCGTATGCAAGACAGACACGAACGCGACTTTTGTCTGGGGCCAACCCACGAAGAAGTTATCACTGATATTTTCCGTCGTGAGATTCACAGCTATAAACAGTTGCCCATCAACTTTTATCAAATTCAAACAAAGTTTAGAGATGAAAGGCGTCCACGATTTGGCGTCATGCGCGCGCGGGAATTTATGATGAAGGACGCGTACTCATTTCACCTAGATCAAGCGAGTTTCGACGCCACCTATCAAGAAATGTACGACTGCTACTCACGCATTCTCACCCGTATGCAACTCACTTTTAGACCCGTGCAAGCAGATACAGGCAATATTGGTGGCGACAACTCCCATGAATTCCATGTCTTAGCATCTTCAGGCGAGGATACTATTGCTTATGCAGCGGGTGGCACTTACGCCGCCAACTTGGAAAAAGCCACCGCTTTAGCGCCATCTAGTGCCCCAGCACCGGCTGAAGATCTTGAAAGAATAGATACGCCCAACGAGAAAACTATCGACGCTATATCCAAGCGCCTTAACCTACCTGCAAATCGCTGCGTAAAAACACTGGTCGTTAAAGGTAACGAAGGTCCGGTAGCAATTATTTTACGTGGCGATCATGAACTGAATGAAATAAAAGCAGCAAAATTACCAAATATTGTTGCGCCATTAACGTTTGCTGATGAAAAAGAAATAGTAGCTTCAATGGGCGCACACCCAGGTTCTCTAGGTCCGGTAAATTGCAAAATCGATTACTTGGTTGATCGCGATGCGGCGGCGCTGGCTGACTTCGTTTGTGGCGCCAATGAAGATGCAGTGCACTTCACTGGTGCCAACTGGCACCGAGACTGTGCCTTGGAGGATAAGCAAATAGTAGATGCCCGTAATGTTGTTGAAGGCGATACCGCACCAGACGGTAAGGGCACCATTGAATTTTTAAGAGGCATTGAGGTTGGGCATATTTTCCAACTCGATAAAGCCTATAGTGAGCCGTTAGAAGCCTCCGTTTTAGATAAAGAGGGCACTAGCCAAATACCGATCATGGGCTGCTATGGCATGGGGGTGACCCGCCTCGTAGCTGCAGTGATAGAACAAAACCATGACGAGGACGGTATCTTGTGGCCGCAGCCCCTTACTCCTTACGATTTGCACATAGTTGCCCTAAATCCGCAGAAATCGACCGCGGTGCGCGAGGCTGCGGAAAAACTTTACGCAGATGCTATTGCGGCCGGTCTTGAAGTTTTGCTCGACGACCGCGACGAGCGCCCGGGAGTGAAATTTGCCGATGCAGACTTAATCGGCATTCCCCAACGCTTGGTAGTAGGCGACAGAGGTTTGAAAAACGATGTTGTTGAATACAAACTAAGACATGAGGCGTCTGCAACCGAAGTATCTTTGGTTAATGTCATAGATGAAGTTACAGCAAAGCTGAAGTAGCTCCTCTACGGTGAGCGCCACGCCTTTGGCTTCAAGATAAGGCGCGGTTAACTCTGGGCTAATGCCTTGAAGGTAATAGCCTTATTATCGTCCGCTCTGAGTTATAAACTTGCTTCAATAGTTTCGGTAGTTTGCGGACCCACAAGCACGTTATGCACCGAGCCTTGAGGGGAAATAATTACCGTCATAGGCAACACTTGAGCCGCATCGTAGCCGACTATAACCTGGGGATCATCCACAAGGACCGGAAACTCTATACCCATCTGTGCAATCAGTGACTCTAGCTCCTGCCCTTCTAGATAGTCAAAATTCACGCCTAAGACATAAATCGGCTCGCCCTCTTGGCGCTCGTGTAACTCATTCAATTCGGGAATCTCTTCCCGGCAGGGTCGACACCAGTCTGCCCAATAATTGATCAACACCCAACTACCATGCAGCTCAGACAGCTGAATTTGCGAGCCACCTGCAAGGCGAAAACTTGGTTCGGTAGAACACCCCGACAGACTTATAAGCAGGACAATACAAATTGTCTTGAGGCTAAATCCTCGTTTCAAAAAAGCTGAATCAATCAATCTATTACTCACAATAACTGCGCGAAAAAGCCGCGCATAAAAACATCACTGAACTATGTGGCTAAAACCTCATCCAGACTCAGCGACAAATGCGCTTCACCAAATTCAGACAAAGACAACAAAGAACGCGCCAATTCTGGGAGATCAGAAATTGCACCCAGACCATCTTGTGTAACGTGTCCGGGGAAAATATGCACCAACTGCCATAGAGTAACCGCCTTTAGATCTCTACCCAAGCGCCAACTTTGATCTTCGTCAAGATTTATGAGTTTTAGTTGCTGCAATGCGGAAATCGTATCGTGCCATTGGCTAGCAGAAAAGTAGCCTGTACTGCGCAACACACTCTCTTCTACTCCTTCGCCGTTAGTATGAGCCCGACGCATAACTCTGAGCAGACGAACAGCTTTAACTATAGCCGGTTCACTAGACGGCACGTCTATGCAGTCCATAGACATCGATCGTACAAATACTGCGCCGGCTAAAACAATCACCCAGACTAAGTACAACCAAATGAGAAATATCGGTAGCGCCGCAAAAGCACCGTAAATTGCATCATAAAAGAAATTTTTCGATGCTTCGGTGTAGATAAAAAATGCCAGCTTAAATACAACGGCTGTCATAACACCACCATAGAAACCATGCAGAGGCGCAACCTTACAATTCGGCACTAAAACATATAAAGCAGTGAAGCCAATAGAGGTTAATAAAATGGGTAAGTAAGTGAGTATTGTTTCACCTGCAGTCCAGGCTTCTAGATCGGAGATAAGTGGAATACTCAGCACATAAGCGCTAACTAACATTCCGCTGACTATAGCCACCGGCCCCAGAGACAAAATACCCCAATAAACCAAAACTCTGTGCAAACTCCATTTCGGCGCTTCGACCTGCCAAATAATATTGAACTGCTTTTCAACAGCGACCAACATCATCAATGCTGTGACTAATAGCCCAATGACGCCAGCTGCAGTCAACCCAGTCGCTCGGTCTGCAAACTCCAACAATTTCTCTTGAACCAAAGTTGACCCAGCCGGCAAAAAGTTTTGGAACAGAAAGTTCTGAAAATCTTGACCAAGCTCGGCAAACTCAGGCAGCAGGGAGAAAAACAACAGAGTCACTGTCATCAACGGCACCACTGCAAAAAGTGTGGTGTAAGTCAGGGCCGCAGCTGATGTCAGGCAATCATAGCGCAGCAACTGCTGCCCCAATAAAGACATATGTTGGACAACTGCAGTCCAAAGCTGATCTGCACGGTTTAACTTAGGCAAATTTTCGTTATCGCTGGCGTCATTCTTACTCATGCCTATACTGTACCCCCAAATCTTATTAACTAAAGATCAATGCAAACTTACGTTATCTATCACAATCCGAAGTGCTCAAAATCTCGCGCGACTCTCGAATTGCTCCAAGAGAAAAATGTAAATGTCGAAATTGTCGAGTACCTTGATAACCCACCTACTGGGCATCAACTCAAACGTATTTTGAGCCTACTCAACTATCAGCCCATTGATCTAATACGACGCGGCGAAGATGTGTTTAGCGCCCTAAATCTTGATGGCCCCACCACAACCGAAGATCAACTGGTTAGTGCCATGATCGCAAACCCAATCCTCATCGAAAGACCTATTGTTCTATGTGGCAACAGGGCCATTATCGGTAGACCACCAGAACAAGTATTAGACCTACTATGAATACCAGCAAATACATACTCATCCTCTACTACTCTCGTACCCAGGGAACACAAAACCTCGCAATGCATATAGGGCGAGGCGTCGACAAAGTTGCCGGAATAGAGCCTAGAATCAGAACCGTTCCACCCGTTAGTAGCGTTATCGAACGAACAGCGCCATCTGTACCCGACGAAGGTGCAGTTTTTTGCTCTAAAGAGGACTTAGCTGGGTGTAGTGGCCTAGCGTTAGGCAGTGCAACTCGCTTTGGCAATATGGCTGCGCCAATGAAATATTTTTTGGACAGCACGGCGGACCTGTGGGCCGGACAAACCTTGGTAGGCAAACCAGCTAGCGTATTTTGCTCCAGTGGCTCCATTCACGGCGGTCAAGAATCTACCCTACTGACCATGATGGTGCCGTTGCTACACCACGGCATGATCATTCAAGGGCTTCCCTATAGTTACCCAGAACTGAATTCTACCCAAACTGGAGGCACACCTTACGGCGTTACCCATGTGCAGGGACGGGAACAAAATAATGGCGCGACGTTGTCCAAGGAAGAAGCGATTTTAGCTGAGGCCGCCGGGCAACAATTGGCAGAACTTGCACTAAAAATTGGCGGAGAATCTAATTGAAAGGCTGGCTATTTATCATTCTAGTAATGCTGGGATCTTTGGTCTCGTTAACCGGCATGAGACAATTTTTTCTTGAGCCCCTGGCTACACCTGCTGTGAATACGGTTTGGTTTTTTATCCAAATTGCTCCGCTGCTGTTAACTGTTCCAGGAGTCATGCAAGGTCAGTTGAAAAGCATGTTTCTACTATGCATGGTTAGCACACTATATTTCATACATGGAATATTGGTGATCTTCGACCCAGCATTATTTTGGTTTGGCACCGCGGAGCTATTCTTTTCTTTAGGCCTTTGCTCCGTCAGCGCACTTTTCGTACGCAAGCTACGGGAGTTTAATGGGCCACAAGACGACTAGGGTTTACCCTAGTCTGAACACGGAGGAAAGAGGTAGAAGAAGAGGTTGGACAACACCTCTGCCTATTGGTCTAAGTGGCGAGCCAGCTCTGGATAAAGGCTTTAGCCCAAACTGTCCTCGGCGACAAAATAACGCGGATCTTCAATCACGTTTACTTCAACCAAGCTCCCAGCTTTTCTCAGCAGGTGTTTACACTCTCCACTCAAGTGCACCAAATGTAGTGTCTTACCACTATTGAGATAGCGTTCAGCAAGAGTATCTATGGCCTCTAGCCCTGAGTGATCACACACTCTGGATTCAGCAAAATCTACCACCACATCGTCATTGGCGAGCGTTGGGTCAAAGCGATCCAAAAAAGAGGTGACTGAACCAAAAAATAGCGGCCCATGAACAGCGTAAACAGTGGAACCCTTGTGATCTTCTCGCGCCTCAACTCGCACCTGTTTCGCGTGCTCCCAAGCAAACACTAGCGCCGAGACAATAACACCAACAATAACGGCCACAGCTAAGTCAGTCGCCACAGTAACAGCAGATACCAAGACTAAAACCAAGGCGTCACTCTTGGGCACCTTGCGAATTACGCGAAAACTACTCCACTCAAATGTACCGATAACGACAATAAACATAACGCCAATTAGCGCAGCCAAAGGAATTTGTTCAATGAAGGGGGACGCCACCAAAATAAACAGCAGCAAGAACAATGCGGCGGAAATGCCAGAAAGACGTCCACGACCACCAGAGTTCACATTGATCATACTTTGACCAATCATGGCGCAACCGCCCATGCCGCCAAACATCCCGGTCACTGTATTTGCTATACCTTGGCCCACACACTCTTTATTACCACGGCCGCGAGATTCAGTAATCTCATCAACAAGGCGCAGAGTTAGTAGCGACTCGATCAGACCAATGGCCGCCAAAATGACCGCGTAAGGAAAAATAATAGCCAACGTTGTGAAATTCAAAGGCACAGAAGGAATATGAAAAGTAGGTAGACCGCCGCTAATCGAAGCAATATCACCAACCACTCGGGTATCTAAATCAAGAAAAACCACCAACAAACTGACGACTAAGATAGCTGCCAAAGATGATGGCACCGCCGTTGTCAGCTTGGGTAAGAAATTGATAATCAACATAGTCAGCAGCACAAGGCCAATTAACATATAGAGTTGGCTTTGCTCCAGCCAGGCAACATCAAGAATACTGCCTTGCATAAACGTACCGTCCAACCAGCCCGGCTCGCCAGCAACACCGAACTGACTCAGTTGCGCAAGAAAGATCACAATGGCTAAACCGTTCACAAAACCTAACATTACGGGGTGAGGGACCATGCGGATAAATTTACCGAGGCGGAAAACTCCAGCCAAAATTTGCAGAATGCCCATAAGTACTACGGTAGCAAACAGATACTCAACTCCATGATCGGCAACTAACGCCACCATCACTACAGCAAGCGCACCAGTAGCGCCTGAAATCATCCCTGGGCGACCACCAATACAAGCAGTAATTAGGCCCACCATAAACGCAGCGTACAGCCCAACTAATGGCTCAACGCCGGCTACGAATGCGAATGCAACCGCTTCAGGCACTAGGGCCAAAGCAACCGTCAGTCCGGAAAGAATATCATTCCCTGCAGAGGCAGTTCTGCTAGGTAATAGGTCGATCATATAATTCTCGTAGGAAACAGCGGTCTTGGGCGAACCTGAGGGTCACCATAAGCCGCAAAAAAAAGGAGATTTCCGCATTAGGCCACCATTTGCAGGCTATCGGAAAGCCGCGCAGTTTAGGCTATGCACTGGATCGACACAACGGAGAAGCCAAAATTTCAACGCCGAGTTTCTAAATAATCACTAATCTGCTTTTACTAGGGTCTAAGGAGGATAGATTTATGTGGGGCTGCACACGCATTAGCCTTACTCCGGCCTGCGCATATTCATACCGATGATGCTAGGAGAAAATGTCTTCTCGCTGCCAGCCCATTAGACCTGCCCAAACATCATCCATATGAGGTGCCCATTTTTCCAAAATTGGTGAGCGAGCGTCCGGGTCAGAGTAGTTTTTTTCAAGCTTTAAGTAGTGGTACATAAAGGCCGAAACACGCAAATTGAGGACACAGTGAACAAAGACTTTATCCACATCTAATCCGCGCATTAGGCGAATGAACTGTGCAACATCTGTAACCTGAGGCGTTTGGAAATTAACTGGCAAGTGAATATAGGTCATGCCCAATTCGGCTACCAAGTTGCCCTCATTAGGCAATGCGTGCTCTGAATCTGCCATGGCTAGATTGATTACCACGTTATAGCCCGCCGCGGCGATATCGGCAAAATCTTCGGCTCGGGGTTGCCCTGCGGTCCCCACAGAAGACGTCAGTTGAATAAAGTTCTTAATGTGAGTTAGCTCTGACAACATTAGCCCTCAGATAGAATATGCAATACAGAAAAACATTTGATCACGCGGCCCACCATTAGGCGAATAGATATAGACCAGCGGTAGCCAGGCTATGCTCAATGAATTGTGGGTTCTTCCGCTTCAATCAAAACCGCTTCTTCCTCTTCAATACTCTGCACCGCGTAACGCTTGGTAATAACTTCACCGGAGAGAATATCTGGCAATTGCTGCAAAAACTCATCCATATGCTTAGTTTCAAAATGCAATTGCAGAGCGTCTAAACTCTCCCATTCTTGAAACAGCATTAGGGTATTCGGGTCGGCCAAACCGACATAAAAATCATAGCTGACACAACCACTCTCCAACCTAGAGGCTGCCACCATTTCTTTGGCCATGGACAATGCTTGATCACGACACTCCGGACGTACCGGAATGCTTCCTTGAACAATAATCACTACTTTCTTCTACTCCAAAATAAGAAGGTTTTAACTGATCGATAGATCGTTGCCGCGCATCATCTGAAAAACGCTCACTTAAAGCAAATCATGATTCTTCAGCGTGTCTATCAACTCATCGATAATCAAAGGGTCATCGATAGTTGAGGGTACGATATATGGCTGCCGATCAATTATCTTTCTAATAACTTGCCGAAGAATTTTTCCAGAACGCGTTTTTGGTAAACGCCGCACAACGATTGCTGTTTTGAAATTCGCAATTGGACCAACAGACTTGCGCACCAACTGAACTAACTCGTCTTGCAAAGCAGATGCCTGGATATTAACGCCATCTTTCAGAAGCAAAAGGCCCATAGGTATTTGACCTTTTTCCTGATCAGCAATGCCAATAACCGCACACTCAGCCACCGCTGGATGATCAGCGACAACTTCTTCAATTTGCCCAGTAGATAGCCGGTGCCCTGCTACATTCATTACGTCATCGGTACGACCCATAACAAAAACATAACCGTCCTCATCACGATAGCCTCCGTCACCGGTCAGGTAAAACCCTGGATATTGGCTCCAATAGCTTTCCTCATAGCGTGCATGATCACCCCAAACTGTAGGAAACGAACTGGGGGGCATTGGCTCTTTTATAACAATCGCACCTTCTTGATTGGGGCCCAATTCCTGCCCAGCCTCATCCAAAATCCGCAAATCCCAACCTGGCGCGGGCAACGTGCAGGACCCTGCTTTACGTTCTAATAACTCGATACCGGCCATATTTGCGCAAATAGACCAACCCGTTTCTGTTTGCCACCAATGATCGATGATAGGCACGTCTAGGTGTTCGTTAAGCCAGTGATAAGTGGGTGGGTCTAGGCGCTCGCCTGCGACAAATTGATACTCCAAGCTAGAAATATCGTACTTTTCGAGTAATGCGCAATCAGGGTCTTCTTTTTTCATCGCCCTAAACGCCGTCGGCGCAACAAAAAAGCTCTTCACTTTGTGTTCTGATAGCACACGCCAAAATGCGCCAGCATCAGGAGTGCGGACTGGCTTGCCTTCAAACAACACAGTTGTGCAGCCTGCAAATAGTGGCCCGTAAACAATGTAAGAGTGGCCTACCACCCAGCCCACATCTGATGCAGCCCAATAAACATCGCCTATACCTACATTGTATATAGCGCCCATGCTGTAGCGAAGCGCCACAGCGTGACCGCCATTATCTCTAACAATGCCCTTGGGTTTGCCCGTAGTGCCCGAAGTATACAATATGTAAAGCGGATCCGTTGCCGCTACCGGTACACAGGCAACAGGTTCAGCTTGTCGCTGCCATGTTTCCCAGTCTATATCTCGCCCCGGCTTTAATGTCGCCAATGCTTGGGTGCGCTGTAACATAACCACGTGTTCGGGCGTATGTTTGGCTATTTCAATGGCGTCATTAAGTAGGGGTTGATAGGCAATGACTTTATCTACCTCTATTCCACAGGAGGCTGCCATGATTACCTTAGGCGCGGAATCGTCAATACGCATGGCCAATTCACGCGGCGCGAAGCCGCCAAAAACTACAGAGTGAATGGCACCAATCCGAGCGCAAGCTAGCATGGCAACAGCTGTCTCAGGCACCATGGGCATATAGATAATGACTACATCGCCTTTTTCTACACCAAGTTCGCGCAAGCCACCTGCGACCCGAGCTGTCCAATCGCGCAACTCTTCATAGGAATATTGTTCTACGGTATTCGTTACTGGTGAGTCGTAGATCAGTGCAGTTTGCTCGCCTCGCCCTTGCTCTACATGTTGGTCCAGCGCAACAAAACAGGAATTGAGCTCGCCATCAGCAAACCAGCGCCAAACATCCCGCTCATCTTGCGTAAGAATTTTACTCGGCGCCTTGATCCACGGAATTTCTCTAGCTTGTTCGGCCCAAAAGGCCTCTGGCTCGGTCAATGACCGCTGATATACTTTGGCATAGTTGTTATTAGTGATTTCCAAAGGTCCTCCGAAGGATAGCTAAACCCCGACTGTGGCTAAAATATTGGCTTGAACAAGACGCGGCACTGCAAGCGTAAGTTAGCTTAGTGCGCAAAAGAAAACACCGCAAACAGCGTCAGCTAATTTGCGGTGTATTGAAACAGTAAAAGGGTCTTACTGTTGGGTGAACTTCTTAATCTGAGCAGGCTTAGGACAACGTGCTATAAGTTCTTTATAAGTCTTTGTACGATTGCCAATACGCTTGTGCTCACAGTAAAAGTCTACTGCTCGCTCCCATGCGTCAACACGACCGTGCTTCGTGATAGAAACCGTGGTATTAACAATTTTGCCGCGAATTCGTGACATAACACCAACCTGGAATACAGGCGTAAGCGTTCCACTCTTTTCTCTCTTCATACGGCACAAAATTCCACGAATCTGACCACTTGGATCAAGTTGAATTTCACGATCGTTCTTATCGCGAGCCTTCTGCTGTAGCCCCTTCAATACTTCATCACGGGCGTCAGCAACTGCCTTAACTTCGGCACGCTTTGCCCCGCGCATTCTCTTACTATTTTCCTTTAACGAAAAATATTCTTGGTAGGTCTTACCCTCGATTTGTCTACGTACGCGAAAACCAAAAAATCTCGGATTATCTAATAGTTCTACACTCATCGGATGCTTCCTGCTCTCTATTTCAAGTGATCAACACTGTTTAAACTACAAGTCATACAGACCTGAGCCTGCGAATAGCCAGGAACATTCCCTGACCTTAGATTTCACATTTCTGTGAAATTTAGACTTTTGCGATAACCTGGTCGCCTTCTAACTGACCAACTTCTGCATCGCTAAATCCAAATTCTTGTAAAACTGCGCGAGAGTCCTCACCTGGAACTCGAGCGCCCTTAACTTCTCCAGCTTTAGTTCTGGAGAATCTAGGTGCTGGAGCATGTTGTAACACTCCATCAACCTGCAAATAACTGTTACGTGCCTTGCTGTGTGGATGCTCGGCCGCCTCTTGCAAATTCAATACCGGCGCAAAACAAACGTCAGTGCCTTCCATCAACTCACACCATTGCGCTCGAGTTTTAGTCAAAAACACATTGGTAAGCTCAGCTTTCAACTCTGGCCACTGACTCTCATCCATTTGCGGAGCAAATTTTTCCGCGTCTAAGCCGGCTTTTTCAATCAAAAGCGCATAAAACTGCGGCTCTATCGAGCCGATACAAATATGCTCATCATCCTTGGTACGATAAGTATCGTAAAAATGTGCACCGCCGTCTAACAGGTTGGTTCCGCGCTCTAGGTGGAATCTACCACTTGCTGACATAGAATAAAACATCGCCATTAAGGCAGATGTGCCATCAATCATCGCTGCGTCAACCACCTGACCCTTTCCAGACTTAGACACTTCCAATAAAGCACAGACTAAACCGTAGGCTAACAACATACCGCCACCGCCAAAATCTCCAACGAGATTCAGAGGCGGAACCGGCTTTTCACCGGCACGGCCCATGGCATGTAATGCTCCTGCCAAGCCTATGTAGTTAATGTCGTGGCCCGCCGCTTGTGCCATTGGCCCGTCTTGCCCCCAACCTGTCATGCGCCCGTAAACTAAGCGCTCGTTGCGTTCAAGGCACTGATCGGGACCAAGTCCTAGGCGTTCTGTAACGCCGGGCCGAAACCCCTCAAACAACGCATCAGCGCCCTCTATCAGACGCATAACGGTTTCAATGCCTGCCGGGCTTTTTAAATCTACGGCAATTGAACGTCTATTTCTTGCAAGGATATCTTTCGGCGCGGTGGCAGCAGAATCGGCAGCGGCAGAAAATCGTTCTACACGAATTACTTCAGCCCCCATGTCTGCCAGCATCATGCCGCAGAAAGGACCGGGACCTATACCAGCTAGCTCTATAATTTTAAATCCAGACAATGGCCCCATGATTTTTCTCTTCCGTAATTAGCTTAAATTTTTCTAACAACAACTAGTTTCATCTTTGTAATCAAGTAGTTAGTATATTTTTGGTCGACAGTCTACACAAACGATTAGTGAAATTGCTAACAAAATTTTTGTTAAACCAGCGTAAAACACCATTATTTGAATACTCAACACAAGAATTATCTATCTCATTATGGAAATTTGACAGGAGATATCGGTGAACAATACTTCATAGAGGACGACCGGATTGATTACAACGGTTATTTATTCAAGTGGCTGCGAAAAACTAATTTGATTAGAGTAATCTGCTTAACCATTAAAGTAGCAATGACTAGCTGAAAAATGTACGGAACTAGCGCAACGACAACTCGAAAGATAATCCATTGTGACTGCGATAGCTTCTATGCATCCGTGGAAATGCGCGACAATCCTTCACTGTTAGAAAAAGCCATTGCCGTAGGCGGCAGCCCAGACCAACGAGGCGTTATAGCGACATGTAACTACAAAGCCCGCGAGTTTGGCCTACATTCAGCAATGCCTATGTCTCAAGCCCTTCGAGCATGCCCAGACTTAGTGATCATTCGACCCAACATGGAAAAATATAAAAACGAATCGCAAAAAATTCAAAAGATTTTCCACGACTATACTGATCTAGTAGAGCCATTATCGTTAGATGAAGCATTCCTCGATGTGAGCAACAGCGATCTTGAGCGTGGTAGCGCCACATTAATTGCAAAGAGCATTCGCCGGAGAGTTAGAGAAGAAGTTGGCATTACTATCTCCGCAGGCATCGCACCGAACAAATTCCTCGCAAAAATAGCTTCTGACTGGAACAAACCTGACGGACAGTTCACTCTAATACCCGAAGAAATCGACGCCTTTATGCTGGAATTACCGGTAAAGAAAATTTTTGGTGTCGGCTCTGTCACAGCAAAGAAAATGCATGCATTGGATTTACACACGTGTAAAGACCTGCAAACTAAAACGCTACCCGAACTAAGCAAGCTATTCGGAAAATTCGGTGGTCGTTTATACAATTTGTGTCGCGGTCAGGACGAAAGGCCCGTAAACAATAATCGCATTCGAAAATCCGTCAGTACTGAACACACATTTATAACCGACTTACCCGACGAAGGCTCGTGTAACACGCCGCTGCAAGTACTGTTTGCAGACCTAGAAAGACGCATTGAGAAATCACAATGCGCAGACTTAGTAAAAGCAAGAACAATGAAGATCAGGTTTAGTGGTTTTGATACCACAACAGTATCGCAAGCAGGCCAAGAAATTAGCCCGAAGGTTTATCGAGATATGCTTAAACAAGCATGGTCAAGGCAACAAAAACCCGTCAGATTATTAGGCATTGGCGTGCAGCTAAAGGAAAAAGACAGCCCACTGCAGTCGAATTTATTCGAATAAGTGAGCCTGATTAGACACAAACAAAGACAGCGACAAAAATAAAAACAAAGACAAAAACAAAAACAAAAACAAAGACAAAAACAAAGACAAAGATAAAGATAAAGATAAAGATAAAGATAAAGACTTAAAAAAAGGAGGATCTAATGGAGCTAAACAACGACTTTACTCAACGAGTAGCTGTGCACGCCGCCAGTCAAGATTGGTTAGCATCCCCTATTGCTGGTGTCGAAAGACGGATGTTGGATCGCATTGGCGACGAGATCGCTCGAGCAACCAGCATTGTCCGTTATGCACCCAACAGTTACTTCTCACCCCACGTTCATACCGGAGGAGAAGAATTCCTCGTCTTAGAGGGTGTTTTTCAAGACGAGCACGGAGATTTTCCGGCGGGCAGCTACATCCGTAACCCTCCAGAGTCCTCACATACACCAGGCTCAGAGCACGGTTGCGTAATATTCGTCAAATTGTGGCAGTTCGACCTTGCAGACCGTACTGATCTGAGAATTGATACAACAGAATTACCTTACGCTCCAGTTACCGACAGACCGGGAGTTGGTGTTAAGGAATTATTTATAGATCAGCGCGAAAAAGTATCACTGGAGCATTGGGCTGCAAAAACTCAGATCATACTTAACAGTAATCACGGTATAGAAATATTGGTTACCGATGGAAGCTTTAGTGAAAACGGTGAGGTGTTTAAGGCTCAGTCATGGCTGCGTTTACCCCCAGGGAGTCAGGCTAACATCTACGCTGGAGCACAAGGCACCAGTGTCTGGATTAAAGAACATCTTGAACCTGTCAGCGCAATAGCTCCAAAGAGCTAAGCAACGCTAAGTAGCAAATTGAATGTTCGCAAAACGCGCATATAACGGATTGCTGACCACTAACTCGTCATGACTACCACTGGCGATCAAGGCCCCCTCTTGTAGTACCAATATTCGATCTGCCTGCCTAACCGTTGATAGTCGATGCGCAATAACCAATATAGTCATATCGCCTTTTAGGGCTTCAACGGATTGGCGAATGTATTGCTCACTCTCGGCATCAAGAGCACTGGTCGCTTCATCTAACAATAAGAAAGAAGGCTTCAACAACAGCGCCCGAGCAATGGCTAAACGCTGGCGCTGACCGCCGGACAAACCAATACCGCCTTCTCCCACGCGCGTATCTAAACCGTTTGGTAGGGCTGCAATAAAGTCTTGTGCGTTAGCGGCCCTCAGAGCTATCGCAACCTCCTCATCTGAAGCATCTTCTTTTGCATAAGTTAAATTTTCTCTGAGTGAGCCGGCAAATAGCACTGGATCTTGTGGCACAAAGCCAAAAGTACCGCGTAAATCCCGCAACTTGAGCGAGCGAATATCATCATCGCCCAAAGCAATAACGCCTGAGCTGGGATCATAAAATCGCTGTAAAAGATCAAATAGGGTACTTTTTCCTGCCCCAGAGGGGCCAACCAATGCCACCATTTCGCCTGGCGCAATTGCAAAACTCACACCTTGCAGCACCGCCTGCTCAGGTCGACTTGGATAGGTAAAGTTAACGCCCTGTAGACTTAAGCCGTGTAAGTGTTCCGAGCTTGTCTGACCTGGGCCTGAACCATCCACAATCGCCCAAGGTGATTGCAAAATTTCGACTAAACGTTCGGTAGCGCCAGCTGCGCGCTGCAAATCACTCCAAACTTCAGATATCGCGCCAACAGAACCTGCAACGATAAAGGCATAAAAAATAAACGCCGCAAGGTCTCCAGGAGAGGTATTGCCGGCTAAAACATCTTGACCACCAACCCAGAGCAACATAGCAATAGCGCCAAAAACCAATAACATAACCACGGCGATGAGCACCGAGCGTAACCAGACTCGCTGCAGAGATACTCGCAACGCTTCCTCAACTCTCGCGTTAAAACTGCGAGTGTCTGCATCTTGATGGTTAAAAGCTTGCACCACCTTTATATGACGGAAACTTTCACCCGCATGGCTACCAACGTCCGCCAAACGATCTTGGCTAGAGCGTGACAAAGTGCGCACACGCCGCCCAAAAAAGATCACGGGGAGTACAACAAAGGGCACACTGCTCAAAACGATCAATGACAACTTTGCGTTGGTCAAAAACAACAACACCATGCCACCAAAGAACATCAATATATTGCGTAAGGCGATAGAAACAGAAGAGCCTATAACTGTTTGCAGCAAAGTGGTGTCCGTGGTGATTCTGGACTGAATTTCGCTGGGGGCATTATCTTCAAAGTAACCCGGGTGCATATGTATCAAATGATCAAATACAGCCAGTCGAATGTCTGCGCTCACCCGCTCGCCAACCCAAGAGACAAAATAGAAGCGCACAAAAGTACCAACGGTTAAAACACCTATAAAGGTCACAAATAGAACCAGTGATTGGGTCAGCATCTCAATTTCGCCACTGGCAAAACCGCTGTCTATTACCATTCGAATCCCTTGCCCTAAAGACAAAGTGGCGCTGGCTGTAACAATTAGAGCTACACTGGCAATGATCACCTGCCACTTATAGGGTTTTAAAAATGCAAATGCGGGGCCGAGGCGGCGCAAATTTTTCGAGCTTTCACGTTCTTCTTCATTCATCGCGGCATTATGTCCATGCGGACCTCAAGTTGCACTCACAAGCGCAGTTATTTCTAAACTAACTATTAGACCTGACGAAAAAAGAGCACAATTGCCAAACAAAACGCGGTACTCGACCTCGAAACGCTAGCCTACCGAGAACTTATGCCTACAGACATCCAATGGACAGATGCAACAGACCCGCGCAGCAATCTGACTCGAGAGTTTCGTATATGTCGCGATAATAAGCGCGACATCACCGGCGCCCTGTGGCTACCGAAAACTCCTGTTATGGGCAAAACCCTTATCTGTTGTGGTCATGGGGCCTCTGGTGATCGCTATCAGACACCCATAAGCCAACTCGCGGAACGCTTTACAGGTGCTGGACTACCTGTTCTGTCACTTGATGGGCCTGTACACGGCCTGCGTAGAGTCGGCGATGGTGGACGCGGAGCATTTTTCCCAGAGTACCAACGCAAAGATAGCCTGGTAGATATGACCGATGAGTGGGCTTGCGCGGTTGAACTAATCCAAACTGAAATGAAAGTGGGCAAACTCGCCTACTTCGGCCTCTCAATGGGCTCTCTATACGGACTTCCATTTGTAGCCAGCCGGACTGACGTGACAGTAGCTACCCTCGGGCTAATGGGCGTACAAACAAATTTTCCACATGGAGAAACCCTACTCAAGGCAGCTGAGCTTATTGCATGCCCAATACTTTTCTTAATGCAGTTAGAGGACGAGCTATTCAACCGCCAAGGCTGCCTTGATGTCTTCGATGCCTTTGCTTCAAAGGACAAGCGACTGCACGCAAACCCTGGCCTGCATCCAGAAGTGCCTAATGAGGAAATAGACTTTACCTTTGACTTTATGCTCTCCCACATCAATGGCACTCAAGCAAAGAAAGTAGTTAATATAATCTCCGATTGATCAGCGCGCTCCCCGAAAACCTGCCGGTGAACTTCGAAAAATGACGTATTAGACGCAATCTACACCACGCTCAAACAGAGCAAAGCCGCCCAAATACCGACCAAGCACCAACCGAGCATCAACCGAGCATCAACCGAGCATCAACCAAGAATGTACTTGTTTGCAGGCTCGAAAATACGTTTTATAGGTCTGACTACTCAAAGCAACTCGGCAAGCACGCGAACTCAATATAGAAACAGCCGACCAATTCAATGAAGGAGATTTGCCAATATGAAAGTCAAAATATTCACAAAAAACCTAAAAACGAAGGGCGGACTCTTATCTGGAGTGGGCACCGTATCAGACGACGGCTTAGAGGATGAACTCAATCTGTGGTTAGCCTCACAGCCTAATATCGACGTCGAGAGAGTTACCCAATCGGAAAGCGCCGGCTTTGGACAACCGACAACTGTCACAGTTTGTGTTTGGTATCAATAAATAATTCAACGGCGGTTGGACAGAACAAAGATTTTCCATTTTTTCATTGTGGTTGAGGGCCCTATCTCGTTATGGTGCTGCCCCAAGATCAATTCAATGACTGAGCAAAGCGCAACGGATTGAAAACAGCCTAGTTGATTGTCACCAAGGCTAAGACGAGAATCGAAATGACAGAAATGACCGAACTTGAATATTTGGAGACGCAAACCGGCGACAATCCAGTTGGCTGCGTGATATGGATGCATGGGCTTGGCGCAGATGCCAGCGACTTTGAACCCATCGTGCCTATGCTCGAACTGGATCAACCCCTTAGGTTTGTTTTCCCTAACGCACCAATTCGCCCGATTACTGTGAATGGCGGCGCGGAAATGCGCGGTTGGTACGACATAGATCCCAGCTCATCGGTGGTAGGTGGCGATGATATCAGTGAGTCGGCACAGGCCATCAAAGCATTGGTTGAAAATGAAATAGCCAATGGCTTTAAATCCAACCAAATTATCTTGGCTGGTTTCTCACAGGGCGGAGTTATTGCACTGGAGCTTGGCCTCTCAATAGACCGCAAAATAGCCGGCATTATGGCTTTATCCACTTACGTGCACGACCACCAGCGCCTTACAGAACGCGTGGGCTTTGCCAATATTGAAACCCCCATATTTATGGCCCATGGCATCAATGACCCGGTGATTCCCATTACCCGGGCCATTACTTCGCGACAAACACTACTAGATTTGGCCTACCCCGTTGAATGGCAAGAATATGCTATGGGTCATCAGGTTTGCCCCCAAGAAATTACCCACATAGGCCAATGGCTAAATCAGATTTATCAAAATTAGCGCGCCTGATACCCAGCCCGCAAGCGTGGGTAGGTACTGTACTGCAGGACTTTGAGACTTTTCTGCAAGACCACGCGTCTGCCGAGAAAAAGGCCTCAGGCATGGCGCTAAGCATGGCCTCACACTACCCAGATCGTCTAGACCTAGTGAACGCTATGGTTGATTTGGCGGTGGAAGAACTTAACCATTACCGCGAAGTCATGCGCATATTGCTCGGGCGTAAAATAGTCCCTAGCGCTGACCGCAAAGACGCATACGTTACGCAAATGAACAAACAAGTACGCAAGGATGCCGAGTACTTTTTACTCGACCGACTGCTTGTCGCAGGCATTATTGAGCGCAGGGGAGCAGAGCGCTTTGGGCTAGTCGCCGAACATATTACCGACCCAGCACTAAAGAAATTCTACGCTGCCATCACTGCCAGTGAAGAGCGCCACTGGCAGCTTTTTGTAGAACTCGCTTGGCAGCATTGTCCAGCAGAGGAAATTCAGCCTCGGTTCAATCAACTGGCGGAGTATGAGAACCACTTGGTCAGCACCTTACCCGTGACAGCGAGCCTGCATTAAACCAAACCATTGGGCGAGCATATGAAAGACCCAATAGCTGACTATCTAAGCCGCTATGCCGAGCCTGAAGCGGCTAATGCAGCCATCAAACATACCTATGCCCATTGCCTAGTAGTCCCCGCATACGACGAAGCAGAAAATTTTTTGCAGCAACTTTTAGGGGAAATTGATGACACCACTGATCTACTAGTCATCGTCATCGTCAATGCCCCCAAAGACGAAGCACAAAAGAATTATGACTTTGCTCCTACCCAACGCACACGAAAGCTTTTAGCTGCGCTGCAAGTCCAGTCGCTGGCAACTGCACTGCCTTTTGGCATGATTATCATTGATAGGGTCAGCACTGGGCGAGAAATTCCGTTTAAACAAGGTGTGGGATTAGCGAGAAAGGTGGCGAGCGATGTGGCTTTGGCATTACATCAGCAAGGTCGTGTTATATCTCCCTGGATTTATCAGACCGACGCGGACGCACGCCTGCCCCACGACTACTTTACGACGCCTCTGCCGCAACGCGGGTGCGCTATATTTCCACACAGGCATGTTAGCGAAGACCCTGAAGTAAGCGCAGCTGCGCGACTCTACGATTTGCATATGCGTTACTTTGTAGCTGCGCTGAAACGCCACGGCAGCAATTATGCGCACCCAAGCTTAGGCAGCACGTTGAGTATTCACGCCCAAGACTACGCCAGTGTCAGAGGCTACCCCAAACGTAGCGCAGGGGAAGATTTTCACATCCTCAACAAGCTCAGCAAAGTTACACCGTTAACACAACTCACAACCCCCTACATTGATGTCCAAGCGAGAACCTCAGCCAGAGTGCCCTTTGGCACAGGCCCTGCGCTTACCAAAATCATCCAGGTTCTGGATCAAGATCCAAGCGGCAGTAGCTATTTAAGCTACAACTACGCAAGTTTCAAACTATTAGCTCAAAGTTTGGCTGAAATAGCGGCCACCTGCCAAGATACTCAAGCAGGCAAGGCCGAGTTCTCTCCACGGATACGCCAAATCCTTGATGAGCTAGGCCTGCAAAGAATTTTGCCTCAGCTTAAAAATACATCTGCTGCGACCAAACAGCGCCAAAGAGTGGCAGACGAATGGATGGATGCGCTCAAAACGCTACGTTTTATTCACCTTGCCCGACGCTTTCATCCAGATAAATCACTGTTAGAAACACTTCACGGCGAAGCCCAAGAACTACAGCTACTAGATTAACTAACGCCCCACTATACCTGTCAGATGCTTACAACCGAATTGGCTGACGGCAAAACCAACAAACGTATGTCAGATCAGCGGCACAATTAGCGGTTAACAGTAGCCAACAATCCCCGTAGAATGCTTGCGCCTCAGGGCGGAACAGCGTTTTGGGCAAAAACAGTACGAGCATTAAACACTCACATTCTTGCAATTTTCTATCAGGTAAAAATCACCCGATGGCCACAGTTTTTATTGACGGACAAGTAGGTACTACAGGTATCGAAATCAGCGAACGACTTAGTAGTCGAGAAGACATTGAGCTGATCAGTTTGGCTGACGATGAGCGCAAAAGCCCATCTGCACGCACGCGCCTGCTACAACAAGCTGACGTTGCCGTTCTGTGCCTGCCAGATGATGCCGCTATTGAATCCGTTGCCTTGGCTGATGGTCAAACGAGAATACTAGATGCCAGCACAGCTCACCGCACCAATCCGCAATGGGTCTATGGTTTAGCGGAACTCAGCCCAACAGCGCGAAATGAAATTGCCAATGCGCAGTTCGTCTCCAACCCTGGCTGCTATCCCCAAGGTTTTATATTACTAACAAAACCACTTATTCAAGCAGGCCTCTTGTCAGCCAACACGCCACTGCGCTGTCATGCTATGTCTGGCTACTCCGGCGGCGGTCGACAAATGATTGAAAAGTTTCAAAACTTTTCTGCGACCCAAACAGACACCTTGGGGGTGCAGAGTTACGCACACGCACAACAGCATAAACACCTACCCGAAATGCTTAGCTACAGCGGTACCGCAGTGCCACCTATATTTACCCCTAGTGTTGCCAACTACTACAAAGGCATGTTGGTAGAGATACCCTTATTTGCAACTGAACTAAATAACGCTTCACCTAGGCAGGTGCATGAAGTCTTACGGCAGCGCTATGCGCAAGATCCGTTCATCAACGTTGCGTCGCTAGGGGCTGATGAGCTAATGGAGAATGGTTTCCTCAACCCAACAGGCTGTAATAACAGCAACCGCATGGATCTTATGGTATTGGGCGATGCACAGCGGATCATTCTCTGCGCTCGATACGACAATCTCGGTAAAGGTGCTGCTGGAGCCGCTGTACAAAATTTAAACATCATGCTTGGTATAAAGGAGTCGTTAGGACTATGAGCACACCGTTGGCGCAACGCTCGCAGG